>JALZIC010000019.1 GCA_030860455.1 Actinomycetota bacterium
CCCTACCAATCAAGGCCTTAGGTCCACCGGGGGCGAGCCCAATCTATGGTCCGCTGCAATCCCTCTCTGAGATCGACTTCGGGCTGCCAACCCAGCTCGCGGCGCGCCAGCGTGATGTCGGGCTTGCGTACCTCGGGATCATCGGTGGGTCGCTGGAGAAACTCGACCTCGGTGCCGCTGCCGGCAAGGTCGGCAACCAGCTTGGCAAGCTCGAGGATGGTGGATTCCTCCGGGTTCCCGAGGTTCATGGGCCCCGTACCCCCCGCCGAGAGAAACCGCCAGAAGCCCTCGATGAGATCGTCCACGTAACACAACGAACGGGTCTGGCTTCCATCGCCATGAACCGTCACAGGGTGTCCCTGCAGGGCCTGGTCGATGAAGTTCGGCACCGCCCGGCCGTCGGCCCGGCGCATCCGCGGGCCATACGTGTTGAAGATGCGCACGACCTTTACGGGGATACCGTGAACCCTGTTGTAGGCAAAAGTGACCGCCTCTGCGTAGCGTTTGGCCTCGTCGTACACACTGCGGGGCCCGATCGGATTGACATTGCCCCAATAGCTCTCGGGCTGCGGGTGCACCAACGGGTCTCCGTAAACCTCCGAGGTGGAGGAGAGAAAAAACGACGCCCCCTTGGACAGCGCCAGATCGAGCGCCGAATAGGTCCCCAGAGCCCCGACCTTGAGGGTCTCGATCGGAAGCCTGAGGTAATCGGGCGGCGAAGCCGGAGAGGCGAGGTGAAAGACCCAATCGACCTCGCCGGCGATCTTCAGAGGGTGGGTAACGTCAACAGAGCTGAACGAGAAGCGTTCGTCATCGGAGATCTCTTCGAGATTGGTGTCGCTGCCCGTCACCAACGAGTCGAGGCAGACCACCTCCCAGCCTTCCCGGAGGAGCCGCCGACACAAATGGGAGCCCAGAAAACCCGCTCCCCCGGTAACCACGGCCCTAGGCACGAGACGATCCTGTTTCCTCCGGCGGCCTTGCCGTTCCGGTTTGAGGGACAGCATGCGATGGGGCGACACTCACAGCGCGGAGGACAAGCATAGGAGGACTCTATCGGCACTAGGCCGGGTTCCACTTGAACGTCGATTCTCCGAAACCAACCCTCAACCCTTCTCGGCGGGTACATTCCCAAAACAGGCGAAGATGGGGCCCTGGAAGCACATCTACTGGTAGTTGGGAGAAGTCCGATATTGTCTCGTCCCCCGCGTAGCACCTGGTCCCCGAAGGCTTCGGTCGTTCGCGACCAGGGTCGCCTGGGCGGGGACGGGACATCAAACACTCTCCTGACGACCCCGGCCCCCACGGCTTGATTACGCCAGGGCCGGAGGACGGCCGGTGGGTGCTCATCACCGATGACAACTACGGTAAGGCGTCCGGGTCGGTTGCAGCCGTGCGAGCCCTTGCCGCCGCCGGCTATCACCCCGCCGTGGCGTTCTCTACCCCGATCTCGCTGGCTGCGTCGTCACGGCACTGCCTCCGGCAGATCCGGGTGCCGAGCCACCGCTCCGATGAATACGTCGGCGCAATTGGGGCGGAGCTCGACTCCCGCCCCTATCTGGCCGTCTTGCCAACGACCGATATCTCTCTGCGGGCACTGAACCGGCCCGAGATTCGTTTTCTGGACAAAGCGCGCATCGCGCAGCTCGCCCCAGGAGCAGGACTGGAAACTCCCCCCACGACGCTGTACGCGAGCACAGACGAGCTCCTGCACGAGGCAGGCCGGCTCGACTACCCGGTGATGGTCAAGCCGACGGTCAAGCACGCGGCCAGGGTCGCTCACGGTCCGGACGATCTTCGATGGTGGTCGAGCCGGGCCGGCGAGGTCCTCGTGCAGCCCTTCCTGCAGAATGAAGAGGAGTACGGTGTCGCAGGTCTGGTGTGGGAAGGGACCATGGTCGCTTCGGTGCGCCAGCGTCATATACGGACGTGGCCTCCGGAGGCGGGGTCTGCCTGCGCTGCACGGACGGTGGCCGTCGATCGTGAGATCGAAGCCGGCCTCCTCAGACTGCTGGAGGGTTACAACGGCATCTTCGAGGCCGATTTCATGGGCCGCTACCTGATCGACGTAAACCCACGCGTATACGCCTCGTTGCTCCTGGCGGTTGCAGCCGGAGCCAACCTAGTGGGTCTCTATTGTGATCTGCTGCGAGGCGAAGAGGTGCCGCGGGTCGAGGCCCGCCCGGGGGTTTTCTACCGCTGGTTGGACGCTGACGTCCGCAACCTGATCGGTGCTTGGAGGGACAACAGAATGGGCGCCAGGGAGGCGCTGGGGGCGCTCAAGCCCCAGCGGGGCACCGTCTACGCGCTCGAGTCGTCGGACGACCCCCGGCCAACGGTGGCGCGCGTTCGGTATGGCCTGAGGACCGGCCGCTGGCGCAGGGCGTACGCCCGAGGGTGACCGGCCCGAGGTTTCAGGAGCCGCGGATCGGAACGAGAAATACCGATGCGGCATTTAGGGTTACCGACTTCCGGAAGGTGGGATAATGAGAGCGGGCGATAGCGGAGGGGTACCCGGGAGGTTCGATGGCTGCGCTGAGAAAGCACGAGCAGGACGAGGTAGCCACCTCCGTCCTGGGCTCTGATGAGGACAGAGACCTAACCCTCTCCTTCCAACGCGGCGAACCCGACGCCTACAGCTCCATCTACAGCCGCTATAACCGATCGGTCTACAACGTCTGTTATCGGATGCTTGGCCAGCGCGACGACGCCCAGGAGGCTACGCAAGAGACGTTCCTGAGGGTCTATCAGGCGCTCGGGCGCTTCAACGGTCACTACCAGCTGGGCCCATGGATCGTCCGGATAGCGACCAACGTCTGCCTCGATCACCTCAGGCTCCGTAAGCGGCGGCCACAGGACGTCACCTCGATCGATGCTCTCGAGCAGCGACCGGGTACAAGGACGGATGAACCCGAGCAGGTCCTGCTGAAAAAGGCCGAGGGCGACAAGGTACGCGCCGTGTTGTCTTCGCTTCCCCCCGCGCATCGAGCCGCGATCGTGCTGCGCGACTACGAGGGTCTCCCCTACCGGGAGATCGCTCTGGCGCTCAACATCAGCGAGGGGCAGGTCAAAGCGCTGCTTCACCGCGCTCGCAAGCGCTTCCGCAGGACGTGGGTACCGGCGCCGGTCATGCTTCCCCTCTATGGGTTCCTGGACCGCTTCCGGGCCCGGCATCTCCCCTTCGGGCCCGCCGACGTGGCGCGCGCAGCCTCTCCAACGGCAGAGATCGCATATGCAAGCGGTGCGGTGACCTCGAGCGGGATGATCGAGCATGTCTCCGTTGCGGTCGGCGAAAAGGTGATGCCGGTGGTTGCCGCAGCCCTGATCGGAGCCTCCGCCGTCGGGGGGACGGTAGCGGTTCGGAGCGACTCAGCCGATGCCGCCGTGCGAGTAGTGAGGTCGGTGGCCGGCGCCGAAACTCCAACTTCAGACGACGGGAGCGGGAGGGAAACCCACCGCAGGGGCGCCGGCGGCGCTCTCCCCGGATTGCTCGACGAGCTCAAGAGAGAGGCCGCCAAGGAGGAGGCCGGCGCGCCCGGCGAAGAAAGTGCTACGGAGAAGTCCGAGGCCACCTCGGACGCGGAGGGGCAGAAGGTCTCGGCCGGTGGCTCCGACCATCCTGCCCCCGACGACGCAACGTCAACCACGGACGACCGCTTCCTGATAGTGCCTGCGCCCGAGCCGACTTCCGCGCCGGGGGACGAGCCTGCGCCGGGGGACGAGCCTGCGCCGGGGGACGAGCCCGCGCCGGGGGACGAGCCCGCGCCCGATCCGACTCCCACTCCAGAGCCGACTCCAACGACAGCCGACACGATCCTCGCCCCCACGTCCGAATCGGCTTCAGCGCCTTCGGCCTGACCTTCCGGATTCCTCCTCACATCTCGGACGAGGATGATCGATGACCGGCGGAGCGCGGCCCCAGAGAAGCGCCTCCTCACGGGACGGAGCAACGGGGCCTACATCCTGGAGCGGAACCAGTCCACGGTCTGGCCCAAGCCTTCGTCGATGCTCAGCGCGGGCTTCC
>JALZIC010000024.1 GCA_030860455.1 Actinomycetota bacterium
TGGTTCGAATCCAGGCGCCCCAGCGCATGAGGCATGGCCCGGTAGTCTAGTTGGCCGAGGACGCCGCCCTCTCAAGGCGGAGATCACGGGTTCGAATCCCGTCCGGGCTACTGCGAAGGTGCAGGTCGCTTCGGGAATGAGCCTCGCCCGGCGACAGATGGTGACCGCCTCGTGGCGCCGCCACTCGCTCAATTTCCTGGTGGCGGGAGAGCGACGCTAAGCGATTAGAGCACCCAGCCGGGCGAGGTCAAGGGAAGGCGAGCAACCGCAGTCGAAAGAAGGCATGGGAGTTGTCGAAGGCTCGGCCGCAGAGACCAGACAAGGCTTGAGAGCGGCAGAACATGACCAGTCAGGCGTCACGGTCTATATTCACGGCGGCACGTCCGCGAGGAGCACAACAGGGGGACCCGTTGAAGCCGGCTCGAAAAGGCTGGAGAGCCGCTAGGAAGACTTAGGGGGGCAAGCATGGCTGAGGCCGAGGCTCAGGATCAGGCGAACGAACAGAACGCCGATCAGTTCACAAGGCTCGGGTTCGTGCTCGCCGCCATCGGATCCGCCATCGGGCTCGGTAACATCTGGAGGTTTCCCTATATCGCCTACTCCAACGGCGGGGGGGCGTTTCTGATCCCGTACATCTTCGCTCTGCTGACCGCCGGCATCCCGCTCCTCATCATGGAAACGGTAATCGGGCACCGCTTCAGGGGTGTCGCCCCGCTGGCTTTCGCCCGTGCGGGAAGGAAAAAGACAGAGTGGATCGCATGGTGGCAGATCGCCGTGTCATTCATTGTCTCCACCTACTACGCGGTGATCCTGGCCTGGGCGCTGTCCTACGCCTACTTCTCGTTCGGTCTGCAATGGGGAAAGGACACAGAGGGCTTCCTCCTCACCAACTTCCTTCACGTCACACCCAACCCCGCAGAATCCGGGGGACTGGCTCTCGGTGGCGTGGTCATCGGGATTCTCGTTCCGCTGGCCATCGTGTGGGCGGCCACGCTCGGGATCCTTTTCAGAGGGGTGCGAAAGGGCCTCGAGCTCGCCAACCGGGTCATGATCCCGGTGCTGATGGCCATGTTCTTCGCCATAATTGTCCGTGCCCTCACCCTGCCCGGCGCGGCCACGGGCCTCAACGAGCTGTTTCAACCCGACTTCTCCAGGATCACCGACAGCACGGTGTGGATCGCCGCCTACTCCCAGATCTTCTTCTCGCTGTCGGTCGGGTGGGGCATCATGTCGACCCTGGGCAGCTACGTGCCGAAGCGAATGGACCTCAACAACAACGCGGCGATTGCGGCTTTCTCGAACTGCTCATTCGAGCTGCTCGCCGGCATCGCCGTCTTCTCCTGTCTGGGCTTTCTCGCCACACAGCAGGGCGTTGGGGTCAACCAGGTCGCCGACCAGGGCCCGATTCTCGCCTTCGTGATCTTTCCGCAGATCATCAACACGTTCCCGGGATTCAACTCCGTCCTGGGGGTTCTGTTCTTCGGGTCCCTGATCGTCGCCGGCCTATCGTCGCTGATATCCATCGTAGAGACCTACGTAGCTGGGATGTCCTCGAAGTTCGGCTGGAGCCGGCGGAGATCGGTCGCGCTGTCCGGTGGGTTCGGCGCTTTGATCTCCTTGCTGTTCACGACTCAGGGCGGACTCTATCTCCTCGACGTCACCGACTACTACTCCAACAACTTCGGGCTTGTGGGCGCGGGCCTGGTTGAGGCCATCGCTTTCGCCTGGGTCCTGCGCCGGCTCGAGGACCTGAGAGCCCACAGCAATCCGATCTCGGATTTCTCCGTCGGCGCACTCTGGAAGATCGCAATCAGCGTCATCACGCCGATCGTGCTCGGCTACATGCTCTTCGACCTTTTCCGTACAACTCTGGAGGAGGGCTACGAGGGCTACCCCACGAGCCTGCTCAATTTGGGTTGGGTCGCCGTTGTGGGGGCGGTTGTCGTCGGGTTCTTGTTCATGGCCAAGAGCTGGGGCAAGGTCGACCTCAGCGTTCCGGCGGACGGCCGGACGACCTCACAGGAGGCGAGCGCCTGATGGAAGCTGACGCGATCATCGCCATGGTCATTGGTCTCACGACCCTATGGGGTGGATTGATCTACACCATCTCTCTGTGGATCAGGGTCAGCCGGAGACTCCGTCGAGAGTAGGCTCCGACCGCCCGGTTAGCTTAGACGCGGCCGCAGGCCGAGGCGGGATCCCAAGCGGCGCCCGTGCAGATCGCGATGCCTGCTCCTCCAGGGATGGGCTAGACTTCCCTTTGACCAGGTAAAAGAGTTCGTTTCTCCGAGACGGGAGCCTTTATCGCCCCGCTCTTTCAGGCGGAGATCCCGGGTTCGAAATCTCGTCCGGACTACCAGCTTCGACGAGCCTGTCCTTGTGGACTGGCTCGTCGGGCTCTACAAAGAGGAGCGCGCAATGAACCCGACCGACATCGTCGAGCGGCCGTATCTGAAGACCGATCTCCCCGAGTTTCGGCCGGGGGACACGGTGCGGGTCCATGTGCGCGTGGTCGAGGGCGAACGCGAACGCGTCCAGGTGTTCGAAGGCGTGGTCATCCGGCGCAGGGGAAGCCAGCTCTCGCAGACATTCACGGTGAGGAAGGTCTCTTTCGGTGTCGGCGTAGAACGCACCTTTCCGCTCCACTCCCCGATGATCGCCAAAATCGAGGTCCGGGCCCGCGGCCATGTCAGGCGTTCCAAGCTCTATTACCTGCGTTCCCGGGTCGGCAAGAAGGCGAAGGTCAAAGAGCGGCGCAGCTGACGCGGGTCTCCTCGAACCCACCGGCCCTGTGAGCCGCCGCTCGGGTGATAGAGGGGGAGCCCCCCTGTTAGGCGCGCTTTGCTTTACGCTTTCTTCTCTATGGCAAAGGTTGGGGTAACCGGCGAAAGGGAAGTGGCGGTCGAACGCGGTGGGGACCGCAAGGGTCGCAGCTCGGTCATCGGCTATCTGACGGAGCTACCCATCCTGGTGCTGGTGGCCTTTGGGATAGCGATCCTCATCAAGACCTTTTTGGTCCAGGCCTTCTTCATTCCCTCTGCTTCGATGGTGCCGACGCTTCAGATCGGCGACAGGGTCCTGGTCGAGAAGGTGAGCTACACGTTGGGCGACCCCCAGCGCCAGCAGGTCGTGGTCTTTGCCAAATCTGTGTTCGGACAGAAGCTGCCCGACCTTCCCTGGTACGAGGACGTCCGCAACTTCGGCCGCGAGCTGCTCGGCCTGCCGAGCGCCTCGGAGGAGGATTACATCAAGCGGATAGTGGCGGTCGGCGGGGACACGATCCGCTACGAGGGAAAGCCCCGGAGGTTGTGGATCAACGGCGAGAAGGTGCCCGAACCCTATCTGCAACACCGGGATAACTCCAGTCCCGAGGTCAAATCCCATACGTGCAGGCAGCAGGAAATGGTTGCAGCGGAAGGCGGGTGCCGCGTGCCCAAGGGCGAGATCTTCGTCATGGGCGACAACCGGAGCAACTCGGAGGACTCGCGGATAATCGGTCCCATCAAAGAGGAGAAAGTCGTCGGCCACGCCTTCGTGGTGATCTGGCCGCCTGTGGATTTCTCGGGCCTCTAAGGGCCGAGCATCACCCTTGGACCTATTTCCGCGGCCGCACCGCATGGCCGGGGGAGACGCGTTTAGAGTCCCGTACCGAGATGGTCTCTGAGGCGGTGGGACTCATGGAAAGACGGCTGATGGAGGCCGGCTTCACGCGGGTTGCCGGTGTGGACGAGGTGGGGCGGGGGGCTCTCGCCGGACCGCTGGTGGCGGCCGCCGTCATCCTGCCCCCCGGTGCCGAGATCCAGGGTCTCAGGGACTCGAAGCTCTGCACCTCGCTGCAGAGGGAGCGCCTGGCCGAGCAGATCCTCCAGCGAGCGCTTGCGTACTCCGTCGTGCGGGTCCAGCCCTCCAGGATCGACCGCACAGGCCTGCAGAGATGCAATCTTCAGGCGCTTCGCAGGGCTCTCAAGAGCCTCTCGTTGACCCCGGACTACGTGCTCATCGACGGCTTCAGGATGAAGCGTCTGCAATGGCCCGGCCTGGCAGTCAAGAAGGCGGACGCAGTCTCGAAGAACGTCGCCGCCGCCTCGATCATCGCCAAGGTTCACCGGGACAGGTCTATGCGCCGCTACCACCGCCGCCATCCCGAGTACGGGTTCTCGACCAATGTGGGTTACGGGACATCGGAGCATTGGGCGGCCCTGAAGCGCTTCGGCCCTTCGCCCATCCATCGCCTTTCTTTCTACGGGGTGACCGGTTTTCCGGACGAG
Source organism: Actinomycetota bacterium (assembly GCA_030860455.1). GTDB lineage: Bacteria > Actinomycetota > CADDZG01 > CADDZG01 > WHSQ01 > JACDDL01. The sequence continues at coordinate 4,269 of JALZIC010000024.1, forward strand.
GATGGCTCGCTCCCTCCGCCCCAAGCGCGACACTTTGGGGAGGAGACCTACCCAGTGCCAGAGGGGGTGCCATGAGCGTCGAGGACCTCGAGAAGTACGAGGCCGAAATGGAGCTCCAGCTCTATAAGGAGTACCGAGACGTCCTGCCGATGTTCAAGTTCGTCGTTGAGACCGAACGACGTTTCTACCTGGCGAACGAGGTGAAAGTGGACACCAGGCACCTGGGCGCCAAGGTCTGGTTCGAGGTCGAGCTTCACGATGCGTGGGTATGGGACATGCACCGCCCGGCCCGCTTCGTCTCGGACGTGAAGGTCGTCACCTTCAGGGACCTCAATGTCGAGGAGCTTGCCCAGGTGTCCGAACGGGACCTGCTGCCAGACCCCCCCGGGATCGAGCGCTGACAACCGCTCCAGAGCCTCACCTTCCGTCACACCCCGCCGTTACCGTGTGCGCCCATGGAATCGCGACGGCTGCTGGGCGAATCGGGTGAGGATCTCGCTGCGGCTCTATACCGGCGGCAGGGGTTTGCAGTCGTCGATCGCAACTACCGCTGCCGGATCGGCGAGCTGGACATCGTTGCCCGCAGGGGTTCCCTCCTCGTATTCTGTGAGGTGAAGACCCGCTCGAGCGATCGTTGGGGCGACCCCTCTGAGGCGGTCGGGGCCGTCAAGCAGGGGCGCCTTAGGCGGCTGGCCGGCCACTGGTTGGCCAGCCACAGAGCACGTGCGGTGGAGATCCGCTTCGATGTCGTGACGGTCTCCGCCCTGCCGGGAGAGGCCCCAAGGGTGGTCCAGCTGACCGACGCTTTCTAACGGGTTAGCGCGTCTTCCCGGCTCCAGGGGCCCGATGTCACACCCTGCAGATACCTTGATCAAGCCGCGTTTCCTGAGCCGGGATCGGATCGATCCATGCTCGCAAAAACTCAGTCTGTTGCTCTGGTGGGAACCGATGCCCATCTGGTGGAAGTCGAGATCCACATCGGGACCGGTGTGCCGAGCTTCACCATTGTCGGGCTCCCCACGAAGTCGGTTCGGGAGGCCGAGCAGCGAACCCGCGCCGCGCTGGTCTCCAGTGACGAGGAGTGGAAGGCGTCCCGAATTGTCGCCAACCTGGCCCCCGGTGCCCTGCGAAAGGAGGGAACCCACTTCGACCTACCGCTCGCCCTTGGCATTCTGAGCGCGCGAGACCGAATCGACTCAGGGCGCCTTGCGGGATGGGTTGCGGTTGGCGAACTTGCCCTCGGCGGGGCCGTCCGCCCGGTGAGAGGAGTCCTGGCCGCTGCCATCGCGTGCCGCTCGGCGGGGATGCGCGGGCTGGTGTGCCCCGCAGCCAATGCCTCCGAGGCCGCTCTGGTCGAAGCGGTCGAGGTCGTTCCGGTTGAGACTCTGCGGGACTGCATCGCCTGGGCCAAGGGCAGATGGGCTCCGCCGCCACCTGCGGCTCACAGTCCACCGGTGCAGGAGGATTCAGAGAGCCTCGAGGAGGTACGCGGTCACCAGGCCGCCAAACGGGCGCTTGAGGTGGCCGCCGCAGGCGGGCACAACCTCTTGCTGGTCGGTCCGCCGGGGTCCGGAAAGACGATGCTGGCCCGCCGGCTTCCGGGCATCCTTCCGCCGATGGGGATCGACGAGGCTCTCGACGTCACCCGCGTGCACTCGGTTGCCGGATTGCTGGGTGAGCGGGCCCATCTGTTGAGGTCGCGAGCGTTCAGGACGCCTCACCACAACGTCTCGTTGGCGGGGATGATCGGCGGCGGGCCCGGTCTGGCGCGCCCCGGAGAGGCCAGCCTCGCCCATCATGGCGTCCTGTTCCTCGACGAGCTGACGCTCTACCGCACCGACGTGCTCGAGAGCCTCAGGGCTCCCCTGGAGGAGGGACGGGTCCGCATCGCCAGAGCCGGTGGCGCCATTTGCTACCCATGCAGATTCTCGCTGGTAGCGGCTATGAACCCGTGCCCCTGCGGGTACGCAGGGGACTCTCTGCGAACCTGCCGTTGTTCGCACCACTCCCTCGAGGTGTACCGGGCGAGGCTGTCGGGGCCGCTCCTGGATCGATTCGATATTCAACTCGCCATGGCGCGCCCGTCGAAGGGCGATCTTCTCGGCCCGCCTCAGGGCGAGTCGTCGGAGGTCGTGCGCCGGCGGGTCGAGGCTGCACGGGTGCTGCAAGCAGACAGGTACGATTCGCCGCGCACCACCAATGCCTCGGCTTCCAAGCGCCAGCTCGAACAAGCCTGCAGCCTGGCGGGGCCCGCGCGGGCGATGATCGGGCTTGCCGTCGACAGCCTCGCCCTGTCCGGGCGGGGGATCGACCGGGTTCTGCGGGTGGCGCGTACGCTGGCCGACCTGGCCGGTTCCGAGGAGGTCGGCGAGGAGCAGATCGGCGAGGCCATCTCGTACCGAACGCTCGACGACGTCGGGGCGGGCGCATGAGGGCCGTACCGTCCGGGCCGCCCCACCGTTCTGTCCATCCCGGGGCCGCCGAATGGCCCCCGCATCTTTCCGAACCCGGCACCCAGACGCCGCCGGAACGCCTTTTCGTGTCCGGGGCACCTCTAACCGACAGCGCTCCGGCGGTGGCCGTCGTGGGCACGAGACGCCCGAGCGCGGCGGGAATCGAGAGCGCCCGCGCCATAGCCGGGTCCCTGGCGCAGGCCGGCTTCGGGATTGTCTCTGGACTCGCCGTGGGCATCGATGCCGCGGCCCACGCCGCTGCCCTCGAAGCCGGCGGCAGCACCGTTGCGGTGCTCGGCTGCGGGCTCGACGTCGGCTACCCCGCGGCGAACCTTCGACTGAAGGAGCAAATCCTGCAGAGGGGAACCGTGGTGTCGGAGTACCCGTCCGGCGTGGCACCCCTGAAACGGAATTTCCCGGCGCGCAATCGCATCATCGCCGCTCTCTCCGTCGGGGTCGTGGTGGTGGAGGGCGCCGTTACAAGCGGCGCGCTGGTGACCGCCCGCCTGGCCCTTGACCTCGATCGATTCGTGTGGGCTGTTCCGGGGAGCATCCGCAATCCGATGGCCGCGGGCCCAAACGAGCTAATTCGAACGGCAAGGGCGGCTCTGGTGACCGATCCACGCCACATTCTCGAAGATCTGGCCCCAAATTTGGTGTGGTCTCCGTCCCCCGGATCCGCTCCGAAGCCCGCCCCGGTCGACTGTGTCGAAAGGGAAGTGCTGGCGGCACTCGAGGACACTCCGACACCACTGGATCGAATCTCCACCCGGATCGACGTTCGACCGGGGCGAACCGCCCTGGCACTGGCCAAGTTGGAGGTGAGGGGGTTGGTCATCAGAGGACGTGGCGGTTACCTGGTGACCGAGGCGGGGGCCAGGGCCTTGCGATGATGCTCCAAAGGGACAGGGGCCCGTGGGCCCGGATTCCTGCTTCTTTGCATCCCTGAGCCCGGTAACCGGGTTTGATGGTGCAACAGACCCTGAAGCTCCCCCCGGGGAGCCGGCCACGGCCGAAGTAAGGGCCGCCGCCGGAGGCGAGCCAACCCCGGCACTTGTCAAGGGTCTGCCGCAGGGAGCAGAATGCGGACAGGGGGGTGTTGACAGCAGCCGGTGACAGCGCCTTCGCTGGGGGTCTAGCTACGCAACGTTGTTGAGCCTGTACACTACGCATTCGGAGTGGCTGGTTGACTACGGGGTCGGGTCGGGAGAACCACCAGAAAGCTCTGATCGGAAGGAAGTAGAGCGAAAAATGGACTCCAGTGAGTCGATAGCGGCTGCGTCGGCGGCCTACCTGACCGCCCTCGAGGCGGAGCGTGACGTTTCGCCCCATACCCTCGCCGCCTACCGGCACGACCTCAAAGGATTTGATGCATGGGCGGGACGCGGGGGAGTGGTCAATCTGGCTGCGGTCGACAGGAAGCTGCTGCGCCGATACGTCTCGTATCTGACGCAGCTTGGATTGGCCCGCCGATCCGTCGCCCGGAAAGTGAGCGCCCTCCGCTCGTTGCTCGGTTGGGCGGTCCTCACCGATCTCGTCCCCGCCAACCCGGCCGAAGGTCTCGGCGCCCCGAAGCTCGACCGGCCCCTGCCGAAGGTGCTCAAGGCGGCGGAGGCGGCCCGGCTCTGTGAGCTCCCCCCCGCCGACGACCCCGTGGGACTCCGGGACAGGGCACTTCTGGAGCTGCTCTATGGGTCCGGGCTCCGCGTCGCGGAGGTGTGTGGCCTCGATCTGGGCGACGTCGATCTAACCGCCGCTAATGTGTCGGTGACCGGAAAGGGGCGTAAGCAGCGGCGGGTTCCGATGAGCGAACCAGCCGTCGCCGCCGTGGAGATTTACCTTCGCGAAGCCCGCACCCCGTTGTTGGACCGGGCAGGCGGGCAGGCGACGGAAGCGCTGTTCTTGAACCTCCGGGGAGCTCGTCTCGGCCCGCGCACGGTCCGGGCGTCCCTCGCCCGCCTCCTGCGAGCCGAGGGGTCGCCGGTTGTGAGCCCTCACGTTCTGAGGCATTCGTTCGCCACCCACCTGCTGGACGGGGGCGCCGACCTCCGTGCGGTGCAGGAGATGTTGGGACATACGAGCCTCGCGACGACGCAGATCTACACCCATGTCTCCACCGAACGGCTACGGACCGTGTACGACCAGACCCATCCCCGGGCGGGCCGCGCATGAGCGAGACCAACCCCGAGCGCAAGGCGGCGGTGCCCGCTGCCGGCCGGGGCCCCCACAAGCCACACAAACCCGACCCGGTTACGGCGGCCTGGACCCGTTACAAACAGGACGCTTCACCCGTTGACCGCGACCTGTTGATCCTCAACTATTCGCCGCTGGTCAAATACGTTGCCGGGCGTGTGGCGGCGGGCCTACCTTCGAACATCGAGCAGGCGGATCTGATTTCCTACGGGATCTTCGGGCTGATTGACGCGATCGACAAGTACGAGCTCGAGCGGGGGATCAAGTTCGAGACCTACGCCATCAGCCGCATTCGGGGCGCCATCATCGACGAGCTGCGAGCTATCGACTGGGTGCCCAGGTCGGTGCGATTCAAGGCGCGCGAGGTCGAAAAGGCCTACACGAGCCTCGAGAACAAGCTGAAGCGGCCGCCGTCCGACCCAGAGGTCGCCCAGGAGCTGGGCGTTTCGCTCGACGACCTCAACCACACCTACACGCAACTGTCGAGCGTTTCCCTCATTGCCCTGGACGAGCTCATGTCGGTAGACGGCGAGCGGGGGGACAGGCTGTCTCTGGTCGAGACACTCGAAGACACCAAGGCAGTCGGGCCCGTGGAGGCGTTCGAGTCCGAGGAGATGAAGGAGATTCTGGCGCGAGCGGTCAATCGGCTGCCCGAGCGGGAAAAGTGGGTCGTCACGCTCTATTACTACGAGGCGATGACCCTGGCGGAGATCGGCAAAGTCCTGGGTGTAACCGAGTCGCGGGTATGTCAGATGCACACCAAGGCGGTGCTCGCCATGCGCGGAATCATCAACGAAGCCAGCCACGCCGGATAGAGCCGGCGCAGGTTCCGCGCCCCGATCTCTCGACCGGGCTGCCCAATCGGCGCGTGTTAGCCTAGCGAGGCTGAGAATGGGTCCACCAAATACACACGTTCACCTACCCCGGGCCTGATTAGCGCGTCTGGGGTTTTCGGTCTCGGGTTCGCCCGAGTCGGTGGGCGGAGGAATTCGGCTTAGGCCGGGTGATAACCGAAGGAGGAATGATCAATGCCCGTCGTAACGATGAGGCAGCTTCTAGAGGCCGGGGTTCATTTCGGTCATCAGAAGCGTCGATGGAATCCAAAGATGAAGCGCTTCATCTTTACCGAGCGCAACGGCATCTACATCCTCGATCTCCAGCAGACCATGGGGGGAATCGAACGCTCGTACAAGTTCATACGCGACCTCGTCGCGGGCGGGGGGACGGTTCTCTTCGTGGCCACGAAGAGACAGGTACAGGACGCGGTCGAGGACCAGGCGAAGAGAGCGGGTATGCCGTACGTCAACTTCCGTTGGTTGGGTGGCATGCTCACCAACTTCCGCACTATCCACGAGCGCATCAAGCGCATGCGCGAGCTCGAAGACATGGTGTCGACCGGCTCCCTTGATGCGATGAGCAAGAAGGAGGCCCTCAGCCTCCGGCGGGAGTACGAGAAGCTGAGCCGCAACCTCGGGGGGCTCCGAGATCTCGATAAGCCGCCGGATGCGATCTACGTGCTCGACACGAAAAAGGAGGAGATCGCGGTCCGGGAAGCCAAGAAGCTCGGCATCCCGATCGTCGCAGTGTTGGACACCAACTGCGATCCCGATGATGTCGATTACGCAATCCCGGGCAACGACGACGCGATCAGGTCTGGTGCGCTGCTGACGCGTATCATTGCCGATGCTGCGATCGAGGGCAGATCCATGCGCCCGGGGGCGGCGGGTGAGGATCCAGGCTCTGCCGCGACCCCACCCTCGGCCGAGGTGCTCCCAGGCGCCGCCGCGGAGCCAAAAGCAGAGTGGGAGCTCCAGCTCGAGGCCGAGGAGGAAGCGGCGCGCAGTGAGCCTGCGGAGCCCCCAGCCGTCGCCGGCTCCGCCGAGAAGGGGCCCGAGGCGGGCGACGCAACGGCCTCGAGCCCTGCGCCGGCCTCTTCAGGGGAACAAAACGAAGCCGCGGGCATTTCAGACGAGGCCGCTCCAACAGAGGCAGCTCAGAGGGCTTGAGGCAGCAGGCGAGCACAAGTAGCCCGTTGACCAGAACGCGAGAAAGGTAGAACGACCGATATGGCCAGCTTCACCGCACGAGATGTAAAAGCATTGAGAGACGCGACGGGCGCCGGAATGATGGATTGCAAGAAGGCGCTGACCGAGACGGATGGGGATATCGATGCAGCCAAGCGAATTTTGCGCGAGAAGGGCTTAGCCGACGCTGCGAAACGCACCGGCCGTCAGGCGAGCGAAGGCATCGTCTACTCATACATGCACAAGCCGGACCCGAACTACCCACCCAAGCTCGGAGTGCTGATCGAGCTCAATTGTGAAACCGACTTCGTGGCCAAGACCGAGGAGTTCGAGCGTCTGGCGAAGACCCTGGCGATGCACATCTCCTTTGCCGATCCGTCCTGGACGTCACGGGATGAAGTGCCACAGGACGTTATCGTCGAGGAGTCTGCCATCTACGCGAAGCAGGCGGTGGATTCGGGAAAGCCGGAGCAGGTGATAGACAAAATCGTCAAAGGCAAGCTCGAGGCGTTCTACAAGGCAAACGTGCTTCAAGATCAAGAGTGGATTCAGGACAAGAACAAGACGATCGCAGTTCTCATCGATGAGGCGCGCTCCAGCATGGGTGAGAACGTTTCAATTGGACGTTTTTGCCGTATACGGGTCGGTGAAGAAAGAGGGGCGTAAAGCCTTGTGAGTGCGATCCACGCTCCTCCCAAATTCAAACGCCTGCTACTAAAGCTCTCGGGAGAGGCATTCGCCGATCCAGAGCTTGGCATCGGAATCAACCCTCGCACCGTGGTTTCTATCGCAAGTCAGGTCGTTGACGCCAAGAATCTGGGGACCGAGCTGGCCGTGGTCATAGGCGGTGGCAACATAGTGCGAGGACTGTCCGCTTCCGCCCAAGGAACCGACCGAACGACAGCCGATTACATGGGGATGCTCGCCACTGTCATCAACGGGCTTGCCCTCCAAGACGCTCTCGAGAAGAAGGGCGTGCAAACGCGCGTCCAGAGCGCCATTTCTATGCAGGAGGTCGCCGAGCCCTACATCCGGCGGCGGGCCATGCGACACCTCGAGAAAGGACGCGTTGTCATCTTTGTCGGAGGGACGGGCAATCCATACTTCTCCACCGATACGTCCGCCGCCCTGCGGGCTCTCGAGATCGGCGCCGATGCGATCCTGAAGGGCACCCAGGTAGATGGTGTCTATGACTCCGATCCCCATGTCAACCCCGGCGCCAAGATGTTTCGGTCGGTCTCGTACATCGAAGTTCTGCAGCGCGGTCTCAAGGTGATGGACTCAACCGCAATCTCGCTTTGCATGGACAACGATTTGCCCATCATCGTGTTCTCTTTGAAGGATGGCAACATCGTCAGGGTCTTGTCCGGGGACGAGGTGGGTACCTGGGTGCATTCGGACTCGAATGTCCAGGCATCCACCTAAACGACCTAGAAAGGGCTGGAATGGCCGAGGACAAAGAGGAAGTCCTAAAGGAAGCTGAAAGCAAGATGAAGAAGGCCGTCTCGGTGAATCGAGAGGATCTGTCTTCTATCAGGACGGGTCGCGCCAGCCCCTCGCTGCTGAACCGCATCTCGGTCGAGTACTACGGATCTCAGGTGCCGCTGAATCAGGTTGCGAACATGTCGGTTCCAGAGCCCCGGCTGCTGGTAATCGCGCCGTATGACCCGAACTCCATTGCCTCGATCGAAAAGGCATTGCAGGCATCAGACCTCGGCATCATGCCGAGCAACGACGGTCAGGTGGTGAGACTGGCCTTCCCGCAACTCACCGAGGACCGCCGCAAGGAGCTCGTCAAGCTGGCTCATACGCGCGCCGAGGAGGGCCGAATCGCGGTGCGTGGAGTTCGGCGTCACGCAAAACAGGAGCTCGAACGGATGAAGAAGGACGGCTCGCTCTCCCAGGACGAGGAGCGAGCAGCGGAAAACCGCTTGCAGAAGCTCACCGATAAGAACGTGGCGGATGTCGACGCCAACCTGAAGCACAAGGAAGAAGAGCTTTCCGAGGTCTGACGGGTGCTTCGGCGAGGCACTGAATGAGAGCGAAGGGACGGGCTGAAGGGAACCCGGTGCTTGATCCGGCGCAGGGGAAGGGGGGACCGGCCGGACGCTCGCTCGTGCAGGCGGTTGCGACGGCAGGTGTGCTGCTCGGGGCCATGGGCGTCGTCTACCTTCTGGGACGGGCCGCCTTTGGCGCTCTGATCGCCGTCGTTGCCCTCGTTTGCCTGTGGGAGTTGTTCGACGGGCTGGTGCGCGCCGGCGGGCGCCCGGTGGCGTCCTTCGGCCTGGCGTGTGCCGGCGCCATGGTGGCGGTCGCCTACTTCAGACGGCCAGGCCTCGTCGGTGCGGTGCTCGTGGTCACGATGTTCGGCGCCTTTCTGCTGGCGCTCCGGCCGGGGAGGGGGCATAACGCAGCCTCCGACGTGGCCTGGACCGTGCTCGGGGTGGCCTGGATAGGAGGAGGTGGCGCCGGGGCGGCTTCCATCCTGGTGTTGGGACCGGACGGCCTCCAGTTGCTCGTCGCCTTCGTCCTGATCGCAGCCCTCGGCGACATCGGCGCCTACTTCACCGGCACGCGCTTTGGCGCCCACAGGATGGCCCCCTCGATCTCCCCGGGGAAGTCGTGGGAGGGGTTCGCGGGGGGCCTTGTCTGTTGCCTCGTCGGGGGAGTCGCGTGTGCGGCCGCGCTGCCCCCTCTCGGATGGGTGGACGGGGGCGCTCTCGGCGCGCTCTGCGGGGTCTTCGGGGCGGCCGGCGATCTGGCCGAGTCACTGGTCAAGCGAACCGTGGGGGTCAAGGACTCGGGGCGGCTGCTTCCGGGGCACGGCGGCTTCCTGGACAGGCTCGATGCGATGGTCTTCTGCGCACCGGTCGTGTTCCTCTATCTGCGTTTTGCGTCCGGCCTGGCCTGATCCCCAGCCCTCCATGTTGTCAGCCCGGCATGTGACAATTCGGTCAAGCGCCGGGAAGGCGGCCCCCCTTCGGGGGGTTGCGAAGTGTGCCAGCGTCGGGTTACGAGAAACGCCGCCCATGAAAGGTAAGGAGCACGTG
>JALZIC010000033.1 GCA_030860455.1 Actinomycetota bacterium
CCTCGCAACTCTGCGCCGCTCGGAGGTGGTCGAGGGCCGAGAGGTGGAGCTCGAGGCTCTCAGGATCGCGGAGGGCAGGCCCCGATGGGGCCGGGACATGGGCCCCAAGACGTTCCCCCAGGAGGCAGGCATCGAAGATCGTGCGGTGCATTTCGACAAGGGCTGCTACCTGGGACAGGAGGCTATGGCGAAGATCCATTTCAGGGGCAAGGTGAACCGGAAGCTGTTCCGGCTACAATCCGCCGGGACGCTGCGGCCGGGGGCCGACGTCATGTCCGCCGACGGAAAGATCGGGACGGTGACCAGCGCCGTCGGGGGGCGCGCCCTCGCGCTCCTGCGGTACAACGTGGAGCTTGGCTCCGAGGTCCACGTCGAGGACGTGCCGGCGTCGGTGACCCTGGTATAGAGCGGTTTGCTTGCTCACACAACGGCTAGGAGGCTGATGGTGGCGCATCACTACGAAGGCGACGATCTGATCATCAGGAAAGTCGAGGTAGGAGACATGGGCAACAACGTCTACGTCCTCGAAGATCCGGACACCCACGAAGCGCTGATTGTCGACGGTTGTTTCGAGGCCGAGACGATCCTGTCGGCGGTAGGGGACGCACGGGTGGTTGGCATAGTGCAGACGCACGGGCATCCCGATCACATCCAGGCGTTGGCCGACCTCAAGGACAAGCTTGGCGTGCCCGTCCACGCCCACCCGGGGGACGACTACCCCGTGGCCATCGAGAACAGGTTGTCCGACGGTGACTCGGTTCGGTTCGGCACCAAGGAGGCGAAGGCGCTCCACACGCCCGGACACACTCCGGGCGGCACCAGCTTCCTGGTGGGTCGTCACCTGATCGCAGGTGACACTCTCTTTCCCGGCGGCCCCGGCAAGACCAATAACAAGGAGGAATTTGACCAGATCATCGGTTCGCTCGAAACCAAGCTGTTCACGCTTCCCGACGACACCCCGGTGTATCCTGGCCATGGCGACGACACCACGATCGGCGCCGAGAAACCACATCTGGAGGAGTGGGTCGCCCGGGGCTGGTGATCGCCTCCATCCCGGGGGGGCCAGAGTTTCCCGGGGGACTTTACTGAACCTGGCCTCGGCTTAGTGCGGCCGTACCGGTGCGCCTCCTCGAAAAGCCTGCTTCGCTTGCGCGCGGAGGCATAAAAGCGGGCACGTCGAACAATAAGGACATGACCGAACAGGAAGCCGGGCCGTCTCGGGAGACGGATCCGAACGAGCCCAGCACCTCCGGAAAGAGCGCCCGCGTGGCCGGAGCGCTTGCAACGGCGGTCGTGCTCGCCACCCTGTGGGGCGTTTCCGGTTGGGTGACGGCAGTTGGCTTCCTGCCCACGGAGGTGGCGACGAAGGTCATCCGCTCGGTGCCGGGAGACCTTGCCACTTTCTTCATCGAAACCCTGGGCCACCTGGCCAGGCCGCTTCTCGTTGCAGGGGTGCTTGCCGGCGCCATCCTGCTGGGGGCCGAGACCCTGGCCCGCACGACCCGGAACGGGCGCCTCCGGCCGTTCCTGGCCGGAGCGGTTGTGGCCCTGATCGGCTGGCTCGCGTTGCTGCCAACCTCGTCGGGAGGGTTTGCGACCCGGGAGGGTCTGCTGGCAACCCTGGCGCTCGTGGTGGCAGTCCCTCTCTACGCTCGGGTTGCGGAGACCGTGGCGGCGGGGCCGAAGGCCACCCATACCTTTGACCCGGGCCGCCGGCGGACGCTCGGGCTCGGGGCAGGAAGCGCCCTCGCGCTCGCGTTGGCGGGCGGCGTCGCCGGGTACTTCGGGCGCAAGCTCGGCGGGCCGAACCGAACCATTGCGCTGGTCGAACCTCTCGTCCCGGCGCCGCTTCCGGAGCGCCCCGGCTTCCCGAAGATCCCGGGCCTGACCCCCGAGATCACGACGACCGGAAAGCACTACGTCGTGGACATCAATCTCGTCCAGCCTTCGGTCGAGGCCGCCGGCTGGAACCTCGAACTGACCGGAGAAGTCGAGAGCCCTCTGAACCTGTCGTTCTCCCAGTTGGGAGAGGGTTTCGAAGTGGTCGAGGAGTATTCGGTTCTCACCTGCATCTCGAACGAGGTCGGCGGTGACCTGATCGGCAGCTCGCTGTGGGGTGGGGTGAGGTTGAGGGATCTCCTCGACGCCGCCGGACCGCACCCCGGGGCCCTCGACGTCGTCTTTCGCGCGGCCGACGGCTACAGCGATTCCATCACCCTCGAAACAGCACGGAGCCCCAGCGTTCTCCTCGCGTTCGCCCAGAATCGCCGGCCGCTCACCCAGGAGCACGGGTTTCCCTGCCGCGTCCGGGTCCCATCGACCTACGGCATGAAGAACGTCAAGTGGATCGAGGCGATCGAGGTGGTGGCCCGAGACTACAAGGGCTACTGGATGGAGCGCGGGTGGTCCGACCTTGCGCTGGTCAGAACGCAATCCCGCATCGACGTCGCGGGCGATTCGGGGTCGGCCGTGGTTGGGGAGGCGACCTGGGTCGCGGGCGTCGCATGGGCCGGCGACCGCGGTGTGAAGGGAGTGGAGGTTTCCACCGACGGCGGCAGTAGCTGGCAGGACGCCTTAGTCAAAGAGCCGATCGGCCCGCTCACCTGGCGCCAGTGGGCCTATCGCTGGACACCCGAAGAGGCTGGGACAACCTCGGTGGTCTGCCGGGCAACCGATGGGCTGGGCGACGTCCAGACGAAGGAGACCGCAGCCCCCCATCCCGCAGGAGCAACCGGATATCCCACACTCGAGGTGACCGTCGCCTAATGTCTCGTCGCGGAAGTAACGCGCCTGGAATTTGCACGACGAGGCACTAGTGTCTCGGTCGCACGAGGCCCACTTCCCATGTCCGGAGCGCCATTGTCAGCCCATCTGAACAACGCCGGCCTCGCTGAGCTCCTGGGGCTCGAGGCGGACGCCGCCGAAGGGCATCGCAAGCGCGCCCTCGGACGCGCATCGAGCGCCGCCCTTCTGTGGGCCGAGGAAGCGGCGGGGCTTCCCGAGCAGGGACGTTCGCTGACCGAGCTCGAGGCAGTCGGTCCTGGCATCGAGCGCCGGCTCACCCAGTGGCTGAAGGACCCCCCGGAGGTCCCGGAGCCGCCCCCCGCGCGCCGGGGATTCAATACCTTCGCAGCCGCCCGCGCCGAGGTGGCGTCGCAGCAAGAATGGCGGAGCGAGCTCAAAGCCGACCTTCAGATGCATACAACCTGGAGCGACGGCAACTCCACCCTGCCGGAGATGGCCACCGCCTGCGCCGCGCGAGGTCTGGCCTACATCGCGATCACCGATCATTCCGGGGGGATGCGAGTTCCACGCGGCATGGATTCCGAGCAGCTCGCCGAGCAGGGGCGGGCCATCGAGAGGCTGAACGAGGGACTGGGCTCCTCGGCCGATTTCCGGGTGCTACGCGCCATCGAGATGAATATCGACGCCGAGGGCCAGGGTGACATGGACCCGGCGGTTCTTCCCGGACTTGATCTGGTGCTGGGGTCCTTTCACAGCGCACTGCGAGTGGCCGAGGACTCCACACAGCGCTATCTCACCACACTCCGCAACCCGAACATCGATGTGATCGGGCATCCACGCGGGCGCCGTTACAGTCGCCGCCCCGGTTTGAACGCTGATTGGGAGCGGGTTTTCGCAGAGGCTGCCTCTTTGGGAAAGGCGGTGGAGATCAACTCGCATCCACACCGGCAGGACCTCAGTGATGAGCTGCTGCCCGTAGCAAACGCCTCCGGCGTGATGTTCACGATAGGGACGGACTCGCACGACCCCTCCGAGTTGCGCTTTGTCGATATGGCGCTGTCCGCTGCTATGAAAGCGGGAATCGAGCGGCCGCGCATCTTGAATTACAGAACCTGCGCCGATCTGCAGTCGTGGGTCGCATCCCACCGTTGAGCTCATACGATGGCGTTCCGTCCGGCCCGGCGAAAAGAGAAATGGCGTGAGCGAAGCCAACGAGTATGTTCCGATTGGGCGCGCAGAGATCGAAGCGTGTACGGATTCCGGAGTGCTGCTCAAGAGCGGCTCGACGAGGGTCGAGGTGACGGCGCTTGCACCAGACCTCTGGCGCGTGGGCATGTTCGGCCAGGGCCGGACGCCCCGCTACTCGACCGAGGCGATAGCCCGGACACAGTGGGATCCGGTGCCCTTCGAATACTCGGAAGGGGACGGTGCCATCACGCTCTCCGCCGCGTCCGGCATCGCCACTGTGGCCCTGGATCCGCTGCGCATCCAGTTCTCCGACGGGAATGGCCGCACGTTCGCGAGCGATGATCCGGATAAAGGAATGGGCACGGTCGCAGGGTCACCGGGTGAGCCATGGGCCGCCCCCGTCGGCCCGGCGGTGCGGGTGTACAAGCGGCACGCTCTGACCGAGCGCTACTTCGGCTGCGGAGAACGCACCAGTGGGCTCGAGAAAACCGATTCACATCAGATCTTCTGGAACATCGATCCCCCGATAGGCCACACCGCAAGTCTCAGCAACCTGTACACATCGATACCATTTCTGTTGGCGCTTGATGAAGGCAACGCTTGGGGTCTGTTGTTCGACAATACACATCGAGTTGAATTCGACCTCGCCAGCGACGATCCAGACACCGCCTGCTTTGCCGGCGATGGTGGTGATCTCATCTACTACGTGTTCTGCGGCCCCTCGCCGCGCGCGGTGTTGTCCCGGTATACCGAGCTGACGGGCCGGACTCCGATGCCTCCCCTGTGGTCGCTTGGCTACCAGCAGAGCAAATACTCGTACATGGACGCCGTCGAGTTGAAGGAGATCGCGCGCTCTTTCCGTGAACGCGACATTCCCTGCGACACCCTCTATCTGGATATCGACTACATGGACGGCTATCGCGTGTTCACTTGGGACCACGGACGCTTTCCAGATCCATCGAAGCTTCTGTCCGAGTTGGCCGCAGACGGCTTTCACGTCGTAACGATCATCGATCCCGGCGTCAAGGTGGACGAGGACTACTCCGTCTATTCGGAGGGGCGGCGCGCCGACTTGTTCTGCGCGACCTTGCACGGCGACGAATACCACAACGTGGTGTGGCCGGGAATGTGCGCCTGGCCCGATTTCACGAGCTCCAAGGTGCGCACATGGTGGGGGGACAACCATCGGTCTTTGATTGATGCCGGCGTTGCAGGAATCTGGTGCGACATGAACGAACCGTGTGTGTTCGTCCCCCTGCAGGACACCTTCCCCGGCGATGTCGTTCACAAGGGCGACGGGGATGCGAAGGTGCATGCGCAGATACACAACGCCTATGGATCACTCATGGCCCGAGCCACCCGCGAAGGGCTCGAACGGCTGCAGCCGGAGCGGCGCCCCTTTGTGATTACCCGAGCCGGTTATGCAGGTGTGCAGCGGCATGCGCTTCAGTGGACCGGCGACAACTCGGCGTGGTGGGAGCACCTGGCGATGAGCCTGCCGCAGCTTCAGAATCTGGGGCTCAGTGGGGTTGCCTGGGCGGGATCCGACATCGGGGGCTTTCACGGGGATTCGAATGGCGAGCTGCTGGCGCGCTGGACCGAGATGGGCGTCTTCCAGCCGTTCTGCCGCAATCACAACGCCAAGGGGTTCCGCCCGCAGGAGCCGTGGTCATTCGGCGAGCCGTTCGAGTCCGTGTGCCGCAAGATGATCAAGCTACGGCAGCGTCTTCTGCCGTATCTCTACAGCGCCTTTGAGGAGTGCCATCGCACCGGCGCGCCGATACTTCGGCCGTTGTTGTTCGAGTACCCCGGCGACGCCACCACCTACACGGTCGACGATGAGTTTCTATTGGGCGATTCGCTCCTCGTCGCCCCCATAACGAAGCCGGGCGTCGAACACCGGCATGTCTACCTTCCTGAGGGGGCATGGTGGCATCTCTGGACCGGGGAGCGCTCTGTTGGCCCGGCCCACATTCTCGTGCATGCTCCTCTCGGGAAACCCGCGCTTTTCGTAGCGGCGAACAAGCCGATTGCAATGGGTCCCGAGATGAACCATGTCGGTGAACGTGCGGGCGATCCGCTCACGGTGATGACGTTCGTGGACGAGGGACGTGGCGAATCAGTCCTCTACGAGGACGCCGGCGAAGGCTACACCTACCGGGACGGAGAGTACGCGCGCACCCGAATGGTGTGCGAGGGCTCGGGCGGCTCGGTGAACGTGAGCATCGGCGACCGTGAGGGTGCCTTCGTCCCCGAGCGATCGGAGATGCGTCTCGAATTGAGGGGTCTCGGCGAGCCGCCCGACGCTGTCGAGCTCGACCACCGGGTCGTCGCACACGCCTGGGATCCGGCCACCGACACGCTGACGGTGGCGATGGATGACGACGGCGCAGGCCACAGGTTGAACGTCACACGGGGTCGAGCGGTTTGACCGAGCTCGTCGAGCAGGCACTGACGGTCGAGTGCGATGGATTGGAGCTGGCCGGAGGGGCTTGGATTCCTCCCGACCCAAGGGCTACGGTGGTCCTGCTCCACGGGATGCCTTCGCAGGTGTCCCCGTCCCCCGGCTCGATCGACTATCCGGCTTTGGCGCGCATCTGGGCCGAGCGGGGCTGGTCCGCGCTGTGGGCGGATATGAGAAGCGTGCGGAGATCTCCGGGGTTTTTCTCGATCGAGGGCTGGGTTCGGGATGCGCGCGCATGGCTCGGGGCGGCACAGACATTCAGTCCGGGTAAACCGCTGGCGGTCATCGCGACCTCAGCCGGTGGGCCGGTTGCCGCCGAAGCGATACGGCGGGGGGCTCCGGCGGATGCCCTCGTGTTGCTCGCAGCACCGGCCGATTGGGAGGAGTTCGCAGCCGATGCCCACGACGGAGCTCGCCGTGTTCAGTTCGAAAGCGGGCTTGCGCTCGGCCCGGGTGTGCTCGAGGACCCGGCGACGTGGGCGGCGGAATTCGACGAGGTGACGACGGAGCGCTCTATTGAAGGAGTCGGGATCCCGACGCTCGTGATGCACGGAACCGCGGACACGGTCGTGCCGGTAAGCCATGCCCACCGGATTGCGACACGCGCCCCGCACGCCGAGCTCGTCATCCTCGAGGGCGCAGGTCACAATCTCCGTCACGACCCGGCGGTCATGGGTCGAGTGGCCGGTTGGCTCGACCTTGCCCTCGGGCTGCCCCCCGTCCGAACGCCGTGACGGGCTGGGTCACCGGCATCGTGGCTGCGGGCGTGGGCCTTGCAGTGATGGTGGGTGTGAACCGGGGCTTCGACGCGGTGTCGCTGACGATCCTCCTTGGCATCGTGGCCCTGGGGGCGTTGGCCATCGCAGTGGCCCGGCGCGCCACGAGCGGGGACGTGGGGCCGGGCCGCTGTGCGAGCTGCGGCGGACTCATCTCACCGAACGCTCCCATCTGCAAGCACTGCGGGACCCCCGTAGCCCGCTAGCCTAGTCCGCAATTGGTGGTCAACGGTGCTCTTCTCGGGGGTTGAACCACACCCTTGTGCCCTCCGCAAGAGAAGAACTGAATGCCAAGACCACTGGCAACTGTTCGAGGGAGGTCCGTCAACGCGATCGTGGTTTCTCGGGGGATGAAAGCGACAGGCCTCGTCACATATGACGCGTGGCTTACTTTTCGAGAGATTGCCGGTACGGCAATCCTTGCCCAACCGCTTGATCTGACAACTTGCGGCCCCCGCTAGGAAATGCGTTCGTCGGGAGTGTAGGGATGCGAGTTCCGAGCAAGTTGAAGACGCATTCTGCTACGTCGGCTGGGTTTGTGTCACACCCCCTAACTATTATGAACGCATGTTCGAGAGATTGGCCGAAGCAAGAGTCGCGCTTAGAGAAGTCGTTGCGTCTCTTGACCCCGACACCCTCGAAGGCGCATCAGCTACGCAACTGGTCGAGGAGTTCGCATCGATAGAACGGCTCGCCGCTGCGGGAAAGGGCTTGTGTGCGCAGCGAGTCGCCAAGTCGGGTGCATGGCGCCGCGACGGCGA
>JALZIC010000095.1 GCA_030860455.1 Actinomycetota bacterium
CAACTCGCCACTGCCAGGACGGGCGCATAGATGTCTGGTGGCCGATGGTCGGATCCCAAAGCCACTGCGTAGTTCACCAGGGCCAGAGCTGCAGCGAGTCCCGCTCCGAGCCAACGCGATGTGATCAGCCCGAGAGTAAAGAAAGCTATTGCACCTCCGGCAAGCACGAGCGAAGCAACGGAAGGTGCGACGAACACGGGATAGAGGAAGACCACTACACCCAGAAGAGCACAGCAAAGCGAGAGGCGCACCTTCACCACTTGGCCGGTTTCGGAGAATGGCGGAGAGAAGAAAGCGCATGTAAGGCGACATGCACGCCCCCTGCACCCGGGTAGGTCATCACCCCGGCATCGCCGAGCCGGGCGCGCTGCATGTCGCGCTGCAGCTTCCACGCACGGTAAGCGACCTCCGCCTCGCGGCCAGGTCCGCACGCCACTTCGTCTTCAGACAAGGTATCCACTGCGATTACCGGGAACCCGCGCTCGCCGAGGTCCGCCAGCGCCCTGATGGCGCGTTCGTCTACCAAGGGGGAGAACGCCACCACGAGCGCGCCGGAGGGGAGTGTTCCGTGCGGCAGCAATTTTATGTCCTTCCAGGCATAGCTGAAGGAGGCGTTGACGTCCAGAAGGAATTCGGCGATGCGATAGGCATGGCTCCGCCCCATCGACGCCGTCAGCCACCGGGCGTTACCCCCGAAGCTCACGAGTCCAACTCGGTCGTGAAGCCGAAGGTGGTGTTGGGCCACTGCGCACGCTCCGCGGACGGTGATATCGAGGGTGCTACCGGTTTCGAGCGCAGCATCTGTAAAGGTGTCCAAGAACAGCACCACATCGGAGTTTCGTTCCGGATGGGCGAGATTGACGTGCAACTTCTGGGTTCGGGAAGTCACTCGCCAGTTGACCCGGCGCACACTGTCTCCGTAGGTGAATGGACGAACGGTGGCGAACTCGATGCCGTCGGCCAGTGCCCGCGCCACATGGTTGCCGCTGTGTATCTGCGTCTCTGCGGGGGGCAGGCCCTGCACCAGGCGCTCGTAGATAGGGAACACCTTGACGGATTGGTGCTCGTCGATGACATCCTCAAAGGTGACCAAACGACCGGGCCCATGCACGCGTAATGCAATCGGGCCGACCCGTTGCACCCCCCAATGGGTCGCCTGCAGGGGCATGACCAGACTGCGGTGCTCGCCGTTGCCGACGAGTAGCGTCGAGCTGCGTGCGGTTGCCCCGGCGAAGAGGCCCGTACCAAGGGCCGTTGCGACATCCACTTCGACGGGAGCCTCTGAGCTGACCGTGATCGTGGCTTCGATGAGGTCTCCTTCGATGCACCTATCCACGTCGGTTCTCACAGCGGCGCTGATCGCGGGCAGCTGGGTGCCCCCGAGGCCGAGGACGAGCACGATCACCAAGGGCGCGGCGATGGCCACGAGCTCGGGTCGACCTAGGGCAATTCCACCGAGCAGAGCCAGGCCGGCGGTGAGCACATAGGTCAGAAGCTTGGGCGTCGCCGAAGCCGTCATGGATCTTGTCGGACCGGCTCCGGTGAAGGGGTTGGAACGCGATCGACAATCGAGCGCACGATGTCGTTGCCCCGGACGCGGCGAACCCACATCTCGGGCCTGAGGCTCAGCCTGTGAGCCAATGCTGCCTCCGCCACCCATTTGACGTCGTCCGGCGTTACGAAGTCCCTGCCTTCGAGCAACGCCCGAGCGCGCGAGGTCTTGAACAGCGCCAGAGACCCGCGTGGGCTCGATCCCACCTGAACATCAGGATGCGATCTTGTCGCGGCAACGAGATCGACGATGTAGAGGCCGATGCCATCACTGACATGCACCTGTTCGAGAGCCGACTGCATGGCCAGCAGCTGATGAGAGTCGATGATCTTGCCGAGCACGACTTCATCACGATTGCGCTCCGCGCGCCGTCTCAAGATCTCCCATTCTTCAGCGCGATCGGGGTACCCGACGCTCGCGCGAAGCATGAAACGGTCGAGTTGCGCTTCAGGCAACGGATATGTTCCCTCGTACTCGATGGGATTCTGAGTGGCAATTACGACGAAGGGCTGATCTAGCTTGCGCGTGATCTCTTCAACGCTTACCTGGCCTTCCTGCATAGCTTCAAGCAACGCAGCCTGGGTCTTGGGAGGCGCCCTGTTGATTTCGTCGCCAAGCAACAGATTGGTGAACACCGGCCCGGGCCGGAACTCGAAGCGACCGTCACGTTGATGGTAGATGGAGGCTCCGATGATGTCGGCCGGCAGAAGGTCGGGGGTGAATTGGATCCGGTTGAAGCCCATCCCTATGACCTGAGCGAACGAGCTCGCCATAAGCGTCTTAGCTAGACCTGGGAAGTCCTCGAGCAGGATGTGACCCCGGGCGAGGATTCCGATAAGGATCAGTTGGAGGACGTCGCGTTTGCCGACAATAACTTTCTCGACGGCGTCGAGAACGCTCAAGCTCTTATCTCTGGTGTCCTGAAGCGAACCAGAGTCACCTCTGCGAGAGCTCGCAGGCCGTTCCACTAAATGGTCTCTATCCGGTGGAGCATCCGCTCGATGTCGGCGGTCAAGAGGTCGCGGCCGTAGAGCGTTTCTGCGGGAGCTTTCCCGATGAGGCCGTTCAGCTCATCGTCCAACACCCCGTCCGCCGGCTGTGTACGTCTATCGACGCCCACCCCACCAGAGGCGAGGCGATGGCGAATCAGGGCCCGCAGCAAAGGGCGAACGGAGTGGTCGAAGTCTCCCGGTGTGTAGACCTTTCGACTGAAGGCCCGTTCACAACGGACGAGGTCGGCCGGCCGGATTCTCCTCGAGGCCGGAGCCTGCAGGATCTGCGCATAAGGGGATTTGCCACGCACCGCCAGCCCCCTGATCTGAAGGCCCGACCAGATCAACCCGTAGACGAGCACCGTCAGACCCCAGGTGGTGGCCGCCCCCAAACGAAAGCCCGGACGGATGTAGCCGACGGTCCCGGCAGCGAGGGTCAGCGCCCCGAGCACGAGGGCGTTCGTCATACCGGAACGCCCAACTCGGACCTCACCTCCAACAGGGCGTCGAGGGCGTCGGTGCGCATGGCCTCGTCGATTCGATGGTTGCTGAACTTTGCGGTCTCGAACAACAGAGTGAGTCTGCGGGCGCTCGGTTCGGTCACCCCATGGTTCTCCAGGAGTCTGTGCAGAGCCTCCATAGGGGTATCGGATGGGCGTCGAACCACACCCGCCCCGGCTGCAGCATTCAGCATGCGGGCGTAGCAGGCGATGACTGCCGCTCTCGGATCTTGGATTGTCGAGAGGTCCTCCAGGCCGGCGTCGATGTCGGCGAAGATCTCATCTTCAGCGTCCCGGCCATCGTCAGGTTGTGGTCGCTTATGCCAGAGCAGTAGAACGAGGGCCGCTAGCCCCAAGATGAGAGTGACGGCGGCCAAGGTCACCACATATCCGGCCAGGCGAGAGGAGACCGACTCGGGGAGGCCGTCGGATAGATCTCCGGGCGACCGGCCCAAGGTTTCTCCGGCGTCCCCGAGCTTGCCGAGCACGTCGGTCACCAGGGTTTGAACACCGGGGAAGGTGACCCACACCGCCAACAGGAGAAGCAGAAAGACGGCGCGCCGCCATGGCGAACCCCCCCGGCGTCCGGTCACGACCTGGCGCCTGGCGGTGGCCCGCAGCAGCAGGACCGCCGAAAAGATTACGGCGGTGACAAAGAGCATCAGGTAGTCGAACAGGGCCGGCGTGTCGGCTACCACGACATGATCCTGTGACCCCCCCTGGAATGAGGCGCCGGTCTCGGGCGCAAGGGCGGCGACGACGAGGAGGAGCGCCACCGTCACCCCGGCAAGCAGCAGTACCCCTGGGTTCTTCACCCCGGCATCCGATGGTTCGGCCAACGGAGCCCAGGCAGGCGAGCCGGCAACCTCAGACCGTGGGTACTCGAGTAGGGGTTCACGTCTGTCTGCGCACCACCTTGGTTTGAGCTCCCAGCTGCCCTTACTATGAGGGTAGTACATTAAGCGACCCACAACCCGAGCGGGGGAGCACGGCCTGATGCAGGGGCCCTTCATGACCGTGGTGACCCTGACCTTGGCCCTCGTGCTGACCATGACGCACCCTGCCTCAGGGCAAACGCTCGAGCTCATCGCACTCGATCTCCGGGGACCGGGGATGACGGGCAGCGTGACACTGAGCCGTGCCGAGCTCGGCCCCTTTCGCGGCCAACGCTCGCCGGCCGCCGTGGCCCTCGCCCAACTCGCTCGAGAGCATCCTCTGCGACCGCCCTCCGATGGGCTGGGCCCCCGCTATGAGCTCACCTATCACGTAGACATCGGGCTCTCCACAGGCATCCGGGCCGTCACCGTTGCGGTGCAGCTATACCCGTACGCAGAAGGCGGGCCCCTGGCCTACACGCCCCCGGGCCAAGAGACTCGGGACGGGCCCGGGTCACGTTGGGGTGGCTACCGGCTTCCTGCCGGCTGGTATCGCTATCCGCCCGCCCTCGTCCGCATGATGCAGAGGCAAGGTTTGCCTTCCAGGGCCGCTGCTTTAGGCGCGTCGGGTCAGGGAACGACGACCAATCGCCTGTTGCTCATCGCCATCGTGCTCGCGTTTGTCTTTCTCTCCAGGGGGCTTCGGCGCAAGAGCGCCGTCCTGCCGCGGCGGCCCCCATCCGTCTAACGAACATTGTCAGGTGCGCCCGACGCCGCCGGCGCGGGCGACTGCCTGCGCGATGAAGCACTATCTTTGAGAGCCATGGCCGAATACGACTTCAGATCCATCGAGGATCGGTGGCAGAAGACCTGGCTGCTGGATCGCGCCTGGGCTGCCCCCGAGCGCCCCCAGGGGACCAAACGCTATGTCGTGACGATGTACCCCTACCCGTCCGGCGACCTCCACATGGGCCACGTCGAGATCTTCACCATTCACGACACCATTGCGCGCTTCTACCGCATGCAGGGCTTTGACGTCCTGAACCCCATGGGTTGGGATGCCTTCGGGCTGCCGGCGGAGAACGCGGCGATAAAGCGGGGCGTCAACCCCAAGAAATGGACCTACGACAACATCACGAAGCACCGTTTGTCGATGGAGCGACTTGGCTGTTCGTTCGACTGGGATCGCACCTTCAACACCTGCGACCCTGGTTACTACAAATGGAATCAATGGTTTTTCCTTCGCTTCTACGACAGGGGACTGGCCTACCGTCGCAATGCGCCCGCGAACTGGTGCCCGAACTGCAAGACCGTTCTCGCCAACGAGCAGGTGATCGCGGGTCATTGCGAACGCTGCGGCACCCAGGTGGTGAAACGCTATCTGACCCAGTGGTTCTTCAAGATCACCGACTACGCCGATCGCCTGCTTGACGATCTCGATTTCAACCAGGGGTGGAATGATCGGTTGAAGAGCTTGCAGCGCAACTGGATCGGCCGCTCATATGGCGCCGAGGTTGCCTTCGCCATCGAAGGGCGCGCCGAGCCGGTAACGGTGTTCACCACCCGGCCGGACACTCTGTGGGGAGCAACCTTCTTCGTCGTGGCGCCGGAGCATCCGCTGGCAGAGGAGCTTGCTGCGGCTTCAGGGCTCGAGGACGAGCTGGATCTATTCAGACAGGAGGTTGCCACCCTTTCGGATATCGACCGTGCGTCTACGGAACGGCCAAAAAAAGGCCTCTTCCTCGGCAAGCACGCGACCAATCCCGTGAACGGAGAACCCATCCCCATTTGGGTGGCCGACTACGTGTTGATGGACTACGGGACCGGCGCCATCATGGCGGTGCCCGCCCACGATCAACGGGACCTCGATTTTGCGCGCGCCTACGGGCTCCCGGTACAGGTCGTTATTCAACCTGGTGATGCAGACGCGCTTGACGCGAAGTCCATGACGATTGCCTATGACGGTGACGGCGTCATGGTCAACAGCGATGGCTTCGAGGGGACTCCCACGGCCGAATCGGTTCAGCGCGTAACGGAATGGTTGTCCGACCAGAGCAGGGGCCGCGCCGCCAAGAACTTCCGGATACGCGATTGGTTGATCAGCCGGCAGCGGTACTGGGGCACGCCCATCCCGATCCTTTATTGCGAGAGTTGTGGCGAGGTGCCGGTGCCCGATGCGGATCTGCCCGTTGTGCTCCCCGACATCGTCGACTACACACCCAGCGGCGAGTCTTCCCCTCTGGCCAAGGTCGACGAGTGGGTCAACGTCGATTGCCCCGAGTGCGGCGGGCCGGCGCGCCGGGAAACAGACACGATGGACACGTTTGTGGACTCCTCGTGGTACTTCAATCGCTACCTCGACCCCCACAACGATGAGTTGCCGTTCGATCCCCAGATCGCCGACGCGTGGATGCCGATCGACCAGTACTCGGGCGGCATTACCCACGCCGTTATGCACCTGATCTACGCACGCTTCTTCCAAAAGGTGCTCGTGGACATGGGTATGGCCACCAACACCGAACCTTATCCGGCCCTGCTGAACCAAGGGATGGTCACGATGGGCGGCAAGGCGATGTCGAAATCGCGCGGGAACATAGTGGAACCCGTAGAGG
>JALZIC010000112.1 GCA_030860455.1 Actinomycetota bacterium
CTGCACTCGAGGCACGTCAACCAATGGGCCGCCTGGGAAGCGCCCAGGAGATAGCCGCAGGGATCTTGTTTCTCGCCGCTCCGACCTCGAGCTTTGTGACCGGCACCGCCCTCGAGGTCGACGGCGGTATGGCCGGCCTGAGGGTTCCCGCACGCAACTAGTCCAGAAGCTGCGCAGCCGTGAGATCACCTTCGCGCAGTACGACCGGGGCGCCGATCAAAGAGAGAACCGTCGATGCCGTTCCCGACCTCGGTCCCCCGTCGATGTACACCTCAACGGCGCGTCCCAGCGCCTCCCGGGCCCCCGCAACCGTCGTCGCCGGCGCACCGCCCGACCGGTTGGCGCTCGACACCGCTAAGGGCCCCGATAGCGTCAGCAGCTCCCGTGCGATCGGGCACGCCGGGACCCGCACCCCGACCGAGTCGGAATTGTCACCTCCAAGGTGGATGCGCCACCCCTCGGCCCGGTGCAGCACCAAGGTGAGGGGGCCGGGCCAAAACCTCCGGGCGAGCTCGTAGGCAGCCTGGTCGAACTGGGCGACCCCCGCCAGCGCCTCCGCGCTCGCCCCCAGCACAGGAAGGGGATTCGATTCTGCCCGGCCTTTGGCCCGGAAGAGCGCCGCCACGGCGCCGGGAACGGCGGGCATGACGCCAATTCCGTAAACGGTGTCCGTGGGAAACACGATCGGACGGCCATTCCTGAGTGCCTTCAGGGCCGGCTCCATGAAAGTCAGCGGCGGGCCTCCAAGATTCGCTGCCGGCCGGCGAGGTCTGTCCCCACCGACACCTCGAGATACCCGTAATGTTCGATCAGGGGCGCCACCTGAAGTCCCTGACCGGCCCCTATCTCGAGCACAAGCCAACCTCCCTCGCCGAGCCAGTCCCTCGCGTCGGTCGCGATCCGTCGGACGATATCGAGTCCGTCGCCGCCCGCAAAGAGGGCGATCTCGGGTTCGTAATCTCTGACCTCGCCGGGCAGTCCCCCGGCTTCGTCTCTCCGCACGTAAGGCGGATTGGACACCACGAGATCGAACTTCCCACGCAGCCACCCGGGCACCTCCTCGAAGAGGTCACCCGGTACCAAGTGCACGGAAGGGTTCAGGGCAGCAACATTCTTTTGGGCCCACCGGAAAGCTTGAGGGCTGACTTCGGTCGCCCATACCTCGGCGCCGGGTCGCTCCTGCGCGAGTGCGAGCGCGATCGCCCCACTCCCCGTACCTATATCGACGGCGATCCCCTCCGGGGGCAGGTGGGTCAATGCCCGGTCGACGACCTGCTCGGTCTCGGGCCGCGGAATGAAGACCCCTGGGCCCACGGCGACGTCGAGATGACGGAACTGCGCGGCACCGATGATGTACTGAAGGGGTTCACCGAGCGACCGCCTGTGCGCGAGATCGAGGGTGCGCCGCTCCTGCGTCACTCCAATCCCCGCATCGCCAGCGAGGAGGTTGGACCACCCCTGTCCGGTCCCTGCCTCGACCAGCCACCTGGCCTCTGACTCCGCCGATTCGATCCCGGCGGCTTCGAGTGCATTCTTTACCCGATGGAGCAACTCCAGAGGGGTGCTCAGGAGGCCGGGCCCACCAGCGTCTCGGTCCGTTCGCTAGACGCCAAAGCATCCACGAGGTCGTCGAGGTCGCCCTCGAGGATCTCCCCCAGCCGGTGCACCGTGTATCCAATTCGGTGATCGGTTACGCGGTTCTCGTTGAAGTTGTAGGTCCGGATTCGTTCCGATCGGTCGGCCGTACGGACCTGCGAGCGCCGCTCCTGGGACATCGCCTGGTCCTGCGCTTCCTGCTTCGCCTGAAGCAGCCGTGCCCTCAGGATTCGAAGAGCCTTTGCCTTGTTCTGCAGCTGCGACTTCTCGTCCTGAACGGCAACCTCTACGCCGGAGGGAAGATGTTTGATGCGAACGGCGGAGTCGGTTGTGTTCACCGACTGCCCGCCCGGGCCGGTCGAGCGGTAGACGTCGATCTTGAGATCATTCGGGTCGATCTCGATCTCGACCTCTTCGGCTTCCGGTAGAACTACCACCGCAGCCGCCGAAGTGTGTATCCGCCCGCTCGATTCCGTCTGCGGCACGCGCTGAACACGATGGACGCCAGCTTCGTGTTTCATCCGTGAAAAGGCCCCCCGGCCCTTGATCGCAAACGTTACCTCTTTGAACCCCCCGACACCACTGACGCTGGAGGAGAGAACCTCGTTCTTCCATCCCTTCGTCTCGGCATAACGCTGATACATGCGGAAGAGCTCGGTCGCAAACAAGCCTGCCTCTTCACCTCCGGCGCCGGCGCGAATTTCCACGATGACGTCCCGGTCGTCGTTGGGGTCCTTGGGGACGAGGGCAGCTGCGATCTGTTCCTGGAGCTGACTGAAGGTACGGCTGCTCGACGCTATCTCCTGCTCGACGTAGGCGCGCTCTTCACCTTGCGAACCACGGAGCATTTCCTTAGCCTCCCGGAGGTCATCGGCGACCTTGCGATAGCGGCGCCAGGCCTCGATCGTGCCCTTGAGATCGGAATGCTCCTTTCCCAGAGTGCGCAGTTCGTCCGGGCGCGCAGCGATTGCCGGATCGGATAGCAGTCTTTCGATCTGCTCGTACCTGGCCTCCATCGTTTCGAGACGAGCCTGAGGAAGCTCCACTAGATGCCTCCGCTGTCGGGCATGACGGTCAGAGAGTGTCCCTAGGATAGCGCGCCGGATATGGGCGCCCTAGGAGCCTTCGGGTCATGCAACCGGAGTATCCGAAGCACCCTCTCGAGGCTCGACGGGCAGAGCCACCGCCCGCATGGCAGCGATCGCGACCTCTATTTGGTCCAATGATGGTGGCTTCGTGGTGATCCTTTGTAGCGCCAGCCCCGGCAGCATCGAGATCCGAAAGACAAGCGAGCGTTCGTTCCGGGAGGCAAGCTTTATCGCTTCATAGGAGATTCCAGCCAATAGCGGGATCGCGAGCAGGCGCGCGCCGATCCTCAACAGGAAACCCCCCGTGACCAAGAGATCGATGATGAAGTGCGCAATGATCGTCAAGAACAAAACGATGAACAAGAAGTTGGTCCCGCATCGCACGTGCAAGGTCGAATAGTTGTCATCGATTTCCCGAGGGATCAGCGCATCACCGTTCTCGTACGCGTAGATGGTCTTGTGCTCGGCGCCGTGGTACTGAAAGACGCGCCTAACGTCTTTGAAACGGCTGATTAGCAACAGGTAACCCACGAATATTCCCAGCCGCAGCGCCCCTTCGACGAGGTTGAAGAGCAGGGGACGCTCCTTCGACAGGTTCCCGACGAAAGACTCGACCAAGCGCGTTCCGAAGACGGGGAGCATGATGAAAATGAGCGAGAACACGACCATGGATATGCCCATGGTCCACCCGAGCTGCCGCTCGGAGAGCTGCTCCTCTTCATCCTCATCGTCAAGCGCAACGCTCGCCGAGATCATCAGGGCCTTGAGGCCGATCGAAAGCGACTCGCCGAGCACCAGACAGCCACGCAGGAGCGGCCACTTCAGCCAGGGGTGGCGTTGGGCGAGGCTCGGAAGGGGATGTGATTCAACCGCGATGGTGCTGTCGGGCTTCCGGCAGGCAACCGCCCATGAGGCAGGGCCTCGCATCATCACACCCTCCATCACCGCCTGTCCGCCGATGGACGGCTTCTTCGTCGGAGCCGGTTCGCCCACCCTTACTACTGACTCTGCTCGGGGCCGGGCGCGGCCACCTGAGCCTGAGTTCCCTTCTTGGCATACTTCCTCTGAAAGCGCTCGACCCGGCCCCCTGTATCGACTAGCTTCTGCTTGCCGGTGTAAAAGGGGTGGCACTTGTTGCACAGTTCGACGTGCATCTCTGCCTGCGTCGACCTAGTCACAAAGTTGTTGCCGCACGAGCAGGAAACCCGTGTCTGGACGTAGTCAGGATGTATTCCCTGTTTCATAGCTCTTCCTTTCGAGCCTCTTGCTGCTCTCTGGCTTTCCGTGCTCTTTCGTAGGCGACGGACGCTCTGGCCATCAACTTGAAGGTGGCGATCAAGCCGCCGACTAGTCCGATTATGGTCAACCATTCGGGCCAACCTAAACCCAACAAGAATTAATCCCCTTTGACGGGTGCCTTGGCGATCTCCCTCAGGAACTGAACGTTGCCCGCTGTCGCCTTCATCTTGTCGATCAGGAGTTCGAGGGCTCCCCCATCGGCAAGGGCGTGCAGGACGCGCCGCAGGCGCCACACGAGCTGCAGCTCCTCCGGGGTGAGTAAGAGCTCTTCCTTGCGCGTACCGGAGGCCTGGATGTCGATTGCCGGGAAAATGCGCTTCTCAGACATCCTTCGGTCCAACTTCAACTCCCAGTTACCCGTGCCCTTGAACTCTTCGAAGATCACCTCGTCCATCCGCGACCCTGTTTCGACCAACGCAGTGGCAAGAATGGTCAACGAACCGCCGAACTCGATGTTGCGTGCGGCGCCGAAGAAACGCTTTGGTGGATAGAGAGCGGTCGAATCGACACCGCCGGACAAAATCCGCCCGGAAGCCGGGGTCGCAAGGTTGTAGGCCCGGGAAAGGCGGGTTATGCCGTCGAGCAGAATCATGACGTCCCGGCCCATCTCCACCAATCGCTTGGCGCGCTCGAGCGTCAGCTCGGTCACCTGAATGTGATCGTCCGAGGGGCGGTCGAAGGTCGAGTAGATGACCTCCCCATCCACCGAGCGCTGCATGTCGGTGACCTCTTCGGGCCGTTCATCTACGAGCAGGACGATCAGATGGGTTTCGGGATTGTTCGTACGGACGGCATTCGCTATCTCTTTCATTACGGTCGTCTTGCCGGCTTTCGGCGGGCTGACGATCATGCCCCGTTGTCCCTTTCCGATAGGGGCGATGAGATCGATGATGCGAGGGGTGATCAGCCGCGGCTGCTCGAGTTGCTCGAGTGTCAGCCGGTCCTGCGGATATAGGGGAGTCAGATCTGCGAAGCGCGGCCGCCGCTGCGCCGCCTCGGGCTCCTCACCGTTGATCTGACGGATCTTCAGCAGCGCCTGGTACTTTTCGGACTCCTTGGGCGATCTGACCGATCCGGTGATCTCGTCTCCTTTGCGGAGGTGGAATCGCCGCACCTGCGAAACCGAGACGTAAACGTCACGGTCCCCAGGCAGGTATCCGTTGGTTCTGAGGAATCCATAACCCTCTGGAAGAAGATCGAGAACGCCCGTTCTGATCTCGGCCGAGGCATCGTCCTCCGCCTCGAGGTCCTCCCACCGCTCGTCGCGCACGTAAGCGGGGACTGTGCCCCCGCCCCCGCCCCCGCTGCTTCCCCGTCCCCGACGGCGTCTCCGTCCCTTGCTGTCGCGTTGATCGGCTTTCTCACGAGGCCGCAAGCGTGTATCCCTCCCTTGGGGGCGACGTCGCTGCTGACGATCGCCCTGGGTATCGTTGTTGTCCGTTGCCGTGTTATCCACTTTGGCGGATGAAGGGTCAGCGTCACTCCCGTTGCTTGCGGCGGTTGGATCGCCCGCCGGTTGAGCTTCCTCACCCGCGATGGCAACCTCGAGCGGCGGAGCTATCTCACGCCGAGGTTCATTTGCTGAGACGGGCGGCGGCAACGACGGCGCGCTTTGTGCGGGTCGAGCGTTGCTTTCGGGCAGAGCTTCCTGCAACGCAGGTTTGGGCGCCGAGTTTTTCCCGTTGCCGTTGGTGGCGATCATGTTGACGATCTCCGCCTTCTTCAATCCCCCGACCTTCAGGTCGAGTGATTTGGCGATCTGTTTGAGCTCGACAACGGCCTTGGATTCCAAGATCGAGCGGTCCAACGTGTCGGCCACTTATGCCTCCTGCATCGAGGGGGAAGCTTCGGTAAATGCCGGCCGAGACTCCCCCCAAAGGTTCAATAGATGGGGGTCGTTGATTCCTGCCCATTCTCGAAATCTGAAAAGCGACAGGACTCCCTTGATGTGTGATTCACGGAATGGTTTCATGTGCAATTTCTTCCCGCCTTCCTCCCAAGCCTAGTGGTTCGGCCGCCGGATGCACCGGCTCTTCCGATCCCGCCCGAGTATCCTGCTCCACCGTCTTAAGAGCCTTTGTCAGTACGTGGTCGATGATCTTGGACAGCGTCGCGTCGACGTCGTCACAATGCTCGATCGTCGGCACCTCTCTCATCAGAGCCGAGGACACCATGTATCTCTGGATTCGACGGATCTTGTCAAAGGATCTCAGGTAACGATCCTTCGGGCGTGCTTCCCGAGACCGGCGATGAAAGTGGTCCCGATGAAGCTGTTCATCGTCCACGGTGATGACCAGAGGAACTATAACCGCTTCCTCACTATCTACACTCTGCAGGAATCCCGGGACGAGATGCGCCCCCTCGAGGATCATGTCGGTCCCCTCTGTCACCGCCCGGTCGATCAAGGCCTGAGCACCGACGGCGACGGCGGCGGCCTGCTCACGAAAGCCAATTATCAATCGATCGCCCGAGTTGGGAATCGGCTGCCTCAATGCCTTGTCGGCTTCAAAGGAGGATGAGTAAAGGGTCGGAAACATCTGGGCCGTGAAGGCGCTTCTCAATACCTCCCGTACCGCATCGGTCGATACCACACGAGTGATGCCGAGACGCGTGGCGAGTTGAGTAGCAATCGTTGACTTCCCGACGCCGGTGGCACCCCCGATCAGTACGATCAATGGAACGTCCATCTCGGCAACCGATTCCCATTTCAGGAACGCCTCAACGTATCTGTTGCCCGCCTCCCGGTCCAAGACCTCGAGGGTTAGCTTCCTTATGTAGGAGGGTGGCAGATTGCCGGCCGGACGCAGCTTCAACTCCTCTTCCACCTTGTTCGCCACCACGTATGACCGCGCCGGGGTCAGCCCGGTGACCATCAGGGACGAAGCAGCCAAGCCCTTTGAATACGGCAGGCCATTACCTCTGTCTGCGAGAAAGAAGTGCTGTCGCCTGGCGACGGTCATGTCCTTTTCGATCCTTTGCTGATTACCGGCAACGGCTCATGGCGAGGTCGCCGGCCCATAACAAGGTTGAGACGGGATCGTCGCCTTCGATGCCGTGTGGCACGTTGTCCATATACACCACTTCCATCCTTGCCTCTAGCGCCCATCTGGTAGCAACGTCAACGGCTGCCGCCTTTACCTCACAGAGCAGCACTTCCGCACCGTTCCTACCGACTTCCAGGTCCCCCTCGAGCCTTTCTCTATCCGCCAGTGAATGGATGACGGCGGTTACGCGGCATCCGTGACGTTTCTCCAGATGCTTCTTCAAGAAGCCCCCGGCTTCTCCAGGGGCGGTAGTAGCTACCACCACCGACGCCCCCTCAACGGAACGGGTGGGGGTAGGACGGAAGACTGTGCGAACTATGCGGGGTTCGTCCCCTATCTCATCCCCCCTAAGCGAGCGCAATACGCTCTTTATCAGGGAGGCCACCTTGGGAGCCCGGGAAACGGAACCCGATGGGGCAGATCCCATTGTAACCAATACGAAGTCGCAGAGCAACAAGCGGTAGGGGCCGAGGTAACCGAGCAGATACTCGGCGGGGATCGTATCCGGCACGACCAGTCCGGTGACGTCGGCGTGGACAGGGGGAATCGCCGAACCCGAGCCTTCGAGGATCATCAGGTCACCGGGAAGATGATTGGCAAGCTCGACGCCCTCGGACACGTTGGAGATGGCTACGCCTCCGGCGAGCCCGCCGCCGCACCTCCGGCACCCGACAGTTGGAACCCGCGCCAGAAGCGCGTCCTCGATGTAGTCAGAGGCGGCGTGCTTTCCGGCATCGGCCCACGCCAGAAGATCGGTGGGCGAAAGGTCGAGGGCATCGCCCCTCAGGACCTCCGGCTTGGCGGGCCCTCCCCGTCCCATCGCCACCACCACCGGGCTGTGACCGGCGTCCGCCAGGCTCCGAGCGGCCAGCCCGGCCACCGCAGTCTTTCCCGAGCGTTTGCCCGTCCCGATGATTGCGATGGCCGGCTTGCTTGCCAACTTGGGCCTGGGCGGCGGCGAGAAGTAGAAGTCGGCCCCCTCGTAGGGCACGCCGTGGAGCAGAGCAACCGAGACGAGCTCGTGGCGGCGGCGATAGTCCAGGACCGGTTCGTCCGAGAGATCCACCACCAGCTCGGGTGAAAGGTCCCGAATCGCCCTCCCCAGCGCGCTCGCAGGGTGACCTCCCGTGACGGTGACTCCCGCCAACGAGGCTATACCCGTGGCAGGGACCTTTTCCCGTCCCCCGGCCATGACGACCGCCGCGATCTCCCGACCCTCGCGCCGAAGACTCTCGATGGCGGCTTCGACCACGGGTGGATAGTGCTCACCGTCGATCACGACAAGACAGCGCAAGGAGGCCTTCCGGCTTCGGAGGGTTAGGGGGGCGCCGTTTTGGGAACCTATGGCTGGTTCGCAAACAGCGCATCACCTGTCTAGGCCAGGAGGCTATCAAAGATGTCCAGTCATAGTTCCACCGCAACAAACACAAGCAAAGTCGAAGTAGAAAGAGCCAGAGGCGGGGTGTCGTTCTGGTCGATACTCACCGGAGTAGTCGTCGCCTTCGGCGCCTTCCTCTTGTTGTCGTCGATCATCGGAGGGGTTCTCTCCGCCCTCGGTATCGCCGAGGGCGGCATTCCATCGGGCGCCGAGGCCGTCGAGGCCGGCATCGGCGCGGGTATAGGGCTGGTGATTGCCCAGTTTCTTTCCTACCTTTGGGGTGGGTACACCGCAGGTCGCATGGCGCGCGGTAAGGGGCTGTTGAACGGGATTCTCGTACCGGTTCTTGCGATCGTCCTGGTCCTCATCTTGGGGGCCATCGCAACGGCGGTAGCCAGCAATGTCTCCGGGGTCAACGCCCAGGATGCACAGGGAGTCCAAGAGCTGGGGCTGCCGCTGGGCGACCTGGCAGACATCGGAACGGCGATCGGCATCGGCATGGTGGTTGCGATGTTCCTGGGCGGCGCCCTGGGCGGCAAGATGGGCGAGCGCTGGCACAGCAAGCTCGAGGAGCGCGAGATGGCCGAGAGGTCCAGCTACGAGTCCGGCCGCACCGACGGGTCGACTGAGACCGCCGAACGGACGGAGACCCGGAGCACCGAGACCGAAACCCGGCCGTCGTCTTCTTCCCGGACCGAGACCGACTACCGTGACTCCGACGACCAGACCGACACCAGCACCACGGGCAGCCGCAAGGCGTAGCCTCGATCCACAGCTCAAGGAGGCCCGGGCCCTAAGGGCTCGGGCCTCCTTGCGTCAGGATCGGGCCTCAAGCTCTTACAGCAGCGCCCTCGGGCTCCCATTCGCTTACGAAGACCCGCCACCCTGCGCCGCGGGCCCGGCAGATCCGCCGGACCTGCTCCGCCCGAGTCGAGGTCTCCGGTCTCGAGGCCATCACGATCAGAGAGGGGCCGGAGCCGGCCAGCGCCACGGGCAGGCCCGCGTCCCGCAGGGCGCCATGAACCGCATCCGTCTCGGGCATCTGCTTCAGTCGCGAGGGTTCATGAAGGCGGTCGCTCATGGCCTCTGCGAGCACATCGGAGCTGGCTCCTGCGGAGACGGCGGCAACCAGCAACGCCGCCCTCGACGCTGTGAACTGAGCGTCGGCAAAAGCTATATCCCCCGGAAGAGCGGCGCGAGCCTCCGAGGTCGAGAACCCCCGGCCGGGCACCGCCAGAATGGGGACCAGCCGGTCGCTTGGGAGCAGCCGGAAGTGCCTGAGGGCCCCGTTGTTGCCCTGCCGATAACAGACCACCATCCCGCCGAGAAGCGCCGGGAGGACGTTGTCGGGATGTCCTTCGAGCGCGGTGGCCAGCTCGATCATCTCCGTCTGCGGCATGCTCCGTCCGGTTATGGCCCTGGCTGCGAACAGACCGCCTACCACTGCGGCGGCCGACGAACCCAGCCCCGAAGCAAGGGGAATGGGATTCTTGATCCGAACCGCGTAACCGGGCGGCCTGCGGCCAACCTGATCGAAGAACGTGTTCATCGAGCGGATGACGAGATTGTTCTCGTCAAGCGGCAGCTGCTCGGCGCCTTCACCCTCGACCAGAACATCGACCGAGTCGCGGCGGGGCTCGATATCGACTTCGAGATGCATGCGAACGGCCACTCCGAGTGCATCGAATCCGGGCCCGAGATTGGCTACGGTCGCAGGCACTCGGATCTTTGCGGGGAGGGTCATGGCTGCATCATGCCAGATCAAGCGCTCTCATTATGGGACCAACTTCGGCTGCGACCCGAGGGGGCCTGGGAGCGGTTGCTACCGCCCAATCCGGGTCTTTGAGGCCGTGTCCGGTGAGCACGCAGACAACGGTGGCGCCTTGACGAATCTGGCCCTGCGCGTGCATCTGCCGAAGGCCGGCTACGCCGGCGGCGGCCGCGAGCTCGACGAAGACCCCCTCGGCGGCGAGTGAACGATAAGACTCCAGGATCTCTTTATCCCTGACAGAGCCGATGCTGCCTCCGGACTGACGCGCCGCCTCGGTGGCCCCGTCCCATGACGCTGGATTACCGATCCGGATTGCCGTCGCTATTGTCATTGGCTCTTCGACAATCCTCCCCGTCACAATTGGGGCAGCCCCACCGGCCTGCCATCCGATCATGGTGGGGAGGTCCTTTATCCACCCGGCGGCGTGGGCTTCGGTGTAGCCGCGCCAGTAGGCAGTGATGTTGCCAGCATTCCCAACCGGCATGAGATGCAGATCGGGAGCTCGCCCCAGGGCTTCGATGATTTCGAAAGCGGCGGTTTTCTGACCCTCGATGCGATAGGGGTTGATCGAGTTCACCAACGTAATGGGTTCAGAGGCGGTCATCTGCTGTGACAACTGCAGTGCATGGTCGAAGTTGCCTTCGATCTCGATTACCCGGGCGCCGTGAATGAGCGCTTGAGCCAGTTTGCCCAGAGCAACATTGCCGGATGGAATGAGGACGGCGCATATCAGTCCTGCACGCGCGGCATAGGCGGCCGCTGAGGCGCTTGTGTTCCCGGTGGAAGCGCACAGCACGGCGTCGGTTCCCTCTTCCAGCGCTTTGGAGATGGCCAGGGTCATGCCGCGGTCCTTGAATGACCCCGTTGGATTCAGCCCGTCCCATTTGAGCCATACCTCGGCATCGCACTCGCCGGACAGTCTCGACGAGTGAATAAGAGGGGTGTCGCCCTCGTCGAGAGTCACGATCGGCGTGACCGGGCTCACCGGGAGATGGTCGAAATACCGTTTGATCACACCCCTCGCTCCGGCCACGGCAAAGGCGTGGTCGGCCGTGGCCCTCGGCCTGGGCCGGTCGTTCACCTCTCCGAGGTCCCCTCGACTCTCATCCTCGATCCCACGCTCTTTACCGCGTCGAGCTGCTCGAGATCGTTGAAGGTCGCTGCGTGCTGAGCCTCGGTCGCATGATGGGTGATCAACACCAAAGACGCCTGATCGCCGAACCCTTCCTGCCGCACGCTGGCTATGGAAATGCCGTGCTGTGCAAACATCCCTGCAACCGACGACAACACCCCGGGTTGATCCTGGACGGACAAGACGACGTAGTACCGAACATCCACGTCATCTTGCGCCTTGATGTGCGCGGGCTCCCGATAGTAGGCGCTGCCCGGACCGCGACTCTCCGATCTGATATTGCGAGCCACTTCGACGATATCGCCGACCACAGCCGAGGCCGTCGGAGCCCCGCCCGCCCCGCGTCCCAAGAACATCAGTTCCCCGACCTCCTCAGCCTCGACGAACACGGCGTTATATACGTCGCGCACGGAGGCCAGCGGATGAGTGCGCGGCAGCATCGCCGGATGGACCCGCGCCGACACTTGACCATCCTCGATCTCCGCCACCGCCAGGAGCTTTATCTCGTATCCCAGCTGATGAGCCGCGTCGACATCTGCGACGGTTACCTTGGAGATGCCTTCGCGATGCACGTCCCCGGCCACGACACGGGCCGCAAAAGCAATCGAGGCAAGGATTGCGATCTTAGCTGCCGCGTCGAAGCCTTCGATATCAGCGGAGGGATCGAGCTCTGTGTAACCGAGCTCCTCGGCTTGTCCGAGTGCTTCGGAGAAGGACGATCCAGTTTCCGACATCTGCGTAAGGATGAAGTTCGTCGTCCCGTTGACGATCCCCATCACGCGCTTCACCCTATCGCCGGCCAGCGACTCCTTCATGGGCCGCACAATCGGAATGCCCCCCGCAACGGAGGCCTCGAACAGGACGTCTACTCCCGCCTCGTCGGCAGCGGCCATGACCTCACGTCCAAGAGTCGACAGCAGCTCTTTGTTGGCGGTGACGACGTGCTTCCCACTCCTGATGGCGTGAAGGATGAGGTCGAGAGCGGGCTCGATGCCGCCCATCGCCTCAACGACCACATCGATGGCCGGATCGCCGACCACCTCCCAGGGGTTGGTGGTATAGGTCTCCGGCGGCAGCGATACCTCACGCTGCTTGGCCAGGCTGCGGACCGCGACGCGGGCTAACTCCACCCGAACGCCGGCCTTCTGTGACACGTGATCGGCGTGCTCGAGCAAAATGCGTGCAGTGGCGCCACCGACCACCCCACAGCCGAGCAAACCGACACGGATCGAAGAACTCACGAGATTCCTCTCGAGACCGGTGTTCCGTCGAGATGGTGATCGAGGCGCACCATGTCGCCGTAGTTCTCCCGCCTGATAATCTCTCGCGCATCCCCCGAAGCAACCATCACCACCGCAGGTTTGGGTATGCGGTTGTAGTTGGATGCCATCGAATACGTGTACGCGCCCGTAGCGGGGACGCACAGGAGATCGTCTGGCTGAATGTCTTCCGGCAAGAACGCGTCTTTTATGAGGACGTCCCCTGATTCGCAGTGCTTGCCGGTCACCGTGACCGGTCCTCTTGGAGAGGCGTCCATGCGATTGGCAAGGAACGCCTCGTAACGGGCCCCGTAGAGGGCGGGACGGATATTGTCCGACATGCCGCCGTCAACCGATACGAAGGTCCTCCCGCCAGGTACCCGTTTAACCGTTCCGACCTTGTAAAGGGTGAGCCCTGCAGGCCCCGCAATCGAGCGGCCCGGCTCGATCGAAACCCGAGGTTCTGGCAGGCCGCGCACCCGAAACTCATGCGTCACGGCTTCGCCGATCGCCGCGACGGCGGCTTCGGGGCGAGGGGTCACCTGATCGCTCGTATGTGCAATTCCGAGCCCACCGCCAAGGTTGAGCTCTTCTGCCTTGTAACCGAGGTGATCGCGCGCCGTCCCAAGGAATCCCGCAAGGCGGCCAGCCGCGAGCCGGAAAGTCGATAGGTCAAAGATTTGTGACCCGATATGCGAGTGGAGACCCATGACGTGCGCATGCGGCATGTCGAGCAGCCGCTCGAGTGCGGACAGGGCGATTCCGTTACCGAGAGCAAACCCGAACTTGGAATCGCCTTGCCCCGTCTGCACATATTCGTGAGTGTCCGTGAGCACGCCGGGCGTCACTCTCATGAGCAGATTGGGCGGCGAGCTGATCTTGCCTATGCGGTCGATCTCATCGAAAGAGTCGACGACGAGCCTGCCCACACCAGCTTTCTGCGCGTGCACAAGCTCCTCAGACGATTTGTTGTTGCCATGGAACACGATGCGGTCGGCGGGGAACCCAGCGGCCTGGGCGGTGGCAAGCTCACCTCCGCTGCAGACGTCCAGCCCCAGTCCCAGGCGGTCGAGCTCCTCGCAGAGCGCAACACAACAGAACGCCTTGGTCGCGAAGAAGACCCTCCCAGGCTCCAGCACCTGCGTATAGGACCGAGCATTCGATTGAAATGTCATGCGGTCCATGACCAGCAACGGGGTCCCAAAACGCTGGGCCAGGCCGGTCGCGTCGCAGCCGCCGACCTCCAGACGGCCGTTGGGCAGGGGGGCTGCGGTCTCCGGGAGGATGGTGTGCATTTGTCGAGGGTAGCGAACAAGACGGCCTCCTCCCGCCCCCAAGGGGCTGAAAAGCCGACATGGCAGCAGCCGCTACTCCGGAAGCGCCTCCAGGCGGCCCGTGAGCACCATCCGGCAGCTCCCACCCACCTCCACGCGTCCGGGCTTTGCCTCGACCCGAATGAGCGAGGGACGGCCGATCTCAACCCCTTGCTTCACCGACAGCTCGACGGCGCCCAGCCGGGATGCGAGGTAGAGGCCGAGAGCCGCTGCGGCTGATCCCGTCGCAGGGTCCTCCGGGATACCGAAGTCAGGGAAGAAGCCCCGCGACCGTACCTGGCCGGCGCCCGTGGCGGTGAAGCAGTAAGCGCCTTCGGGGGAAACTTCTCCGAGGCGACTCGCATCGGGGCGGCACGCGCCGAGTGCGTCGAGATCCCTGACCGGCACCATGAGCTGTTGCACGCCGGCGTCCGCGTACGCCGGGCGCAAGAGACCCGAGCGCCCAAGTTCGCGGGCCTCGAGCCCGATGGCGCCGTTATCGAGACGGAGGGCGTCGGCGATCCTGCCCCGGGCGTTCGGATCGGTGTCTTCGACGTTTTCCGAGGCACTTCCGTTTCTGGAGAACCACAGTCTTTGCCCTCGAACCTTGACCGGAGTCGGACCGGCAGGCGAATGCTGATAAACCTCATCACCGGAGATAAGCCCGAGATGCCGAAGTACCCACGCGGTACCTATTGTGGGATGACCTGCGAAGGGAAGCTCTTCTTGTGGGGTGAAGATGAGCACCTCGTAGGTATCGCGCGCTGCGCTCGTCACGAAAGTCGTCTCCGACAGATTCATCTCACGCGCTATGGCCTGCATCTGTCGTCTGTTCAAATCACCGGCGCGGGGAAAGACCGCAAGCGGGTTGCCACGGTAGGCAATGTCGGTGAAGACATCGATTTGCAGGAACTCCACGCTTACATCCTTTCGGGGGCCGTAACGCCGAGGAGACCAATTCCATCGCCGATTACGCGCTTGGTGGCAACACATAGCTTCAGCCGCTCCGCACTCAGCTGGACGTCCTCAGAGATCACCTTGCAATCCCGGTAAAAGGCGCTGAACGCGCCCGCAAGCTCTTCGACATATCGGGCGATCCTTTGCGGTGCGCGAAGGTGGGCGGCTTCGGGCACGACCTCTTCGTAGGCAGCGAGCCTTCGCATCAACTCGATTTCACTTGGATGACCGAGCCGGATCAATGGACCGTTCCCATCACTCGGCGGGATGCCTTCTTCGAGCGCTCTGCGAAGAATCGAGCAGATGCGTGCATGGGCGTACTGCACGTAGAAAACAGGGTTCTCTGGCGCCTGCTGCTTGACCAGCTCGATATCGAACTCGAGAGGCGATTCCATGGCGCGTGTCAAAAACGTGTAGCGCGCCGCATCGATCCCGACCTCGTCCATGAGCTCGTTCAAGTCCACCACCACACCCGCGCGCTTGGAAGCTTTGAGCGTCGTGCCTCCGCTCGAGAGAGTCACCACCTGCACGAGATGTATGTCGACTCGGTCACGATCGTAGCCAAGGGCTTCAGCGGTGGCGAGCATCCGGGCAACCGTGCCGTGGTGGTCCGGGCCCAGCAGATAGATGAGCCGGTCGAAACCACGATCGAATTTGTGCACGAAATAAGCAACATCGGACGCGAGATATGTCGGGGCGCCGTTGGAGCGCACAAGGACTCGGTCCTTGTCGTCGCCGAGATCGGTAGCCTTGAACCACAGGGCGCCGTCACGCTCCTCTGCATAGCCTCGGTCACCGAGACGTTCGAGAGCGGTTTCCACGGCACCCGATTCATGCAGGGAACGCTCGAGCGTCCACGCATCGAAATGGGTCCCGAATCGCTCGAGGGTCGCCCTTACCTTCCCCAGCATTCGGGTGGGGCCGAGCTCGAGCAGGGCGGCGGTTCGCTTCCCGGCATCGGCGTGCACGAGTTCGTCACCGATCTCCTGGGCAATCTCGACGGCCAGTTCGGCCACGTATTCCCCTCGGTAGCCGTCACGGGGAAGCTCTGCCTCGATGCCGAAGTGACGGAGGTAGTGGGTCGCTATCGATTCCGCGAACAGAGTTAGCTGCCGGCCTGCGTCGTTGAAGTAGTACTCCCGCGTCACCTGACACCCAACTGCAGCGAGCAGATTTGCGATCGAGTCCCCAAGGGCGGCGTGGCGGCCACTCACCACGTTTATCGGCCCGGTCGGATTGGCGGAGACGTACTCGATGTTGACCTTCGTACCAGCGCCCGAGTCGGTTCGCCCGAAGGGGCTGGCCTCATCCGCCGCCCTGGCGACCACATCGTGGAGCCAGCCTGCCGACAGATGGAAGTTCAAGAATCCGGGCCCGGCCACCTCGACGCCGTCCACCAGTTCCGAGGCAGGGATACGTTCCGCCAGCGCCTGAGCCAGTACGCGCGGATTCCCGCGCCTCTGAGCGAGGCCGAGCGCCAGATTGGTGGACCAGTCTCCGTGCTCCCGGCGGCGAGGGCGTTCGAACTCGATCACAGGGACGCCGTCGAGCGGAAAAGCGCCCTCAGCGGCGGCCCGTTCGAGCGCCTCCCGGACGAGATCGGAGAGATGGTCGGTAATCATTGTCTGTAGTGTAAGGAGTGGACGCTGAGCCCCCGTAGCTCAGGGGATAGAGCACTCGCCTCCGGAGCGAGGTGCGCAGGTTCGAATCCTGCCGGGGGCACCTTGACCAACTTATTGGAACTCGGGCCACCCTCGACCCCGGCTTTCTGACGGCGGCTCGGATGACGACGTGGTCCTCGATGTTGAGCGCCAGCCGGTCGATCTTGTGGACCACCGCCGCCCCGATATCGGTAAGGGCTTGCTGGCCCAATCTGTTGACGTCGCCTCCGGATTCTGCCCTTATGGGCAGAATCCTTATCCAAAGCCTACCGCCGGTTATCGTCGACTACCGAACTCCGGAATCTAGGTCAGGATCTGTAACCAATGACAACAAGGCCTCCCGCCACAGCCCTCCGCGAGGCCGACAGATCCCGGTAGGGTAGACCCCCAAGGCGGGTGCGCAGTTCGTCGATGATCAGGCCCGGGCAAGACCCCCCTTGTGGCGGAGGAATTTACGATCCGGGGGTCAAACCTCGATGACTGCGAGTCCCGAAATTTCGACGTAGTCGTCATCTTGCGTGACGACTGGTACGCTGAGCGACAGAGCCGTCGCGGCGATCCATGAGTCGTTCACGGGCATCCGCTGCTGGCTGTCGCGCAAGAGCAAACGGAGCCGCGCCCACGATTCGGCGACTGCGCCGTCGAGGGAGATCGGTTCGAGAGCGAGCGCCTGAGTCAGGGTTATAAGCCGCCGATCACGTGTCTCCACATCGGCCGCGGCAAGAACCCCTGCCCGCAGCTCCCCGATGGTGATAACCGAGACGGCGATCTCGTCGGGAAGTAGCTCGGCCTGGAGCGCCCGGCCGGACTCCCGCGCGATGAAAACAGTGGTGTCGGCGAGTCCACGGCTCACAGCGGCGGCAGATCCTCCGTGGAGTCGGGCGATAGAGTGGCGAGGTCGGCTCGAAGCGTGGGGTCGGCCTGATGCGAGCCGACCCCACGAACGAACTCGTCGCGGCTAACCCATCGCGGCCGCCGCCCCACCGGCTGCAGTACCGCGACCGGGCGCCCGTCGACCGTGATCGTTACCGCCTCACCGGCTTCGACGCGCTCCAGCAGCGATCTGGTGTTGTTGCGTAGCTCTCGGGACGCAACATCGGTCATGCGACGAGTGTAGCATGTGTGCGACGAGGCGCTCTCGTGTGGCTGGTTATTGCTTTGGGGGCAGCGAGCGCGCGTACGTCGTTCCGAGCTCGACCCATCTGGCGAGTTCGCTTCTTCTAGGCACGTCCTCCGTATCGACTCGCAGCCATCCCCGCATTTCGCGGCCGCGCATCTCGACAAGGCGCGCGCTCGTCTGTGTAACGAGCGAGTCCGACGTCGCTGGGTCGACGCGGACCATGATCCCGCCTCCGCCGCTTGCCGCAACCGCCATGTTGCCGCCGATCAG
Organism: Actinomycetota bacterium; assembly: GCA_030860455.1. Taxonomy (GTDB): domain Bacteria; phylum Actinomycetota; class CADDZG01; order CADDZG01; family WHSQ01; genus JACDDL01. Next base: position 17,889 of record JALZIC010000112.1, read on the forward strand.
AAAGGCCAGTCCGCCGAACATCTTCTTCTCTGTTAGACCGGCTTCGTCGGCAACCAGTTCGCGGATCCGATCCGCGAGGTCCTCGTCGTAGGCCACCGTGCTCTCAGTCGGTCGGCGAATCGTGCAGCGGCAAGGTTACTCTCTCCCGACGCGCCGCCGATGCCTGCCCTTCCGAAGGGAGTCCGTCCTGATGGCCTCATACCTTGTGAACGCCGCAGCCGTGGCGAAGGCGCGATCGCTGATCGAGGCGCGCCAGTACGTGCTCGACAGCGATTGGAGCGACTCCCAGCCTTCAACCGACGACGAGAACCGGTACCTCAAGAGCCACGGCTGGGATGAATTCGCCGCGTGGCATCTCGGTCTCACGGAGGGGGCCAGCGACGAAACCAAGGCGCGCTACGGCTTTGTGTACGGCGACTTCCGGCGGATTCATCGGAAGGGTCTGATCGCATGTCACTTCCGCGCGGCCGAGTGGGGGCACAAAGAGATCGAGCTCGCCGCTCACGATCTGCTCCAGCACCTGGACGACACCGCCCGATAGCCGGGAGGGCCGCCTGGTCGGTTCGACCGGACGACCCTCATCGACTCTTGTGTCAGAAGCTGCCGCAATGGGCCCGGGGGGCTCCCACCGAAAGCCCCTAGCGCCTCTTCTTCGCCACGAAGACCCCTTGGTAGGAGCCGTGCCCGTCCTTGAACGGGCAGGTGTCCCCCGGCGCCGGTGCGTCCCAATCATCGAGCGCCCAACCACTGAGGTTGTGAACCGAACCGACGATGCACGCGTTGCGGCGGTCCGCCAGTCCTCGCAGCCGGGTGCGCGACCGAAGCGGGAACACGATCTGGATCCAGCGCCCCTTGGGGACATCCCAGGAGCCGCCACGAGGGACGAACCTCCATCCGTGGAAGCCCTTCACGGGACGGTTCGGGCACTTGCGACCGCCGAGGCTCGTGAAGCTGCCGTCCGACTTGCCCTTGTAGCAGCGCACCCGGCGGCTTCGCTTGGATTTCTTGATGGCGAATGACGTTTTGCGGGGAAGCTTCACCTCGGTTACCACTTCGTCTCCGGCCCCATCGTCGCCGGCTCTTCCAACCCAGATCTGTCCGAGATAGACATCGCCGGCCCTCGGCCAGGATGCATTCCGCTTGCCCTTGTAGCCAACCGTTTCGATCGTGCTGATATAGGTGGTTCCGCTCACCGGGCTCTGCTCGTAGGTGTGGGAGACCGGCCCCATGAGCCACTTCTTCTTGCCCTTCGCCGCCACAGCCCCAAGTGAGCCGGCGACGTCTGAGAGTCGCCTCTCCACCCGCTTCGCCACCCTGCTTGTTTCCCCTCCGGTCGACGAGCGCCTTCCCGCCTGAGCGGTGGCGCCCGCCAACACCAGCCCGGTCGCCGTCAGAAGCGCGATGGTCCTCTTCGGAGCACGCCCCCCACCGCCCACCGGTACTCCAACAGCCCTCCTACGCTTTCCCATCAAAACCTCCTTCAACGCCTGCTATCCGAAGGCAGGCTACCGAAATTCGCGCAACGAAAACGTTACGAACCGACAAACGCCACCCTGATTGGCTCGAAGGCCTTGGTACCTCAGTCCTTGTCGAAGTTATCGAATCCTCAGAGGAGGCTCGCGCAGCCAAAACCCGTCTCAAGGCCTCCTCCTTCGGAGTCCATCGGATTTTCACGGCGTCGAGATGTGCTGGAGCCATTTCGATGCAGACACCAATCGACAGCTAGTGGACGAGGCGGGGTTTGCCATCGAGTCTGCCGGGATCGAGGAGAGGGGCGGCGAAGCTCACCAGATGATCCTGGCTGTCCGAAGGTCTCCTTGACCGCTGAATGCCCCAAGGCTTGGACATCTCCCTGCAGAGCAGCAAGCTCGTGACTAGAATGGCGTTGAAAGCCGCTGGGCCTTGTGGAAGCCTCCCGGGTTCCGCAGGGACGTGATTGCAGTCTTCGGGATGGGGGAGGAAAAGATGCAAGCTTATGCGGCAAAGAGGCTCCTTGTGCTCCTGCTCGCACTCATTCTAGTCGCTGCCGGGTGTACGAGGGATGAGGAAGGCGGGTCCGGCGGCGGAACCGAGGGGAGCACGGAAACCGGGCAGGGCGCCGAGGGGGGTCTTCTCGAGGAGATCATCTCCCGCGGGACTCTTGAATGCGGGGTCAATAACACGGTGCCGGGCTTTGGCTACGATCCGGGCACAGGGGAGATCGAGGGCTTCGACATCGATTTTTGCAGGGCGTTCGCTGCGGCGATCCTGGGTGACCCCGAGGCGATAGAGTTGACCCCGATCGATGCGGACAACCGCTTCATCGCGCTCCAGAACGGTGATTACGACGTCTTGGTGCGCAACACCACATGGACGACCAGCCGGGACGGCGCCGAGGGCGTTGCCTTCATGCACGTCAACTTCTATGACGGCCAAGCGATGATGGTGCGCGCGGACGAGTTCAACTCAATCGACGAGATGGACGGGACCAACATCTGTGTCACGACCGGGACCACGACAGAACTGAACCTCGCCGACTATTTCGGCGCGCGCGACCTCGAGTTCGAACCCATCGCCTTCGAGGAGAATCCACAACTTCAGAGGGCGTTTATCCAAGGACGGTGTGACGGATGGACTTCGGACCGGTCGCAGCTCGCCGGCATCCGCAGTCAGTGGCCCGAAGAGGAAGGGGGCCCAGAGGGCGTGGTCATTCTCGACGACGTCATATCCAAAGAACCCCTAGCGCCCGGAGTGCTCGACTCCGAGATCGACCTTCACGACGCGTTAGATGCAGTGGTGAACGGGCTGATCCTCGCAGAAGAGCTCGGGGTCACGAGTGAGAACGTCGAGGAGTTCGCCGAGGACCCGGGCGAGGGACCGGTGGCCGCGCTTCTCGGCGCACCGGTGCTGGATCCGGAGACCGGCGAGTCCGCGCCAATTGACAGCGGTCTCGGAATCGACAACGACTTCATGATCGATGTCATCTCTGCAGTTGGGAACTACGGGGAGATATTCGATCGCCACGTCGGTCCGGACACCGACCTCGGTTTGGAGCGGGGCATCAACGCACTCTGGACGGACGGTGGAATTCAGTACGCGATCCCGTTCCGGTAGACCGAGGACCGGTGGAGGAAGCCGGTCCCGCTTCCCCGCTGCCTCATGGCTGATGCGACCGTAAAGATCGCGGGGCGTCCTCCGTTGTGGAGGGATGTCCGAATCCTTCGCGTCGCCGGGCAGATTGTGTTCGTTGTGGTGCTCGTAGCCGTCGCGCGCGAGATGTGGCTCAACGCGAGCTTTGCCCTCAACTCGAGCGGCCGGGGCTTTTCCTACAGCTACCTCGGCAACCGGGCCGGCTTTGGGATCAAAGAACACATCTTGGGCTACTCGGCCAATCAGCCCTTTTACAGGGCTTTTGTGGCCGGCGCTACGAATGCAATGCTGGTGGCGGCAACCGGCATCGTCTTGGCCACCTTGCTAGGTGTGTTGATCGGAGTTGCCAGGCTGTCGCCGAACTGGCTGCTGAGAAGAATCGCGTTGGTCTACGTGGAGGTTTTCCGCAACACGCCGCTCCTGATTCAAGTGATCTTTTGGTACGTCGCGGTGATCCTTGCCATTCCTCGGATCGAGAACAGCGTGTCCATCTTCGGTCTGGTTCTCGTGTCGAACCGAGCGGCTGCGGTTCCGGCAATCAGAGGGGGAGATGACTTCGGGCTGTGGTGGTTGGTGGTCCTCGTGGGGATGGCCGCGGCCGTCATCGTGTGGCGGTGGCGAACGGGAGTGCACGAGCGCACCGGCCAGCCGCCCTACCGATGGTCGCTGGCATTTACCATCCTTACGACGGTGGCGGCGGCCGGGTACGTGATGATGGGAGACGCCTTCCATGTCGAGGTGCCCAAGCTCGCCGAGCTCAACTACATCGGGGGGCTGCAGATGAGCCCCGAGTTCGCCGGCATCCTGGTTGCACTCGTCGTCTACACCGCGGCGTTCATCGGTGAGATCGTCCGCGGCAGCATCCTGGCGGTGTCCAAGGGTCAGAAGGAGGCGGCGCAGGCACTCGGGCTCGGTCCGGGCCAGCAGCTGCGCCTCATCGTACTGCCCCAGGCGCTACGGACCGCTATCCCTCCCATCAACAACCAGTATCTGAACCTCTGGAAGAACACGAGCCTTGCGTTCGCGGTCGGCTTTCCGGAGCTCGTCAACATCTCAACGACGATGGTCAATCAGGCAGGACACGCCCTCGAGACCTTCTCGCTCGTGGTAGCCACCTATCTCGGTACGAGCCTCCTGATCTCGGTGGTCATGAACATTTTGAATCGCGCCGTTGCGCTCCGAGGCGGCGTGTGATGAGCAACGGACGATCACCGGGAGCGAAGTTCGGCCTCGGGTTATCAGAGGACGTTGACCTTGCTGGGTTCGAAGAGGAGACGCGCCCGGTCGGGATTGCTCCGGAGCCTTCACCGCGCACCCCCTGGGAGTGGGCGCGCCGGAACCTCCTTTCTTCCCCGCTCAACATCCTGCTGACGCTCGTATCGGGGACGGTCACGGCGCTCATTGCGTATCAGAGCCTGCATTTCGTGTTCGTGTCGGCGGAGTGGGAAGTGGTCCAGGTCAACATGAGGGGCTACATGATCGGAGGATTCCCGATTGAAGAGGTTTGGCGCGTGTGGACGTCCGCTTACCTCGTGGCGAGCCTAGCGGGCGTGTCGCTGGGTGCGTCGGCGCACCGTCTGCCCCTCTCCACAAGGCGGATGGCGGTGGGAGTCGCTGCGACCATGGCGGCGGCCGTGATCGTCTTGTACACGGTCCAGACCGCTCTGGTCCGGGGGCTCGTTGGCGGGCTCGTCGTGATGGTTGTTTGTGGCGCTCTTGCCGGCCGGTTGCTCGGGAGGAGGGCGCGCAGGGCTCTTATCGCAGGCTGGATCGCCGCCTTCCCAGTCATCATAATTATCGTCCGGGGCTTCGGAGGCGTGGCTCCGTCGGAGTGGGAGGGCTTCTTCTTCAACCTCATCGCCGCAACGGTGGGAATAGTGGCTTCGTTTCCACTCGGTCTCTTGCTCGCAATCGGGCGCCGGAGCGATCTCCCCGCGATTCGCTTTGCCTCCGTAGGTTTCATCGAGCTGTTCCGCGGCGTGCCTCTCGTGGCCTGGCTGATCTTTTCCAAGTTCGTGGTGGACTTGCTCCTGCCTCCGCAGATGGTGATACCCGACATCATCAAGGCTCTCCTCGTGATGACGTTTTTCAGCGCGGCCTACGTCGGTGAGATCGTCCGAGGGGGCTTGCAGGGCGTTCCCCAGGGACAATACGAAGCCGCCAGAGCCTTGGGGCTCTCCACAAGCCGAATGATGGCGCTCGTGGTGCTGCCTCAGGCACTGCGCTCCACGATCCCGGCGATGATCAGCCATTTCATCAGCCTGTTCAAGGACACCTCTTTGTTTACGGCAATCGAGGTCACCGACCTGCTGGCCGCGGCGCGCCGGTCCGCGTCGAGCCTTGAGTACTTTGGGAAGGACATGGAGACCTTGTTGTTCGCCGGACTCATCTTCTGGGCCGTGGCTTTTTCGATGTCGCGCTGGAGTCAGAGACTCGAGGTCCGCCTGGGTGTGGGAGAACGTTAGACAATGGCACGGTCGATGGAAAAAGCCCAGCGGGAGTCCCAGGACGGCCGGATGATCGTCGCCCAAGACGTGGAGAAGTTCTTCGGGCCCTTCCAGGCTCTCAGGGGCATCTCAATGTCGCTGGACAAAGGGGAAACCATCGTGATCGTCGGCCCTTCCGGGTCGGGGAAGTCAACGTTCATACGCACGATCAACCGGCTCGAAAGGCACGACGCCGGGCGCATAGTCGTCGACGGGATCGAGCTGACGGACGACATCCGGAACATCGCTCACATCCGGAGCGAGATCGGGATGGTTTTTCAGTCGTTCAACCTCTTTCCTCATCTGACAATCATGCAGAACGTCTCGCTGGCTCCCCGCAACGTGAAAAGGTGGCCGAAAAAGAAAGCCGATGACAAGGTTATGCAGCTCTTGGAGCGGGTCGGGATCCCCGAGCAGGCCAACAAGTATCCGGCGCAGCTCTCAGGCGGCCAGCAGCAGCGCGTGGCCATCGCCCGCGCGCTTGCGATGGAACCGAAGATCATGCTCTTCGACGAGCCCACCTCGGCTCTTGACCCCGAGATGATCAAAGAGGTCCTCGACGTAATGGAGGAGCTCGCCGAGTCGGGCATGACAATGATCGTCGTAACTCACGAGATCGGCTTCGCGCGTCACGTCGCCGATCGGGTGATGCTCTTCGATGAGGGGTTGCTTGTCGAGGACGCTCCACCGGACAGATTCTTCGATCACCCCCAGCATGATCGGACGAAGAAATTCCTGTCCCAGATCCTGTAGGTTCGGGTCCCGAAGTCTCGATCGCGGTCCCGGTCATCCCCGCCTCGGCGGCGACTCGGGGCCGAGGCGCGGCCTCAGGTGAAGGCGTTAGCTGATCCCGGGATGTCGATGATCCGGCCGTCCCTGGCTGCCTCTATCGGGAACCCATAGCCCACTTGGCAAGTTTGCAGGATCTCGTCGATTTGATCGTCGGTTCGGCTCGGGGCGTGATGGAACAACAGCACTTTGCCTGCACCGCATGCTTCTGCCAGCCCGAGGGCATACTCGGCCGCAGAGTGGCCCAAGAAGGACAGCTGAGCGAACTCTTCGGCGGTGTGCTGACTGTCGTGAATAAGGAGATCCGACTTCGCCACCAAGGCGCGTGCTGCCTGGTGATACTCGCCCAACCC
>JALZIC010000003.1 GCA_030860455.1 Actinomycetota bacterium
CGCTCGAATACCTGAAACCAAAAGAGCGATGGCATCGGGCCACGCTTCCCTGAATCTACGGAGCCGCCGCTTTCGGCGCGCCCTGGCAGTCGCTATGGGAAGGCACGCCGCGGCTACGGAGATGACAACACTCTCGACCAAAGAAGATGTAAGGGCCGCGACCACAATGTACGCGGCGAATCCTGAGGAAGCGGATAATCCGATCAATCGCCTTCCCGTCATTGCCCGCATTCCCGATTCATGAGCCAGGCGGTCAAACCGGAACAACAAGCGGGGCTCGCGGCGCCGGCCTGGCGCGGTGAGCCCATCAAACAGGAGGAGCAGGCCAAGGGCGCCCCCCACGGTCATGAACACGCTCACGCAAGTAGTTCCTGCAAATCAATGCCCGCATCCCGGAAGCGCCCCGTCGCTGGAGGCTGATGTCCTGTCCAACGCAGCGCCCCGCCGGACTGGGCAAACAACGACACCGTCTCGATGCGGTCGCCCTCGACCCGCCCCGTAACTCCGAGGATGTGGCCCGTCTTGCGCCCCTTGCTGTCATTGGTCAAATGCACCAGCAGATCGACCGATGAGGCAACCGTAGGAACGACAAAGCCATGGCTCACGTTCTCGCCCGCAAGGAGGGGAAGCGTGGTCAACTTCGTCAGCGCTTCATAGGCGCTATTGGCGTGGACAGAGGTCATTCCGGGCAGCCCGGAGTTCAGGGCGACCAGAAGGTCGAGCGCCTCCTGGCCCCGTACCTCTCCCACGATGATGCGGTCCGGTCTCATCCGAAGCGCCTCGGTGATCAGTCGCCGGAGATCTATGGCGCCGCGCCCTTCGAGGTTTGCCTGCCTCGTCTGAAGCGAGACGACATCGGGAAGGCGGACCTGGAGCTCAAACACCTCCTCACAAGTAATGGCTCTCTCTCGCCCGGGGATGGCCGTCGCGAGGCAGTTCAGCATCGTGGTCTTGCCGGTCTGAGTGCCACCGCAGACGACTATGTTCAAGCCGGCGATGACCGCCGCCTCGAGGAAAGCCGCCGGGCGCTCGTCGAGCGAGCCGAGCCGGATCAACTCGCTGAGGTGGTGGGCGCGTAAAACGAACTTTCGAATATTCACCGCCCAGTGCTTCCGGGTAACGTCGGGGATCGCGACATGCAAGCGAGAGCCATCTACCAAGGTCGCGTCGACGAATGGGCTCGAGAGGTCGAGCCGGCGGCCGCTGTTTCTGAGCATCCGCTCGACGAGGTCCGCAATATCGGGCTCGGACAGAACAACGTTGGTGAGCACATGGCTTCCGGCGCGTGCGCAAAACACCTTGCCCGGCCCGTTTATCCAGATCTCCTCTACCTGCGGATCATCCATAAACGGCTGCAGGGGCCCCAGTCCGGCGACGCGATCGTACACCGCCTTTTGCACCGCGCTCCGGTCCGAGAAACGGGGAAGATTGCTCGATTCCGTACGAATCTCGTAATCGGTCAAAACCTCATCGATTAGCTTCGACACCCTCGTCTGTCCCTCACGGGCCGGGTCGATGCCTCGCAATCGAACGAGCTGGCGCACCTCCTCTTCGACGATTCCGACCGACCTCTCCGTCATCTAAGGCGACGTTCCTGCGAGGCGAGCCATCATGCCCGTGCTTGGTATCCGGGCCCCGAGTGAAGCGGCGAGGCTGCGAATCCCGGAGGTAACGTCCGACCCCCGCTTCGTCTCTCTTACAGGAACCCCCGCATCGAGAGCGTTGCCGAACACCGTTGGGACGTCGGGGATGTAAGCGATCGGCCGCTTGCCCAGATGCTTGCGGAAGAGATCACCGAGAGCCCGCTGTTGGGAGGGATGAACTCGGTTGGCGATGATTACGGCATCCTCGTCGCGTCCGAGCTCCCGCAGTTGCTCGAATCCCCAGAGGAAGTTCTTGACGCCGATCGCGTCGGCACGGCAGACGGCAACGACACGTTCGGCCTCACGCACCGCCGCCCGCGCGATGCGATTCCTACCTTCACCGGCGCCGGGAAAACTGCCTTCGGCCGGCTCGAGACAGAACCCGACATCGCAAACGGTGAAGCGGAACGAAGCGCGCGCCACGGAGAGCAACTGGCGCCAGCCATAGTCCGACACCTCCGGCCACATCTCCGAGCGCGGCAGCCCGGGTAACAGCACCGGACCGGAGCGTCCGGCGCGCCTCAGGTCGAGCGCGAGACGAGCTCCATCGAGCTCCCCCTTCGCGGCCATGCGTGCTGCCCAGACGACAGTTGGCAACTCCTCGATGACGCCGAGGATCTGGAGACAGTCGCCGCCGTAGGGGTCTCCGTCGATCAGGAGAGTCTCGGGTTCCGTGCTGGCCAACTCGGCGGCCAGCTCCACCGCAAGGGTGGTTCGTCCCGGTGCACCCTTCGGCCCCCACACCGCGATGATCTTGCCCTTCGGTTGACTGGGCTGCGACGAGGGCAGGGGCGCCGGAGCCACCCGCCCCGCATCGCGGCATGCCTCTGCAATCCTTGCCGGCGATGCGTCGGACGGCAGAAGGGTGGCCCCCAGCAACCTGAGGTGCTCGGTTTCCAGGGGATCGTCGCTCAGTCCGATGAGCTTTGTCCCGCCACCCGCAGCTTCGTGGGCACCCTGTCTATCGAGCCAAGGCGGCGCGCCCACGGATACGATCGCGTCGAGGCTTCCTCCCCTGATCGTTGCCAGCATCTCCACCCGGTCGACGCAGCGGAGCACCAGATCGAGATCCCGTTGGGCGCCCAGCCGGCCGGCGAGCAGCGCTTCTGCCTCAGGGTCGCCGGCCAGCGTCACGATCCGCAAAGTGGTCACCGAAAGCTCCGATGGGTCACCGCATCTGCGCCGGGCGCGGCCGCGCCCTCAACTCGCACGACGTCGAGATCGGCACTCCGGATCGCAAAGGTCAGCTCGGCCGCCTGCTCTGGTGTCACTGCCACCGTGACACCGATCACGGAGGCCTCTCCGGTGACGAGGCCGCCCGCCTCTACCGGGTTCACGATCTCCACGCCTCCGGCCACGAGGACGGTCCGAGCCCTCACCTCTCCGCTGTCGAAAGTGGCGAGTATGTCGACCCGATCACCGGTCTGCAGGTCGCCACCGACGGCGTGCTCAGCCGTGATGGGAATCGTCAACGCCCGGCCCTCACCGACGTAGCGGCCCTCCGCCACCCAGCTGAGCGCGATCATCTCCCCTTCGGCCACGGGGCGGGAGAGCGAAACGCCGGCGAGGTCCCGAGACGCCAGCGCGTAGCGAGTCATCAATTCCGGCGGAAGCGCAACCTCAGCCCGCACGAGATCGGCGGCGGTCAGGGTGTGATCGGTGGGAAGGTCCCGGGCCGCAACGAGGACCGGCACGGTGGCGCGCGCTCCGGCAATGAGCCTCTGTGCACCGAAGAAGGCAACGGAGAAGAGCAAGAGGCCCATAATTGTCCGGGTGTTGATCCACCCGGGGGTCGCTACCCGACGCGCCTGAGCGACATCGATGGGACCACCACCTTCCCAAGTCTTGTGGCTAGGAGCCCCTCAAACAACCACAAACGTCGGCAAAGCCACGTAAAGATGGTCATGAGTGCTAACCTTGCCGTGTGAGCGACCCCCGTCTCGGAACCACCGAGGACGCCCGGCCGGGTGTCGAGCCTCGTCTCCTCACCCTCGATGACGTCGCGACCTATCTCGCAGTCAGCGTTCGCCAGGTCTACTCGCTGGTCCGCTCTAATGAGCTTCCCGGAATAAAGATCGGAGGACGCGGCATCTGGCGGGTTGATCGTCGCGAGCTCGACGCTTATGTGGACCGGCTCCGCCGCGACACCGAGGAATGGGTGAACGCTCATCCGCTCAGCACGCGTGAAGGAGTCTGATAGAGCGCAACGAATCGTTTCCGATCACCAGACTCTGTCCCGAGGCGTTGATGACCAAGTGATCCATACCGGCCTTGACGATGCGCCCTTGCCACTCCCCTTCAGTTGTCGAGGCATGAACGTAAGTTCCCAGCCGGGCTGCTCTGCGTAGCAGGAGCAACAAGCTGTCTGCGGCAACCTCGGGCGGCGGCCCGCTCGAGCCGACAAGTATCACGGCGAATCTGACCGGCACGATCAAGTTGGGTGGGGTACCGGCCGCGACGTAATCCCGCCCCACCCGATCGACCGGAAGACTAGCGCCCCCCGCTAGCCTGAGCGCGGCGGCCTTGCCCCGGCGCAGGGTCTCGACCTGATCCAGGTCCTGCAGGAAGCTGAGGGCCAGATCCCCGGCTGCCTGATCTTCCTCTCGCTCCACCGCCGCCTCAAAGCTGGCGTTCAGACACGAGAGCCATCTATCGATATGAGCGTCCGCCATCGCTGCTTTCCCCACGTACGAAGCTGTCCGAGGCGGATGATTACACAAGCTCATGCATGCGTCAACAGGCCGCCCTATTGACAGGCTTAGGCGCGTTAGTGTAGGTATACGTAGGCAAACGTAGCTATAAGCACTCAGGAGGTGGCGACCTGAACGACTTCGTCTTTTCTTCGCTCGAGGGATGGATGAATCTGTTATTCGGTTCCCTCACCGTTGTGTGTCTCTTGCTGTTCGCAGCACGGACGATCGTTGGGGCGGTGGGGCCGGTAACGCGCCGAGCTCGTGTCCGGGCCCGGCGACGTACGATTCCGCTCCTTGGCCTCACGGCCATGGTCGTTACCCCTGCCGTGGCGAGGCCCCGGGCTCACAGACCCCCCGCGGCCACACAGCTCACCCCCCAACCGCCTTGGTCCGGCTCGATC
>JALZIC010000102.1 GCA_030860455.1 Actinomycetota bacterium
TCGGCACAAGCTGCTGCGACACGATTCCGGACAGCGCCCCGGCGAGCATGACCCGGATCTGCTCCTGTTGGTGGGGCGGAAACACGTCGATGATCCTGTCAACCGATTGCGGGGCGTCCTGGGTGTGCAGGGTGCCGAAGACGAGGTGGCCCGTCTCAGCTGCGGTCAGGGCCGTCGAGATGGTTTCGAGGTCGCGCATCTCACCGACGAGGATGACATCGGGGTCCTGCCGGAGAACATGCTTGAGGGCCTCGGCGAACCCGTGGGTGTCCGTCCCAACCTCTCGCTGGTTGATTATCGATTTTTTGTGGCGATGGAGGAACTCGATGGGGTCCTCGACCGTCATGATGTGCTCGGGACGTTCGGCGTTGATCTTGTCCACGAGCGCAGCCAGGGTCGTCGATTTGCCCGAGCCCGTGACGCCAGTCACCAGCACCATTCCGCGTCGCAAATTTGTGAAGTCCTTAACCGTCGAGGGGAGCCCGAGATCGGCCACCGACTTGATCTCGAAGGGGATCAGCCGCATGACCGCCCCCATCGCATCGCGTTGCTGGAACACGTTGACCCGAAAGCGAGCTTTGCCGGGAAGCTGGTAGGAGAGGTCGAGCTCGAGGTTCTCCTCGAACACCTCCCTCTGTTTCTGCGTGAGAATGGCGTACAGAAGATTCTGCATGTCAACGGGCATGAGCCGCCGGTAGCCCTTAAGCCGTAAGAGATCGCCGTTGACCCGGATGACGGGCGGAGAGCCGGTCGTGAGGTGGAGGTCCGAACCCCCTCGTTCCATCAGGGTTGTGAGAAAGTCTGCGAGATTAGGGTCTTTTTCCTCCTCTTCGACGACGGCAGGGCCCCCGTTCGCCGTGTCCGGAGGGAGCACGGGCCCTCCGGACCCACGGGTGGGGGGCGCGCCTGGGGGAGCGGAAGGAGGTGCGCCGGGGGATCTGGTCGCAGGCTCGGCGGGAGCGCTGTTTCCGGGCGCCCGGGGCGGTCCGCCGGCAGCCGAAGATCCGTAGGCGCGGGCGAGTGCGTCGAGAAGATCCGGACGGTGGACGGCCACCGGGCGCACCTCTTTGCCGGATTCCAACGTCATCTGTGAGGTGGCGAGATGGTCGGTGGGTTCGGCCATGGCGAGAATCAGCGAATCGCCCTCGATCCGCAGAGGGAGCACGAGCTGCCGGCGAGCGATGTCGCCGGAGATCAGCCCCACGGCACCCGGGGATGGCGATTCGTTTCTGAGGTCGGCGAAGCCCATACCCGCTTGGGACGCCCGGGCTCTCACGAGGTCGCGCTCGCTCAGCACCCCCGTCTCCAGGAGCATCTTCCACCCGGACTGGCCCATGCTGGCCTCGTGGGCCGCAGCATCTTCCATCTGCTGCTCGGTCACCAACCCGAGCTCGAGCAGAACCTCGCCCAACTCCCTGCGCACCTGCACCATGGCTTCTCCTTTGTGACGCCTTGAGGCTCTATCGGCAGGATTTCCGCTCTGTTGAGGAGTGACAGCGACTCGACGCCTGGGCCTAGACGACGACCCGGAGCACCTCTTCAATGGACGTCAGACCCTCGATGACCTTCGACATCCCGTCGTCTCTCAGCGGGACCATCCCCTGTTCGCGCGCCATCTTCGCGATCTCGTCGGCCGACGAACGCTCGACCACCAGCCGTTCGATCTCCTCGGTCACGGCCATCACTTCGTGCAGGGCGATGCGGCCCCTGTAGCCGGTCGAAGCGCAGCTCGTGCATCCAACGGGCTTGAAGATCTTCGGGGTCTCGTCGTCCGAACTCAGCCGAAATCGCGCTGAGGCAAGCTCGTCGCCGGTGGGGACATAGGCCTCCTTGCAGCGGTCGCAGAGCTTGCGGGCCAGGCGCTGGGCAAGGATGCCGTCCAGGGCCGAGGCGACAAGGAATGGCTCGATGCCCATTTCGGTCAGGCGGGTCACGGCCGAGGGCGCGTCGTTGGTGTGGAGCGTAGACATGACGAGGTGGCCGGTCAGGGCGGCTTCGATGGATATTTGAGCGGTTTCCTGATCCCTGATCTCTCCGATAAGGACAATGTCCGGGTCGGCTCGCAAGATCGACCGGAGGGCGGAAGCAAAGGTCAGGCCGGCTTTCACGTTGGTCTGAATCTGGTTGATCCCGGCCAGCCGGTACTCGACCGGGTCCTCCACCGTGATGATGTTGACACCTGGGTGGTTGAGGATGTTGAGGGTTGCATACAGGGTCGTCGTCTTGCCCGACCCCGTAGGGCCCGTAACCAGGATGGCGCCGTAAGGCTTTCGAAATGACTTCTCGTAGCGGGTGAAGTTGTCCGGAGCAAAGCCAAGGTCCTGAAGCTTGAGCAGGACGCTCGACTTGTCCAGGATTCGCAGAACTATCTTTTCGCCGTGAACCGTAGGCAGAGTTGCAACTCTCAAGTCGATCTGCTTTCCCTGGACCACGAGACCAATGCGCCCGTCCTGGGGAATGCGGCGTTCGGCGATATTGATCTCGGCCATGATCTTTAGCCTGCTGGCTATGCCTGCCTGAACCGATTTCGGGGGATGCATGACCTCGTGGAGGACCCCATCGACCCGGTAGCGCACCCGCAGGCCGCGTTCCTCCGGCTCGATGTGGATATCCGACACCCGGTCGTTGACCGCCTGGGTAATCAGCAGGTTGACAAGCTTGATGATCGGCGCGTCCTGGGCGCCTGCGGACTCGAGGGCGGCCTCGATCTCCTTCGTATCGTCCTTGAGGGCGGTTGCCTGCTCGACCAGCGACTCGGCGGCGCCGTCGAGTCGGTAGTGGCGAGTGATCGCTGCCATGACATCGCTTCTGGCGGCAACGACGGAGCGGACGTCAAGCTTGGTCAACGCCCGGATGTCGTCAATGGCAACCACATTGGCGGGGTCGGCCATCGCAACGACGAGTTTATGGTCATCATCAAGCGACATCGCTATGCAGGCGTAGCGGCGCGCCACCGCCTCGGGCACCATTGCAACGGCCGAGGCGTCGAACTGAGCCTCGCTGAGATCCATGACTTCGAGCCCCATTCGCTCAGCAAGGACCAACATGGCCGCGTTCTCGGTGACCAAGCCCATGTCGACGAGCACACGGGCGACCGAACGCCGCTGGCCTGCTGCCACGGCTCTGGCCTCCTCGAGCTGCGCCACCGTTATCAGCCCGCGCATGAGCATCAACTCATCGAGTTGGGCGGACCTCCCTACGTCGGGCAATGCTGTTCCCTTCAACGGAAAATAGGGCTCTCTCGCCCTAGTTCTCTCCTTCATCGACCGTCCGGACCGGTTGCTGAAGGAACCCATGCACCCTTCACCTGGACCCTTTACCGGCCGATAACACGGCCATGGAGGACCCTTCACCGCGAGATTCGCCGTCATCGTCAGAGGCCGGGGACGGAGATGACCCGCGCTCCGACCCGCCCGGCAACGTGCAGAACGCTACGGAGCAGGCGTCCGGCAATTGGCTGTTCGATCCGCTGACGGCCCTGCCGTCCCGCATGCTGTTCATGGAGCGGCTCGAACAATGCCTGGCCGATCGCCGCAATCCCGGGCCTATAACCGCGGTCTTCTATGTAGACATCGACCACTTCAAGGACATCAATGACAACCTCGGCTACGAAGCCGGTGACGAGCTCCTCCTGGCGGTGGCCAAACGCCTACAGGACACTTTGCGACCTGCGGATACCGTCGCCCGCCTCACCGCCGACAAGTTCGGGCTCGTGCTCGATGATCTCTCTGACATCGCCCAGGCCATGACGGTCGCCTTCCGCATGACGAATAGCCTCGAAGAACCTCTCAAAGTTGCTCAGCTGGACATCTTTGTCACTGCGAGCATCGGCATCGCGCTCCAGACAGAACAAGAGGAAAACGCCGAACTCCTCCTTGCCCACGCATTGGAGGCAAAGAACAGAGCTAAGGACAAAGGTGACGGTGGGTGCGAGGTCTTTCATGCCGGCCTTGCAGCAGAGGCACTCGAACGCCTCAACTTAGAGGAGGAAATTCGGCGAGCGGTCGATGACGACGAGCTGAGCCTCCGTTACCAGCCACTCGTGAGAATATCGGACCGTGAAGTGATTGGCGCCGAGGCGTTGGTTCGCTGGGAGCATCCGACGAGAGGCACTCTGGCCCCGATCGAGTTCTTTCCCCTCGCGGAAGCGACGGGTCTCATTGTTCCCCTGGGGAAGTTCGTCCTCGACCGGGTCTGCCGTCAAGCCCGGGCGTGGCAGGAAGAGGGTGCCACCAGCTCGGGTATGCGCATAAACGTCAATTTGTCGCCCAAACAGCTTCTGGTGGGAGATGTCCTCTCAGATGTTGCCGAGGTCTTGAGCCGTAGCGGGCTCGAATCCGATTCCCTTGTTCTCGAGGTTGCCGAGAGCGCGGTCCTCGACAATCTAGAGATGGCAACGAAGCTCGCGATCGGTCTAGATCGGTTGGGCGTTCAGCTCGCGATCGATGACTTCGGCAAGGACCTCAACGCGATCGACTTCGTCCTTCAGTGTCCGATTCGGGCGCTGAAGCTCAACCGAGCACTGGTCGACGGAGTCGAAACCCAGGAGAACTCCAGGGCGGTCATCCGCCACATATGCTCCCTCGCGCACGAACGGAGCATCCGAGTTACGGCCGTGGGTGTAGAGACCGAAGGTCAGCTGAAGCAACTCGATGCTCTGGGCTGCGACGTCGCTCAAGGCTTCCTCTTTCATCGTCCGATGTCCGGCGAGGACGTGGCC
>JALZIC010000104.1 GCA_030860455.1 Actinomycetota bacterium
GGCGGCCGCCGACGCCGCCGGCGCCCCCTCCTTCGACCTGGCGCTGTGGCCTCAACCCGCAGGCGATCAGGGGGCGACACGGGTCACCGTCCTGCCCCCGGAAGGCGGCGCGATCGCTCCCCCGGAAGGGCCTGGGCAGCTTTCCGAAGACGGTGTGCTCACCGTGACTCAGCCCCCCGGCGTTCCTCTGGAGCTGCACCTCGACCTGCTTCTCGACTGACGGGCCCAGCCCCTTCCGGTAGTCGGCGACCTCTCAAACCCGCATGGGACAATCAGCGCCGTGGCCCCGTCCCTCCGAGTTGCATTGACCCTCGAGCAGTGCTGGCACCGCGTTCCAGGCGGAACCGCGGTTGCCGCCCTGGGAATGGCACGGGCGCTGGCGGAGCGCGACGAGCTCGAGGTCCTCGGGGTTGCCGCGCTGCACCGCGCGCCACCCGCGCCACCGTGGGCCCCGCCCGTTCAGGTGCACGGGCTCCCCCTCCCCCGAGTCGCCCTGTACGAGGCCTGGCACCGGCTGCGATGGCCATCTGTTGAAAGGGCCACCGGAACCGTCGATCTCGTGCATGCGACCTCGATTGCGGTTCCCCCCAGGTCCGTCCCTCTTCTCGTGACGATCCACGATCTCGCCTTTCTCAAGGAGCCGTCGCATTTCACCGCTCGGGGTTTGCGTTTCTTCCACCGAGGCCTCGAGCTTGCCCGCGACCATGCTGATCTGGTCCTGTGCTCGTCGGAGGCAACGATGCGCGACTGCCTCGAGGCCGGCTTCGCCACCCCCAAGCTGCGCCATGTGCCGCTTGGCGTGGACGCCACCCCGGCCGATCCAGAGTCGGTTGACCGGGTGCGCCGGAGCTATGGCCTAGGACGCCCCTACGTGTTGTGGATCGGCACCATCGAGCCCCGCAAGAACCTGCCTCGTCTCCTCCAGGCCTTCGCAGCCCTCGACGCCGACGTCGATCTGGTCCTCGTTGGCCCGAAGGGCTGGAAGGAGGATCTCGACGCGCTGCTTGGGGACGCACGCGAGCGGATCCGGGTACTCGGCTTCGTTCCCCTCGCCGATCTGGCGGCTCTCTATGCCGGGGCCTCGGTGTTCTGCCTTCCCAGCCTGCTCGAGGGATTCGGGTTCCCGGTGCTGGAGGCAATGGCTCAGGGGACTCCGGTCGTGACGTCGCGCGGCACTTCGACCGAGGAGCTGGCCGGCGGTGCAGGGGTGCTGGTTGACCCTCTCGACTCAAAGGACATCGCACGGGCCCTCGCCCGGGTGCTCGCCGATCCACCCCGGGCCCGCGCTCTCGGTGATGCAGGGATCGCCCGGGCGGCCGTCTTCTCCTGGAAGCGCACCGCAGACCTCGTCGCGGGGGCCTACGGTGAGCTGGCCGGGGCAGTGTCGCGCCCCCAAGACCACGCGTGAACCGAGTTGGCCTCAACCTCGTGTGGATGGTACCCGGGACGGTGGGGGGCTCGGAGAGTTACCTCACCCGTTTACTGAGTGGACTAGCCGAGGGATCCTCGGAGCTCGATTTCACCGTTTTCGCCTTGCCTTCATTCGCCGGCGCGCACCCGGAGCTGGCCCGCACCTTTGAGGTGATCTACGCCCCGGTGTCGGGCCGCCGCAAAGCTTTGCGCGTTGCGGGAGAGAACTCGTGGCTTGCCTACCAGTGCCGGCGCCGGCGGCTCGACCTGGTGCATCACGGTGGGGGCATCCTCCCCTTGGTGCGCTGGGGCGCTTCGCTCCTGACAATTCACGATCTGCAGTACCTCGAGCACCCCGGCTATTTCTCTGCCACCAAGCTCCAGTACCTCAAGCGCATGGTGCCTCGATCGATCCGAGCCTCCCGATTCGTTCTCACGCCAAGTGAGTTCACCCGATCCCTTGTCGTCGAGCGGATGCAGGTGAACCCCGACGCCGTGGTGGTGATTCCGCACGGGATCGGCCCGGTTGTCGAGCGCTATCCGGGCGGAGACCTACGCTCCCGCTACGATCTGCCGGGACCGTTCTTCCTGTATCCCGCCTTCACCTATCCACACAAGAATCATCTCGTCCTGATAGAGGCCTTCACCGCCGTGCTCAAAGATCACCCGGACCTGAGGCTGGTGCTCACGGGCGGCAAAGGCTCGGCGGAGGCCGCCGTCTTCGACAGGGTTCACGCGCTGGGGGTCTCCGCGCAGGTTAAGCGACTGGGGTATATCTCCCACGATGACCTTGACTCTCTCTATCTCGAAGCGACTGCGACCACTTTCCCTTCGCGCTATGAGGGCTTCGGCGCGCCGGTGCTCGAAGCCATGGCCAGGGGGTGTCCGGTGATAGCAGCCGATGCAGCCGCCCTCCCTGAAGTCATCGGGCGGGCCGGAAGGCTGGTCGCCCCGGACGATGTGGAGGGGTGGGCGGGCGCGATGAATGAGCTCATCGACAATGACGGCCTGCGACGGTCTCTGTCGACCGCGGGCGTCGAACGTGCACGCCGCTTTACGTGGTCGCACGCCGCCGGACTGCTCCAGGACACGTATCGCCTGGCGCTGAGGTCAACACTGTGAAACTGCTGGTGATCACCCCGCACTTCGAGCCCGATGTCGCACCCACCGGCGAAGTCGTGACGCGCCTCGTGGCGGAGCTTGCAGATCTGGGTCATCACATCGAAGTCATCACATCTCTCCCTTGGTATCAGCATCACCGCATCGAACCGGGTTACGAAGGCAGGCTTGTGCGATACGAAGACACCCCCTGGGGGCGCATCGTGCGGGTCAATCCATTCGCCACCTCCGACAAGCGCAATCTCCTGAAGCGAGGCGCCGCTTTTGTCGGGTTCAGCGCGGCCGTCACCGCCATCGGCGCCCGCGGGCGACCGATGGATGCAGTCCTTGCAGTGTCACCCCCACTGACGCTGGGAGCCGCCGGCTACCTGATAGCCCGGGCTAGAAAGGCGGCCTTCGTTTTCAACATCCAGGATGTCTACCCCGACGTGGCCGTCGAGCTGGGAGTCCTGAAGAACCGCGTCGTAATCGAGGCCGCGACCCGTCTCGAGCGCTTCTGCTACGAGCGAGCCGACAAGGTCACAGTTCTCTCCGACGGCCTCAAGGACAACGTAGGGGCGAGGACCGATCCGGCAAAGGTGCATGTGATACCGAACTTTGTAGATAGCGAATGGATAAAACCAGAGCCGACCGAGAACGCGTACCGCGCCGAGTTCGGTCTGCAGGGCAAGAAGGTCGTGATGTATGCAGGAAACGTCGGACTTTCACAGTCGATGGACATAGTGCTCGATTCTGCAATGGCCCTGGAGTACGACCGTGACATCGTTTTTGTCATCAACGGCGGTGGTGCCGTCCTGGATGAGGCCGTCCAGCGCGCTCGTCTGCTG
>JALZIC010000035.1 GCA_030860455.1 Actinomycetota bacterium
GCCTCCCGTACTTCTCGAGGCACACCCCTCAACCCTTCGACGGTGTTTCGCACTAGTACCAGAAGGGTGTAGATCGTCAATGCGATCAGGCATGTCGTTGCCGTCGGGCCGGTGAAGGGCATCATCAGCATGAACAAAGCAATCGAAGGGATGGTGAACAGAATGCCGGTAAGACCGAGTATCGGGGTGTAGAGGCGAGGCCACCGGGTAGCCGCAAGCGCCAGCGGAAATGCAAGGGCGAAACCGTATACAAGGGCAAGCAGCGTGAACTGCGCATGTTGGAGGAACAGCGATTGGATATCGTCGAGGTGATCTTGAACCCAGACCCAGTCCATGTCAGTCTTTCTCTTGTTGCGCAGGCTTGGACAGCTCTTCGTTGATGAGCTTGTGGGTCACGATTCCCTCGTAGATGCCGCCATCGCCTACGCGCGCAGCAACCCCTGTGCGAGAGGTGACCATGGCGTTCAGTGCGGTCCTTAACGAGTCGCCGGCTCTGACCTCGGCGCTGAAGGCGTGGATATTGCCGGCACCGACGCTGCGTTGCCCGTTGAGCTCGTCTATGGAAACCCAACCTTTGAGGTGCCGTGCGTCATCGACAACGACCACCCAGTCGGTGCCTGCTTCATCGGCGACCTCCGAAGCGCGTTCAGGTGTGTCCTCAGGAGTGACTACGGGGCCGCTCCGAGCGTCGACGTCACTAACGGAGATGAGAGCCAGTTGCTTGAGGCCCCTTTCCCCACCGAGGAAATCGGCGACGAACTCGTTGGCGGGGGCTGCCAGCATCTCCTCGGGAGTCGCATACTGCTCGAGGTGACCGCCCTGGCTCAACAACGCGATGCGGTCACCCATCTTGATGGCCTCATCGATGTCGTGGGTCACGAAGACGATGGTTTTCTGCACTTCTTGCTGCAGTCGGAGAAACTCTTCCTGCAGGCGCGTGCGCACTATCGGGTCGACGGCGCCAAAGGGCTCGTCCATGAGCATGATCGGCGGGTCGACGGCAAGGGCGCGCGCTACGCCCACTCTCTGCTGCTGCCCTCCCGAGAGCTCGTGCGGGTAGCGGTCGCCGGAATCTTCGGGCAGTCCTACAACCTCGATCAGTTCGTCGACACGTTCCTGGATCCGTTTCTTGTCCCATCCAATGAGCCCGGGAACGGTCCCGATGTTGTCGCGTATCGTGCGGTGTGGGAACAGGCCGATCTGTTGGATGACGTAGCCGATGCGTCTGCGCAGCTCGGCCGGATCCTCCTTGAGGATGTTCTTCCCGTCGACTTCGATGATGCCGTCTGAGGGTTCGATCATGCGGTTGACCATGCGAAGGGTCGTCGTCTTGCCGCAGCCCGAAGGTCCGACGAAGACGGCGATCTCGCCGTCCGGCACCTCGAGGCTCAAATCATCGACGGCAGTTGTGCCATCGGCAAAGCGTTTGCTGACGGAATCGAAAGTGATCATGAAGGCTCCCACTGCTGCGGTCCAGTTGTCCCTGCCCTAAGCAGGCCTTCAAGGTGCTGTTAGCCCACGCGAAACTATACAGGGGAGCGGCATACTACGGCAGTCGGAGAGAAATCCGACGAAGGCCTGCAACCCAAAACCATGTCCATGGAGGTTCCAACGTTGATTCGAACAGGGCACTCATCGTCGGGGCCCGGCCGGTATCGGGCCAAGCTGGTTTGGGTGGGTGGCACCTCCCCCGCGCTCGCGAAGGATGTCCTGTTCGAGGTTCTAGACGGTCGCATTGCGGCGATGGCCCACCAATCCGGCCCCCCCTCCGACGATGTGGTCGAGCTTGCGGGCTTGACCATTCCGGGCCTCGCCAACGCGCATTCACACGCCTTCCAACGCGCCCTGAGGGGAAAGACTCAGGCCCGCACCCGAGGCGGGGACTTCTGGAGCTGGCGGGACGCCATGTACTCCCTGGCGGCGCGGCTCGATCCGGACCGCCTGTTTGATCTGGCCAGAGCCGTTTACGGTGAGATGGCGCTGGCGGGTGTCTGTGCGGTAGGGGAGTTCCATTACCTTCATCACGACCCGACGGGAAAACCCTATGGAGACCCCAATGCCATGGGGGCAGCCCTCGTTGAGGCTGCCTCCGAGGCAGGAGTGAAACTCACGCTTCTCGACACCTGTTACCTGCAGGGGGGTTTCGACCGTCCGCTCGAGGGCCCCCAGGAGCGCTTCGGCGACCGGGACGCCCACGCATGGGCTGAGCGCGTCGGCTCGATCCAAGTCTCCGACGACACCGTGGTGGGTGCGGCCATTCACAGTGTGCGCGCCGTGGATCCATCTTCTATGGAGGTCGTCCGTGAGTGGGCACACGTACACGACGCTCCTCTTCATGTGCACGTGTCCGAGCAGCGTGCCGAGAACGAAGCCTGCCTTGCGGCGACCGGCCACACCCCCGTGGGTCTCCTGGAGGCCTCCGGCATCCTCGGGCCGATGACTACGGCGGTGCATGCCACGCATCTCAAGGCGGACGACATCACCCGGTTGGGAGCGCGCTCGACCAGGGTGTGCCTTTGCCCGACCACCGAACGCGATCTGGCCGACGGGGTCGGGCCGGCAGGTGCACTGGTGAGGGCGGGAAGCTCCCTTTGCCTTGGAAGCGACAGCCAGGCGGTTGTGGACATCTTCGAAGAGGCGCGGGCGGTGGAGCTCGACGAGCGCCTGGTAACCGAGCGCCGGGGGCACCACAGCGCCGTCGAACTGCTGGGGGCCGCAACGGCGGGCGGGATGGGGTCTCTGGGGCGGAGTGGTGGCGTACTCGAGCCTGGCGCGCCCGCCGACTTCGTCACGGTGCGACTCGACTCGCCCCGAACCGCCGGCGCTGGGGATTCCGATGCGCTCGACCACCTCGTGTTCGCTGCCGGCGGCGCCGACGTCACCCATGTCGTGGTGGGGGGCCGGGCCGTTGTCGTCGACGGTGTTCACGTCGCACTGGGTGACGTGGGCCGTGCCCTGAAGGAAGCCATCACACCACTGTGCGAGGAGCACTTATGAAGCTCCTGATCCATATCGGCCGGCTCTGGACCGGGCGGGGGGTTCTGGACGATGCCGCCGTGGCGATCGAGGGGGAGCGGATCGCCTGGGCCGGTGCGGCACAACCGGGCCCGCCGCCGGAGATACGTTCCCGGATCGAAGGGGAGTACAGCTGCGGGGGAGCGCTGGTGACGCCGGGTCTGATCGATGCGCATACCCACCCCGGCTACGCCGGCGATCGCATGGCCGAGATCGCTCGGAGATCGGCAGGCGCCTCCTACTCGGAGATCGCCGCCATGGGAGGCGGGATCGGTGCGACCGTCGCTGCCACGCGGGAAGCACCGGCCGACCAGCTGCGGGCGCTGGTGGCAAGGCGGCTGGCCGCCTGGCTTCGGGGTGGGA
>JALZIC010000062.1 GCA_030860455.1 Actinomycetota bacterium
GGGCCGGAACCGCGCTGAGGGGACGGCTTCCGTTAACCTGCTCCAGGTGGAATCGCCGAGGGGGCGTGGTGCACGCACGGTCGTGGTCGCAGTGACCTTGGCCGGCCTGGTCGCTGCGGGCACGTGGATGGCGCAAGGTGAGGGTGATCCTCGCAGGTCCGGTGATCCAGGCACGGTGAGCCGGGAGCAGGATGGCCAGGCATCCTCCACCGATACTCCCCTGCGCCGTTCGAGGGAGCCCAGCGACAAGCCAGAGGTTCGCAGGGGCAAGCTGGCGGCGGCGCGCTCCAAGATCAAACACATCGTGTTCCTGATCAAGGAGAACCGGACCTTCGATCACATGTTCGGTCGTCTCCGCCGGGCAAACGGGACTACCACGGGCGAGACTTGCGACGGCACCACCGTGCGACTGGAACGTGCGACGGACACGGTCCCGGACATCCTCCACTCCTTCAGCGCCGGAATCGTGGCCATCAACGGTGGGGAGATGAACTGCTTCGACAGCCTCTCCGGCGGCACCAATCGAGAGGGGTACGTCCAGTACCATCCGGCGGACATCCCGAATTACTGGGCCTATGCAAAGCGATTCTCGTTGGCGGACCGATTCTTTAGCTCCGTCTACGGCCCGACCACCGTCGAGCACCTATGGACCATGGCCGGGCAGTCGGATCGGTTCGTCGACGTCGAACGCATCCACCAGGGCGGGACCGGTAAACAGGGGGAGTTCTGCAAGGACCCGCAGGAACTGATGTGGTCGTTCAAGCGGCTCTCCCGGGCGGAGAGTCGCGACGCGTACGAGCTCGAAGAAAACTCCGATGTCTCGCAGCTCGCCGAGCGATACTGGACCGAGCGTTGGCCCTGCACCGATATGAGGGTGCTTCAGGATCTATTGGAGAACGAGGATGTCTCCTGGAAGTATTACCGCGGCGGGGGCATCCACCAACGGGCCGCCATCAAGATGATCCGGCATATCCGCCTTGGGCCGATGTGGAGAAAGGTGGTCCCGAATGCGCAGTTCGATGCGGATGTCCGCAAGGGCCGCCTGCCACAGGTCTCGTGGCTGCTTCCGCCGGCTGGATTGACCGATCACCCGAGCAACCCGAGTCTCTGCCAAGGAGAAAACTGGACCGTCGAGCGGCTCAACCTCCTCATGAAGAGCCGGTACTGGAAGAACACCGCAGTGATCCTCACCTGGGACGACTTCGGAGGGTTCTACGATCACGTCCCTCCGCCGCACGTCGACCTCTATGGAATGGGCCCTCGTGTCCCCGCCATCGTCCTGTCGCCGTGGGCGCGTCCCGGGTACGTCGACCATCACACATATGACTTCTCCTCCGTCCTGAAGACCATCGAGGAGCTTCATGGACTTCCCTCCCTCGGCGAGCGCGCCGCCCACGCAGACCCGATGTGGGGCTCGTTCGACTTCAACCAGGAGCCCCTCCCCCCGTTGCTCCTGCCACAGCGCCGCTGCCCTGCCGGCTAGGCGTCGCGCTCATCGTTCAGCTGCTGCGACCAGACCTGCGTGCGTTCGGAGAAAGCGGATAAGGCGCTCCCGCCGCGTTAGCTGCCGAGCACCCGGTTCAACCAGGGGTTTCTGAACACCCCGCGTGGATCCAGTCGGTTCGCCAGTCGGATGAAGTCGGGAAGGCGCTCGTAGAGGGGCGCGATCGAGGCGGCGTCGGCCAGGAACACCTTTCCCCAGTGCGGACGCGCATCGAACGGAGCGAGCGCGTCTTCGATGTCGATGAGTACTCGCTCGACCGCCTCCGGGTCCGGCTTCCAGGTGAAGTGGATGGCGACGGCGTCCTGGCCGTATTGCGGACTCATCCACAGAGTGTCGGCGGCGACGGTGCGGATCTCGGACACCTGCAGGACGGGACGGACAACATGCGCCAGGCCCCACACCTCTTCGATGGCGGGAATCGCGTTCCTGCGCGCCACCAGGTACTCGGACTGTAGCTCGAGACCGCTGCTGGGAGTGAAGCCCATACGGAAGTGTGGCAGGCGGTCGGACCATAAACCCTCTACGCCTAACTGCGGGGTGCAATTGACCGGGTCGAGGCCGAGGATCGGATGCCGGTCGATTGTCGCGGGGACTGCGCCGAAGAGGTCATCCCGAACGCTCTCCCGTCCATCGGTTACCCGGCTCTTGACCCATACCTGGTCGATCACCTCACTCCAATGTGTGAACACACTCACGCTGGAACCGGCGGAGGTGATCCGGTCAAAGTTCTCGAACAGAGCATCCCAGTCAAGGCGCTCGAACACGCGCTGCCTCACGTCATAGGAGGGTTCGACATCCAGCGTCAGCCGGGTGAGGGCGCCGAGACCGCCGAGACCCACGACAAGGCCATCGAAGTCAGGGTCGCCCCTCGATGCCTCGAGGATTTCACCTGACGAAGTGACGATCTCCACAGCCCGGACGGCGGTCGCTAGATTCCCGTTGGCGTCACCCGAGCCATGGGAGGCGGTGGCCACGGCTCCCGCTACGGAGATGTGGGGCAGTGACGCAAGATTCGGCAGAGCCACATCTTCGGCCTTCAATGTCCCGGCAAGCTCCCCATACCTGAGGCCACCAGAAAAGGAGACCGTGCCTGCAACGTGGTCGACGGCAACGTCCGGCGGCAGATCATCGAGAGTGAGCAACTGGGCCGAGTCTGCGATGTCACTGAACGAATGCCGCGAGCCGAGCATCCCAATGCTCGGGGCGTTGGCGATGATCTCCTGAACCCGGTCGAGGCTCGACGGGCGGTGCAGGGTGGTGGCCGTGTACCTGTAGTTCCCGGCCCAATTGGACTCGTTCACCGTTCGCACGTTAGCCGAGGATGCCGTCGCCCGTTAGCGCAACTCCTAACTTGTATGTTTGTCCCTTGCGTTCAGGAAACCGGTTTGGAGCCACCCGATCAGCGGACTGAGGAATCGCCTGGGACTCCTCGCTTTCGGAGTCGTTCTCGCTCTAGTGAGTGCATGCGAGCCTGGCGAAACCCTCCGGGAACGCTCGAACGGAGCCACCGCAGGATCACGCTCCCTCGAAAGCGACTCATCCCCGTCCTCCAATGACAAGGATGGAACGGTTGATCCGGAGGGTGGCGGCAACGACCCAGCCCATGAGAATGTCACGCCGACGAAGCGTTTCAGCATCGTCGCGACCGGCGACATCTTGACGCACTCCCCCGTCTACGAGAGGGCTCGCGTCAACGGTGGCGACGAGTATGACTTCAGCCCGATGTTTCGCAAGGTGAAGCCCCAGTTATCTGCGGCGGACCTTGCCATCTGCCACCTCGAAACCCCACTGTCACCTGACAACCAGAGCCTGTCGTCGTATCCAGCCTTCAACGTTCCCCATCAACTTGCAGACGCCATCGCAAAGGCCGGTTACGACTACTGCTCGACGGCCTCCAACCATTCCTACGACCAAGGCCCCGAGGGAGTGAAGGCCACACTCGATGTGCTGGACAGGGCCGGGGTGCGGCACGACGGGACGGCCCGGGCACCCAGGGGGGCAGAACATCCAGAGATCATCGAGGTCGAAGGGGTGAAGGTGGGTTTGCTCAGCTACACCTACGGCTTGAATGGTTTCGTGCTCCCTCAACACCAGTCCTGGTCGGTCGACGTTATCGGCACCGAATCGATCTTGATCGAGGCGCGGGCAGCGCGCCGCGCGGGCGCCGATTTTGTAATCGTCAGTCTCCACTGGGGGGTCGAGTATCAGGTGCCACCGAGCGCGGATCAGGTCACCCTGGGCAGGCGGTTGTTGAAGACGGACGCGATCGATCTCATTCTCGGGCACCACGCACACGTGGTGCAGCCAATAGATCGAATCGGCAAAGACTACGTCGTATACGGCATGGGCAACTTCCTCTCCGATCAGACCATCGCCTGCTGTGCCGAGGAGACACAGAACGGTGTAATCGTCAGGCTCGTGATCGAAGGTCAGGCCGATGATCTACGGGTCAAGGAGGTCACCTATACACCAACGAGGATTCAGCAAGGCGACTACGTCATCACGCCCGTCGCCCTGGCTCTCGACAATCCATCGACTCCAGCCGAGAGCCGGAGTCTTCTCAGAGAGTCATGGAGACAGACGACGACAGCGATTGAATCACTCGGTGCCGGCAAGTTCGGTGTCAAGCCGGACCTAGCACCGTAACGGCGCTGCTATCGTCGGCCGGTGTCCATACGCATTCAGTGTCTCGTCATTGACTCGCGCGACTGCGCGGCGCTCGCCCGCTTCTGGGCGCAGGCCTTGGATTGGCGGGTCACCTATGAGGACGGCCATCAATCCGTGGTCGAACCACCCGAGGGAAGCCCTGAGGTTGATGTGGCTCCCGATCTTCTGTTCGTCAAGGTGCCCGGCGACAAAGCAGTCAAGAACCGTCTCCACCTCGACCTGCGCCCGGCCGACCAGGCCGCCGAAGTAGGACGTCTGATCCGTCTGGGAGCACAACGCGCGACGATCGGCCAGGGTGAGGACGTCAAATGGACGGTGCTCGCCGATCCAGAGGGCAACGAATTCTGCGTCCTGCCTCCGCTCGAACCGGAATCCGGCTAGGCCCTCGGAGCGAATGTAACGCCCGACCGCGGCAGAAAGCAACGGCATTCCCAAGCCGGACAACTGGTCTCTGGAGGCGCATGCCGCGCGGGCGGATGGTGAGGTTATATTGCCTCTCCCGCAGCGAGAAGGCGCGGGCCCGCGTCACACAGATCAAACAAGACACACTGAGTGCAGCGGGGGTTGCGCGCTTTACATGTCTTCCGTCCGTGATCGATCAGGGCCATGTGGAGGCTGTATCGGAGTTCGGCCGGCACGCTTGGCCCCAGCTCCCGGCCGGCAGCCTCGGCGGTCATCCGGTCATCGATCCAGCCCAGGCGGCGGGCCACCCTGTGCACGTGGGTGTCGATCGGGAACGCGTTGCGCCCCATGGAGAAGACCAGCACACAGGCGGCGGTTTTCGGGCCCACTCCCGGAAGCGAGCACAGGTAGTCGTCGACCTCCTGGTCCGGGAGTCCGTTTAGGCGCGACAGATCGATCGCCCCCTCACGCAGCTCTATCTCGGTGAGGATGGCCTTTATCCGGGGAGCCTTCTGGTCTGCGAGCCCTCCGGCGCGTATTGCGTCTGCAACCTCTTCGGTGGGAGCGTCCCTCACATGCTCCCAAATAGGAAAACGCGACTTCAGACCGGCGAAGGCGCGCGCGGTGTTGATGTCCGAGGTGTGCTGCGAGAGCAGCGTACCGACGAGCTCGTCGATAACGGGCAGTTGTGGCTTTGCCTCGAAGGGTCCCTGCAGCTTCCGCAGCCGTCGGTGCACCGCCTTGATCCGGCGCGCCGAAACTCCTCCCGTGCCGGGATCATTGACGCGTGCTCCAGGGGTCGCCTTCGCCGGGGACATCCCCACAGCCTAAGCAGGGCTCCGTCAACGCGTTGTTCCTTTGGTAAAGGACGCGAACTTCGTGTACTGGTTCATGAAGGCCAGGTTTACGGTGCCGGTAGGCCCGTTGCGGTGCTTGGCTATTATCAGCTCCGCCTCGCCCCGGCGCTCGGAGTCTCGGTTGTAGACCTCGTCCCGGTAGAGGAGCATCACGAGGTCCGAGTCTTGTTCGATGGAGCCCGACTCACGCAAATCGGCAAGAAGGGGTCGCTTGTCCGAGCGGTACTCGACACCTCTGTTCAGCTGCGACGCACACAGCACCGGCAGATTGAGATCGCGCGCCAGTATCTTGAGGTCCCTCGAGATGTCGGACACCTCCTGCTGGCGGTTCTCCGACCGGTGGGCCGATTGCATCAGCTGCAGGTAGTCGATAATCACGAGCCCAAGGCCGTGCCGGGCCTTGAGCCGCCGGCACTTGGCTCGAATCTCCATGAGGGTCACGGTGGCCGAGTCGTCGATGAAGATCGGCGCCTCGGCGAGCTTTCCAAGCGCTGAGGAGAGCCGGGGCCAATCCTGTTCCTGGAGCGTCCCCTTGCGAATCCGCTGGGAATCGACCTTCGCTTCCGAGGAAAGGAACCTCTGAACGAGCTCGTGACGCCCCATCTCGAGGCTGAAGATCACCACCGGCTGATTGGCGCGAACGGCGGCGTTCAGGGCGAAATCACCAAGGAGGCTGGACTTCCCCATGGAGGGTCTCGCTGCGACGATGACAAGGTTCGAGGGCTGGAAGCCCGACGTCATCTCATCGAGGTCGGGGAAGCCCGAGGCCAGGCCGGTCACCGATACTCCCCGCTCGAAGAGAGCCTCGATCGCCTCCATGTTCTCGGTCAGGAGCCCGCGAATGGGCTGCACCGCATCCCGCAGCCGCCGGTTCCCCACCTCGTAGATGAGACCTTCAGCCCGGTCGATTGCGCCCGCTACGTTCTCGGGCATGTCGAAGCCGAGCTCCTGCACCTTCGCCCCCACATCTACAAGCCGCCGGAGCTGTGCGAGCTCTTCGACGATGCGAGCATAGTGGCGCGCCGATGAGGCTGTCGGATACGCATCGAGCAGCCCCAGGATGTAGGGCTTTCCACCGATGCTCTCGAGGGTGCCCCGGCGGCCGAGCTCGTCGGCGACGGTCACTGCATCGGCGGCTTCGCCCTTGCCGTCCAACGCCAGGATCGTTTCGTAGACCTCCGCATGGGCGGGCTTGTAGAAGTCCTCTGAATGAAGAATCTCGACGACATTGGCAATCGCCTCACGCGACTCGAGCATCGCTCCCAGCACCGACTGCTCGGCATCGAGATTGTGCGGGGGGATTCGGTTAGGCCGAACCGCCTGCACTGAAGCCATCTGGGCCAATGCTTCCTCCACTCCCTGTGTCGCTACCCTAGTCGAACATACGTTCGAACCCTAGCAACCCCCAGTGACAAACCCACGGGTTTCCCAGGGGGGAGCTAAGACGCTAGAAGCTCAGGGCGGTGAGCCACAAGCCCAACAACCTGTGTCTCTGTTGTTGACACCTGTTGATACCGAGCAGGG
>JALZIC010000077.1 GCA_030860455.1 Actinomycetota bacterium
TAGTTGACCAGCGGCCAGGACTCGATGTCGATTCCGGGCTCGTGGCGGCTGAAGACGAAGATGGCCACGCCGTCGTGATGGTCGCCGCCCCAGCCGCCCGCCGGCTCGAAGGTTCCCCGGCCGGCGACGACCGCCCCGGTGGCCATGAACTCATCGACGACCTCGCCGTTGACGCCCGCCAGAGGGCCGACTTCCTTGCGGTCGGGGTCGGCACCCGTCAGGGCCCACTCGTGCAGGCGGTGCCCGCCGTCGCCGAGCCCGTTGTCGGGTCCTTCGTTGGGCCCCGCAACGAACCCGTCGAGGGACATGGACATGTAGAGAACGGTTGCGGACATTGCGTCTCCTTTCTGGTCTGTGGTCTTGGCTCGGACCCAGCAGGTCGCTGGCCTCTTGGCCATGCACGCTAAAGACTGTCGGATCGGCCACGAATCATCGGTCTCAACGTGTGCCCAACTAATCCTCAAGATCAAACGAGCAACCCTACGTCCTGGACGCCCATAATGTCGATTATGTAAACCTGGCTCGGATTCGATCCCCCACCCCCGAAAACGGGTGTAGTCAATAGACTCTCGGACGGGTACGCTCAAGGACTTCTACTTCGCGTTCGAGAGGACGACGCGATTGTTCTCGTCGGCACGAGCCACCTCGCAGCCCCGGCGTTCGCCGGCCAAACCTTCACCCCGTCACCCCTCGGACAATCCGGGAACGGGAGCTGCCGTTCGACGCCACGGCATACCCGAATGGGCGTGGCTCTTCTACCTGTTGGGTGGCGCCCTGGTGAGCCTCGGCTACCTGGGGGTGCGGCCCCTGGCGGCACAAGGCCTCTTGTTTGCTGCGGTCCAAAGCTCGGCCGTATGGGCAATCTTGGCAGGGGCGCGGAGGAACAGGTTGAGCTATCGGCCGCCCTGGGAGCTTCTCGCCTGCGGACAGGCATTGGTCGTCGTCGGGGACTCAATCGTCTATGCCCATTGGGCTGGTGCCTGGTCGGCTCCTCGGATGCTCGATGACCTCTGTTACCTGATCAGCTATCCGCTGTTCGCCCTGGCCCTGCTGCTGGTGATACGTCGCCGTACGCAGGCAAATGACCGGGGGACGCTACTCGATGCGCTGATGATCGCCGTCGGAATCGGCATGCTCGGGTGGCAGTGGCTCGTCGCACCCGGCATCAGTCAGGGCGCAGGGCTCCTCGACAGCCTCATGGAGGTGGCATTCCCCCTCATCGACCTGATGCTGCTGGCGATCTTTTGCCGCTTTTTCCTCGCCGCGGACACGCGCTCCCCCGCGTGCGTGCTCCTCACGCTGGGGTTGGTGAGCAACGTTTTCCTCGACAGCTGGCTGGTCCTGCTCAGGCGACAGGGGGCATACACGATCGGCCGGCCGATGGATCTCGGATGGCTGTTCGCCGACCTCTTCATCGGAGCTGCGCTGCTGCATCCCTCTGTATCGCAACTCTTCGAGCCGTCCCCGGCGGACCCGTCCCCCCGTCCCGGCAGGCTCGTAATGGTAGGCGCAGGGCTGCTGGTGCCGCCTGCGATCCTGGTATCTGAGGGACTGCGCTCCGGCCCCCTTGTGTTCTTCGTTGCGGCCGCCGGCACCGCTACGCTCTCGCTTCTGGCGCTCGCCCGGATGTGGGGCTTGGTTGCGCAGGTCCAGCGACAGGCTCGGCGGCTAGACGAGCTGGCCCGCACGGACGGGCTCACGGGAATGCCCAATCGGCGGGTGTGGGAGATCGAGCTCCCGCGAGAGCTCGCTCGAGCGGCTCGCGAGGCAAAGCCGGTATGCGTGGCGTTGACCGACCTCGATCATTTCAAGGCCTACAACGATCAACACGGTCATCCGACCGGCGACCGGCTGCTCAGGGAGGCCGTCACGGCGTGGTCGACTCAGCTGCGGGAGTCGGACGTACTGGCCCGTTACGGCGGTGAGGAATTCGCAATCGTGTTGCCCGACTGTGCTCTGGAGGAGGCAGCCGTGATCGTCGACCGGCTGCGTGCCGCGACTCCTGAAGCGCAGACCTGCTCAGCCGGCATCGTGCTGTGGGACGGCGCGGAGCCCGCCGAGCAGCTCGTCCGGCGTGCCGACGCTGCGCTGTACCGGGCGAAAGCCGAGGGCCGCAATCGAACGGTTGTCGCCGCCGAGTGTGATCTGCGCCTCGAGGCGGCGCGGGACCCCTCGCTGCGCCCATAGGAACGCTCGTGGGCCGGCTGGGTACTCTTGCCCTCATGCCCAGCCCCTCGCCGGATCACGCTGCGTGGCATGGCCTGGCCGTGCGCGTGGGCGCCCGTCTCGGCCGTTGCCCCGGGGTCAGGGCCGTCACCCTCGGCGGGTCGTGGGCCTCGGGAACCGCGGATGCAGGCTCCGATATCGACCTCGGGCTGTACTTCGACCATCGGAGCCCCCTCGATGTCGCCCGGCTGCAACATCTGGCAGCCGAGGTCGACGACCGGGGAGACGAGGCGGTCGTGGGGCAGCCCGGCGAATGGGGGCCGTGGGTAAACGGCGGAGCGTGGCTCGTGATCGAGGGGCGACGGGTGGACTGGATCTACAGAGATCTTGACCTCGTGGCCCGGACGGTAGAGGACGTCTGCGACGGGCGCCCGGCCACGCACTTTCAGCCCGGTCATCCCGCCGGCTTCTCGACCGAGATATACGCAGCCGAGATCCATCTCGCCCAGGTTCTCTTCGATGCAGACGGTGTCATCGCCAAGCTCAAGAGCCGGTTGGTCCCCTATCCTCCGCGCCTTCGACGCGCGCTGATCGCCGGCCTCTGGGAGGCGCGCTGGCTCATCGAAGCCGCCGTCCCGGCGGCGCGCCGCGGCGACACGCACTTCGTCGCAGGATCTGCGTTTCGGTCGGCCGTCTGCATGGTGCAGGCGCTGTTCGCGTTGAACGGCCGCTTCTGGCTGCACGAAAAGGGCTCCATCGCTCTGGTGGATCGACTGGAACGCACGCCCGAGGGATTCGGGACCAGAGTGCATGCGGTGCTCGGCGGCCTCGGGTGCGAACCGTCCGAGCTGACAGCCTCCCTGGATCGGTTAAAGGAGATCCTCGCCGAGGTAGAGGTGCTCTGCAGTGGCCGATGAACCCAAGGCGGTGCCGGCCACCGCGCGTCTTTTCCTGCGCGAACTGCAGATCGACGACCTCGACGATCTCGCTGCGATCCTCGGCGACGCCCTAGCCATGCGCTACTACCCGCACCCTCTGTCGCGCTCTGAGACGCGCGAGTGGATCGTTCGTAACCGAGCCCGCTACGCCGCCGACGGGCACGGCCTGTGGGCGGTGGTGCTCAAGGAGACCGGGGAACTCGTGGGCGACTGCGGGCTGACGATCCAGACGGTTGAGGATGTCCCGGAGCTCGAGGTCGGTTATCACATCAAGAGAGGCCATTGGCGACGAGGGTTTGCGACCGAAGCCGCACTGGCATGCCGCGATTTCGCTTTCACCACTCTGGACCGCGACCGGCTGATCTGCATATCGAGTCCGGGGAACAACGCCTCACAGGGGGTAGCCAAGAAGCTCGGCATGACGTTCGAAAAAGACGTGATCTACAAAGACCTGCCCCAGGTCATCTTCTCAATGCGGCGCCCGGTGCTGCAGGGTCATCAGAACCACTGAATCGCGCAGGGCCCTTTCCGCCTTGGGCTCCTCGGGCGACGCGGGCGCCGGGACTACTCCGGCGTCCACCGCACTTTGAGGTGGCGCGCCGCTTGGGCTTCATCGGGGCGACGTACGGGCGTCGTCCTCGGGGCGTCGTGTAGGAGGTCCGGGTGGCTGGCTGCTTCGGCGGCGATCTGAACCAAGGCCGCTCCGAGGCTGTCGAGCGTCTCCTTTGATTCGGTTTCGGTTGGCTCGATCATCAGCGCTTCTTCGACCACCAGGGGAAAGTAGATCGTCGGAGGATGAAACCCGAAATCTATGAGGCGCTTGGCGACGTCAAGCGCGCGTACACCGTGCTTCTTCAAGCCCTTTGCGGTTGCAACGAACTCGTGCATGCACGTTCCGGGATAAGGAGTCGGAAACGCTTCGGCTATCAGCGTCTTGAGGTAGTTCGCGTTCAGCACCGCGCGCTCTGCGACGCGCGTAAGACCTTCAGGCCCCAGGGAGCGCAGATAGGCATACGCGCGCACATCGATTCCGAAGTTGCCGTAGAAGGAGTGGATTCGCCCGATCGAGTCGGGGCGATCAACTTCCCAACGCCATTTCCCGGTGTCGTCGTCCCGGCCGAGCACCGGAACCGGGAGAAAAGGAGCCAGCTCGTCGGTCACTGCGAGCGGGCCCGAACCCGGCCCTCCCCCACCGTGTGGCGTGGCGAAGGTCTTGTGCAGATTCAGGTGGACGACATCGAAGCCCATGTCACCGGGTCTGACCTTGCCGACGATCGAATTGAAGTTTGCCCCGTCGTAATAGAGCAGCCCACCCACATCGTGCACCGCCTGGGCGATCTTCTCGATGTCGCGCTCGAACAGGCCAAGGGTGTTCGGGTTCGTCAGCATCAGTCCTGCAACGTCGTCATCGAGCACCTCTTGCAGGGCGTCGAAGTCGACCAGTCCCCTGGCGTCCGACGGGACCTCCTGCGCCTGCCACCCCGCCAGCGTGACGCTTGCTGGATTGGTTCCGTGGGCCGAGTCGGGCACGATGACCCGCTTGCGGACATCGCCCTTCCGTGCGTGCCACGCGCGCATGATCAGCAGGCCCGTCAGCTCGCCCTGGGCGCCCGCCGCAGGCTGAAAGGTGAGCCGCGCCATTCCGGTCGCGGCGCACAGGGCGCGTTCGAGCTCGCCGAGCAGCCCTAGAGCGCCCTGCACGAGGTCGTCGTCGGCCAGCGGATGGAGCCCTTGCCATCCGGGGTGCCCGGCAACCTCTTCCGCCACCTTCGGGTTGTATTTCATCGAGCACGACCCCAGCGGATAGGCGCCCGTGTCTATGGACCAGTTGCGGTGAGACAAGCGGGTGTAGTGGCGCACGAGGTCGAGCTCGCTTACCTCTGGCAGCCGGGGAGGCTCGCGGCGGCGGTGCTCGTCCGGGATGAGTGGGCCCTCTCCTCCGACAGTCGCCTCGGGGAGGGACCAGGCCCGGCGGCCGGGCTTCGAGAGCTCGAATATCGTGGGGAAGTCGCCGGAATCGCTCACGGCTCGGTGAGCTCCTTGGCGATCGCCTCGGCGAAGGCCTCGATCTCGTCCTCGGTGCGGCGCTCGGTGGCCGCCACGAGCAGGCAGCGGTCGAGCTCCGGGTACCAGTCGCCGAGGCCGGGGCCGGCGAGCCAGCCGCGGCGGGCCAGCCGCCCGGCCAGGGCCCGGCCGTCAATCGGTGTCTCGAGGGCGAACTCCTTGAAGTGGGGGCCTGGGAACTTGAGGGCACAGCCCGGAATGGCGGCGAGTCTGGCGGCTGCAGAAGCGGCCCTCGCTGCACACGCGTCGCCCAGGGCCGCAAGTCCGGCCGGCCCCAGCCATGCGAGGTGGACACCGGCGGCGACCGCAAGCAGGGTCTGATTCGTGCACACGTTCGAAGTCGCTTTGGCCCGCCGGATATGCTGCTCTCGAGCTTGCAGTGTCAGGACGAAGGCTCTCCGACCGTCCGCGTCCAGGGTCTCGCCCGAGATCCTCCCCGGCACCTGACGGACCAGCCGTTCTTTCGTGGCGAACAGGCCGATATAGGGACCGCCGTAGAACATTGCGTTCCCAAGTGCCTGGCCCTCGCCCACGGCGATGTCTGCGCCCATATACCCAGGAGACTGCAGTATCCCCATGGCGGTTGGGTCGGCGGCCACAATGGCGAGGGCGTCGTGCGCGTGGGCCGTGGCGCAGGCGGTGCGCGCGTCTTCGAGGCGGCCGAACACGTTTGGATATGCGACCACCACCGCCGCCGCATCGGAGGCGTCGGCCTTCGACCAGTCGACGATCCCTTCGTCGGTGAAGGGAGCTGTGCGGATATCTAACCCTAAACCAGTGGTATAGGTTCGCAGCACCTCCCGGTAGTGCGGATGCAGGGTCGAGGCCACCAGGACGCTCCCTCTGCCCGTAGCCCTCACGGCCAGATTCACGGCTTCGACCACGCTGTTCGCCCCGTCGTACAGGGATGCATTGGCGATATCCATTCCGTAGATGGCGCAGACGAGGCTCTGGAACTCGAACAACGCCTGCAGAATGCCCTGGGACAGCTCCGCCTGATAGGGGGTGTAGGAGGTTGCGAACTCGGCGCGCGCGGCGAGCGACTTCACCGCCGCCGGGACGTAGTGGTCGTAGGCGCCGCCCCCCGCGAAGCACACGAGGTCTTGAGCGGTGTTCCCAGACGCCATTGCGGCCAGCTCGGCGACGAGCTCCGGCTCGGTGAGCGCCGGTGGAACGCGGAGGGGATCATCGAGCCGCACCGGCTCGGGTATCGCCTCGAAAAGCGCCTCGATGCCGTCGAGGCCGATGACCTCGAGCATGTCGCGCTCGTCCTGCTCGGTGTGGGGAGAGAAATCCATCCCGCTAGAGATCTATTTGTCGTGTTGTTGACATGTCTACTACTTCGCCCCCGTCCCTATCGCTCTATGAAAGGTGGTTTGAGGGTATCGCCCTCGAGCCGGCGCGACCTGGCGACAACCTCGACGGCACGTCCCGGAGGCGGCACCCGATCCGATGGTGCGTAGGCAAGCGCAATCCCACGGCCCGAGGTCGGAGAGAAGTTCCCACTGGTTACCTCCCCGAGTGGCTCTCCGTCGGCCAGGACGGCATGGCCCCGGCGCGGGACGCCTCGTGACCTGCAGGCGATCCCGAACAACCGGCGCGCGGGCCCTTCCTTCTTGACCTCTGCGAGTGCCTCCCTGCCGCGAAAAGGAGTGTCCCACGCGAGCGTCCAACCGAGGTTGGCTTCGAGTGGGTTCACGGTGCGGGTCAGCTCGTGCCCGTAGAGCGGGTAACCCATCTCGAGCCTCAGGGTGTCCCTGGCGCCCAACCCCACCGGGGTCGCTCCGCAATCCATCAACAAAGACCACACTGCGGGCGCGACCTCGGCCGGGACGTAGAGCTCGAAGCCGCGCTCCCCCGTGTAGCCGGTCCGCGCGACAAACCCCGAGTGTCCGTCCAGGTCCAGAGTGCACCAGGAATGGAGCCCGAGGCGCGGGGCCTCGCCGGAAGGCCATGCGCGGCTGAAGACATCGAACGAATCCGGCCCTTGGAGGGCCACGATCGCCCACCTGTCCGACTCGTCCACGACCTCGGCCCCGCAGGTCAGGAGGGACTCGGTTACGGCCTGGTTGTTGGCCGCGTTGGGAACCACCGTCCAGCTGTCGGGGCCCATCCTGTAGCAGAAGAGATCGTCGATGCAGCCGCCGTCGTCGTGGAGGGCAAGGGCGTAGGCCGCCCTACCGGGTTCGATGCGATCGATATCTGCGGTCAGCGCGCGCTGCAACGCGGGCGCAGCCCCGTCGCCGCCGACTCGCAGCTTCCCGAGATGCGACACGTCGAAGATCCCCGCCGAAGTCCTCACGGCGTTGTGCTCTGCAACCACCCCCGAGTACTGCAGGGGCATAGCCCAGCCTCCGAACTCGGTCAGCTTCGCTCCTAGCCCCCTGTGCACCTCCAGGAGCGGCGAAGCGCGGTTCGGCGTCATCACGACATTGTGCCGCGGGTTTTCAGCCGGCGAACACCGAGCCGGCGGAGGCAGGATCCCCCGGCCGTGCCAATCCAACGGGCAAGGGGCCCTGCGACGGCTGCTCGAGCCCGTACTTGATCAGAAGCTGAAGGTAGTCGTGCTGATACAGGACCTTGCACTTCACATCTGGATAGAGCGCCATCAGGCGCCGGACCTTGCGATTCTTCTTGGTGACGAGCTTCTGATTGAGGGTTGTGATCTCGATGTAGAGATCGAAGGCCGGGAGGTAGAAGTCCGGGGAGAAACGCTGCGTCGCAAGCCCCTCCCTCCCCCACTGGACGTCGAAGGTCGTGGGCTCGTAGGCCCACTCGATGAGGTAGAAGTCGAGCAACATCGCGAACTGGCGCTCGCTGTTGTGGGCGAAGGCCACCCTCTGGTGCGGAGGCAAGCCCGTGGCTGCAGGCTGCCAGCCGGTGGCCTCTGCGATGCTAGTGCTCCATCCCTCGAGGCATCAGCCTTCGCCTGCCCGGCTGGGATGGGCGCCGGATGCGCCGGCCGCGTGGGCTTCACTCTGCAAAGGGCGCAGCTCGCGCAACGTCCCCGCAAGCTGGTCCCGGATCTTGTCCACCGCGACCACCGCCCCGAGGACGCCCTGGCCCGAACGCAGAAGGTCGACCACCTCGGCGTCCGAGGTACACGCATAGACCCCCGCCCCGTCCGTGACGATGGTCAACTCGGCCCAGTCTCCTTCCAGGTGCTCTCTCACGTAGTCGAGGGCTTGACGCACCCTCTGCAAGCTGGCACCTGCATCGGTCAGGCCTTTGATCACCTTGAGCTGAAGGAGGTCGTTGAACGAATAGAGACGCTGCGTCCCGGAGCCCTTGGCCTCCTGGATCGAAGGTGCTACCAGGCCCGTGCGGGTCCAGTAGTCGAGCTGCCGGTAGGTGATGCCGACGATCTTGCACGTCTGGGGACCGCGGTAACCCGATCCGTCCATGTCCATTGCCTCCGTTCATCTGGACGGCCGGCGGGCCATCCACTCCGGGAAGTACATAGGCGTAGTTACGCCCATGCAAGAGAGTATGACCGGGGCGGGCCACTGTCAACGATTGCACGCCCAACCCCAACCCTCATGGACAGGTCGATACCTGAACGGGAGGCGTCCTCGGCTTACCCTCCCGGTTCGAAGTCCTCGGGGCTGACCTGGTCGAGGAACTCGCGAAACTTCTCCACCTCGGTCTCCTCGTCGTCCTTCAGCTCGATGCCGGCCTGGTCAAGCACTTCTTCGGAGGCGAAGATCGGCGCGTTGATACGGACGGCGAGGGCTATGGCGTCACTTGGGCGAGACGAGACCTCCGCGGCACGCCCGTCCCGGTGCATCTGGATGGTCGCAAAGAACGTGCGGTCCTTGAGGTCGCTCACCAGGATCCGTTCGACCTGAACCTGTGTCTCGGACAGGATGTCGCGAAGCAGATCGTGGGTCATGGGCCGCGGCGTCTCGATTCCCTGGAGGGCGAAAGCAATGGCGGTCGCTTCCACCGCTCCTATCCATATGGGCAGGTAACGCTCCCCCGTAGTCTCCTTGAGCAACACGATCGGCTGATTCGAGGGGAGCTCCACACGCACTCCGACAAGCGATAGCTCCACCATGCTCGGAGGCTAACACCGAACGTTCGGCTTGGGATGACCTCGCTGCAGCAGATCGGGGTCGTCGATAAGGCGCGCCAGATCACGGATCGCGATGATATCGGGGAGGTTGCGATAACGGCCCTGGAAGTCGAGACCGTAGCCGACGACGAAGATGTCGGGGACCTCGAAGCCCACATACTCGAGTGTGACGGGGACGATGCGACGCGCCGCCTTGTCCAACAGGGTCACGACCCGCAAAGACGCCGGGTGTCGCTGTTCCAGCGCGGTGCGCAGGTAGTTGAGGGTGAGCCCCGTGTCGACGATGTCTTCGACCACGACGACATCGCGTCCGCCGATGTCCCCGTCGAGGTCCTTGACGATTCGCACCACACCCGACTGCCCCTCCGATGCGTCGTAGGCCGAGATCGACATGAAGTCGGTGGCGAGATCGATCGATGCCGCTCGCACCAGGTCGGCGAGGAAGATGGCGGCGCCCCTCAGAATGCCAACGAACACAGGGGGCTCGGGGCGCTGCGCATAGTCGTGAGCCATTCGCACGGCCAACTCCCCCACGCGTTCCGCAACCCGCTCCCTGGACAAGAGCACCTCGGCCGGCCGTGTCCCTTCGAAAAGCAATCTACAAAATGACTTGTCTACAAAACGACATCAGGGTAGGCCGCGCATACTCGATCGGAGCATTCCTTCTCGCATACGGCGCGACAGCTCCACCAGCTCCTGCAGCGTTTCGTACGCCCGGGCCCGGGATTCGGAGTCCTTGCGGCGAGCCAACGGCGACACTATCTGGCCGTAGAAGGTCGCCTCCCTGTCGGCAAACTGCCGGTACATCCTGAGGTGCCTGGCTTCGAGTCCGTGGCGAAAGAAGCCGCTGGCGGCCCTGGCCACCATCAGGTCGTCCTCGTTGTAGGCAGCGTCTTCGTCTCTGGGCTGAAGCAGGCCGAACTCTTCCAGGGCAGTCACTCCCTCGTCGGACAGATCCGCCGCCGTGGTCAGCTCTTGGCGTGACAGCTGCGCGCCGGTGAGATCCACCGAGCTCGAGCCCGAGGCCGCATTTGCCCGGACGCTCGCCGGCGGGGCTTCGGAGGAGGTGGAAGGGGCCGCCGCAAGAGTGTGAACCTCAACTACAAGGTTGCTCTCGGAGTCGCCCGCCCCCGCCTCGAGTCGCTTTCGGATTACCTTCAAAGGCAGAAACTGGTCGCGCTGAAGGGTCAGGATGTGCCGCAGCCGGTCCACGTCCTTGGTGAAGAACTTTCGGTAGCCGGACGGGGTCCTCTCCGGCGTGACGAGCGCCTCGGACTCGAGGAACCGCAGCTTGGAGATGCTGACATCGGGGAACTCAGGCCTCAGAAGCTCGAGGACTTCCCCGATGCTGTAGTAGTCGCGCGACTTGGACAACGGCATTTTCGATCAGCCTCCGGTCAGGAAAACCAGTTTGAACTTCCCGATCTGTATCTCGTCTCCGGACCGAAGCTCCGCCTGCTCGACCCTTTCCCGGTTGACGTAGGTGCCGTTCAGGCTGCCGACGTCCCGCAGGGTGAAGACGTCTTCCCCCGGTTGGATCTCGACATGGCGGCGGGACACGGTTATGTCGTCGAGGAACACGTCGCTGTCGGGATGCCGTCCCAGTTGGACGCCCTCAGACTCCAGGAAGAACTTGCTGCCTGCATTCGGGCCGCGTTTCACGATCAATACGCCCCGGCCCCCCTCCAGTTCCTCGGGGGAGATGTGCACTTCTTCTTCGAGATCCGACTCGAGCTCGGCCGGCAGGAAGTTCACGGTCGTATCGCCGCCCGTTCCCTCGGCCACAAGCGGATTCCCACACGACGCGCAGAAATTAGAGCCGTCGGGGTTGCGGTGTCCGCAGTTCGTGCAGAACATAGCCTGAACCTATAGGCGAAGCTGAGGTTTGGTAAAGGCTCTGGTGGTTCTCATTTCTCCTCTATGGAACGGCCGTAGTCCTCGGCGCTCATCAAACCCTCCAACGCCCCCTCCTCCCCCGGCCCCTCCTGCGCGGGCTCGATGACCACGAGCCACCCCTGGCCGTAGGGATCGGAGTTGATCACCTCCGGATTGGAATCCAGCTCGGTGTTGTTCTCGACCACGGTCCCGGTAACCGGACTGTAGATGTCCGACACGGACTTGGTCGACTCGACCTCACCGAAAGGCTGGCCCGCCTGCACTTCGGTCCCGACGGCTGGGAGACCTACGAAGACGATGTCTCCGAGTTGGTCTTGGGCGAAGTCGGTAATGCCAACCGTGACCCGACGTTCGTCCTGACGGGCCCATTCATGCTGATCTGTGTAACGGCGATCCGAGGGTAGTTCGGTCACCTGGTGCTCCTTTCTTCGGTGGGCGCACCTCGTGCGCCACAACTGTGTGTCTACTTGTCTACAAGGTGACTGCCCTTGCGGCTTCCGCGATCCGATCCCGCGCCTCCCGTGCGTACATCATCCCCGCGACCCAGTACAGGCC
Source organism: Actinomycetota bacterium (assembly GCA_030860455.1). Lineage (GTDB taxonomy): Bacteria > Actinomycetota > CADDZG01 > CADDZG01 > WHSQ01 > JACDDL01. The sequence goes on from JALZIC010000077.1 coordinate 11,695, forward strand.
CGCACCCACGGTCGTCGCGGCCACTCCGAGGCGGCGGGGGCCCGGGCCCGGCACGAAGCTTGTGGCCGAGGTGGCCAGGCACGACAGACCCAGAAGCAGGGCGGCGGTGGCGGCCTTTCCGGTTCGGTTGACCGCGATCCGGCGGAGGCCGCGTCGCTCCAACACGCCGAATCCTGCGACGACCAGCACGTCCCGGCCCACTATCGACAGGGCCAGCCACGGCGCGAGGTCGCCGCGGGAGACGAGCGCCCCCGCCAGCGTCGCGATGAAGACCCGGTCCGCCACGGGGTCCAGGATCGTCCCGAGCTTGCTCACCGAATCCGTGCGCCGAGCGAGATAACCGTCCCAGAAGTCGGTGACGGCGCCTGCGCCGAACAGAGCCACCGCCGCGTCCTCGCGCCCGGTCAGAAAGAGCCTCAGGAACACCGGGGCGGTACCCAGCCGCGTCAGTGAGAGGGCGTTGGGCAACGTCGCCCAGCTGCTCGAAGGCTCCTGCAAGCTCACGCGCGGCCTCCAGGCCTAGTTGTATCTCGCCCCCTGCTCCCCTGGTCGGGACGGCCGGATTTGAACCGGCGACCCCTGGTCCCCCAGACCAGTGCGCTAACCAAGCTGCGCCACGTCCCGAAGGGGAGATGATAACCGTGAGGCGCCCACAGGTCGGCGACGGGCAGGTGATCGCCGGCCGGTCAGCGCCGCCGCGCCGGCCTCGTCCGAACCTGGGTGACGATGGGACTTCCCGGGAATGGTTCGTGCTCGCGCAACCTGTTCTCGATGTAACGCAGGTACCCGGCCTCGAGCCGTGCGGTGGTGAACAGGACCACCGTTGGAGGAGCCACCGACGCCTGCACCGAGTAGAGGATCCGAACCGAGCGCCCGCCGGTGCGCGGGTGGGGACGCCGTTCCTGCGCCTCGGTGATGAAACGGTTCAGTGCGCCGGTCGAGAGCCGGCGGCGGTGTGACCCGATTGCTTCATCGAGCGCAGGGAGCAGGCGGGTTATCCCCCGCCGGGTGAGCGCAGAGGTTCGGACCATCACGGCCCAGTCGAGAAAGCGCAGGCGCTCGGCTATGTCCTGTTCCAGGCGCAGCCTGTCGGCGGCATCCGGCGCGGCTAGGTCCCACTTGTTCAGAGCGATGACGCAGGCGCGTCCCGAGGACACGGTCTCTTCTGCAAGCCTCTGGTCGTGGGATGTGACCCCGGCGGCGGCGTCGATAACCAAGAGGGCGACGTCGACACGGCCGAGGGTTGCCCGCGAGCGCACCCAACTGAAGTACTCGAGCGGCTCTTTGATCTCGACACGGCGGCGCATCCCCGCCGTGTCGACGATACGAAGCGTGCGACCGTCGGCCATCCCCACGTGCGAGTCGACCGGGTCCCGGGTGGTTCCCGGCACCGCGTCGACGATGGCTCGTTCGTCTCCGAGCACGGCATTGAGTATCGAAGACTTCCCCACATTCGGCCGCCCGATGATGGCTGCGGACGCCCACTCGTCCCGCGCTCGTTCTTCCCCCTGGGAGCCCATGAGACGCGTCAACGAGTCGAGAAGGTCTCCCGAGCCCCGTCCGTGGAGGGCGGAGACGGCGATCGGATCGCCGAGCCCGAGGCGGTAGAAGGCAGCCGCCCCCGGTTCGTCCCTGGCGTCGTCCACCTTGTTGGCGGCGACCAGCAGCGGTTTGCCGGAGCGCCGCAGAACATCGGCAACGATGAGATCGTCTTCGAGGAGGCCTGCCGCGGCGTCCACGACGAGCATGATGATGTCGGCGACGTCGATGGCCACGCGCGCCTGCTCGCCGGCGCGCGCCTCCAACCCCTCGGTTCCTGCCTCGAGCCCCCCGGTGTCGACGACCTCGAACTTGCGGCCCGCCCACTCGGCGGAGAAACCACCGCGGTCCCGCGTCACCCCGGGCGTGGCCTCGACGATCGCCTCGCGCCGGCCCAGAATGCGATTCACCAGCGAGGACTTACCCACGTTGGGGCGCCCCACCACCGCTACCACCGGCAGTGCGCGGCCGCGCGACCCTGCGCCGGTCACTGCGCCGGCTGGGCGGCGATCAAGCTCAACACCTCGGCGACCACACCCTCCACGTCCCTGCCGGTCGAGTCCACGACCACCGCGTCCGGAGCGCGCACGAAGGGCGACGCCGTCCTCGTGGCGTCGGCTTCGTCCCTGGCTGCTATCGACGTTTCCAGCTCGGCCAGCTCGAGGGGCTGGACGGTGTCCTGATCCGCCAGGCGCCGGAGCGCTCGCTCGCGGATACTCGCCGTCAGAAAGATCTTGAGCGCCGCGTCCGGGACAACTGCGGCTCCGATATCCCGCCCCTCCATCACGACATCCCTCTGCATCGCGAGCTCACGTTGTCTGCGGAGGAGCACAGCTCGAACCCCGGGAACCGCGGAGTACGCCGACACCGCGCGCGTCACTCGAGGGTCCCTTAACTGGGTGCTGACGTCCCGGCCGTCTATCAGTACCCGATCGCCTTCGATGACGAGGTCGATGTCTGCGGCGAGCCGCTCGAGCGCCGCCGTCTGCGCAGGCTCCACGCCCCGTTCGAGTGCCGCAAGCGCTACCGCCCGGTACATCGCGCCCGTATCGAGATGCCTGAAACCGAGAGCGGCGGCGACCCTTCTGGCGACGGTGCTCTTCCCCGCCCCCGCCGGCCCGTCGATGGCGATCACGGTCATGGACGGGCCCCCATCCCGGTCCTCGATTGCAACGCCCCAAAGGTCGGCAGGAAGCCGGGGAACGAGGTGTCGACGCAATCCCAGCCTCGGATGGTCACGCGCCCAACTGCCGTCATCCCCGCCACGGCAAGCGACATGGCCACCCTGTGATCACCGGCCGAGTCGACCGCTGCCGGCCGCAGTGTGGTTGGGCCATCGATGACGAGGCCGTCCGGGAGCGCCTCCACCTCCGCGCCCATGGCGCTCAGTCCGGCGGCCATCGTGGCAATTCGGTCGCTCTCTTTCACCCGCAACTCCCCCGCCCCCCGGATCAGGGTTCGGCCGGTTGCCTTCGTCGCAACCACGGCCAGTACCGGCAGCTCGTCGATGAGGGCAGGGACCTCGGCCTCGTCGACGGTCACCCCTCGGAGAACCGATGCCCTGGCCCGAACGGTGCCAACCGGCTCTCCGCCCCACTCCCCCACATGCTCCACCTCGAGGTCGGCGCCCATGGCGGACAGCACCCTGAGTATCCCGGCACGGGTTGGGTTGACGCCCACATCGGACACCACGACGTCCGAGCCGGGAACCACGAGGGCGCCGGCGAGGATGAAAGCGGCCGAGGACAGATCGCCCGGCACCCGCCGGGGACCGGGGGCGACCTTGCCGGCCCCCGTCACGGTGGCGGTAAGGGGGCCCCGGTCGACCCTTACGCCCGAGGCGGCCAGCATTCTTTCGGTGTGGTCCCGGCTGGCCCGCGGTTCGGTCACCGAGGTAGGGCCCGTGGCCTCTAGCCCCGCCAGTAGAAGGGCGGTCTTGACCTGTGCGCTCGCCACCGGCAGCGTATGGGGGACGCCGATGAGGTCGCCGCCCCGAACGATGAGGGGCGCCCGGGTCGCGTCCGCACGGCCGTCGATGTGGGCGCCCATCGCCCGGAGGGGCGCCACGACCCGCCCCATGGGCCGCTCGCGCAGGGACTCGTCCCCGGTGAAAACGAATGCGCCGGCCGCACCCGCGCAGACTCCGAGCAGGCATCTCAATGTGGTCCCCGAGTTCCCCGCATCCAGCACGTCTTGGGGCTCCCGCGGCCCGCGCGCGCCCCAACCGTCAACATCCACTCGAGCCTCATCCCGGTGCCACTCGACCCCCGCTCCCAGCCGGGCGAGCCCCTCTGCCGTGGCGCCCACGTCCCGGCCCAGATTGACCCCCGTCAGGCGGGAGCGCCCGCCGGCGAGAGCTCCCAGGATCAGGGCGCGATGGGAGATCGATTTGTCGCCGGGCACTCCGGCAGTTCCCCGCAACGGGCCGGATGGTCCCACCTCGGTGGTGCGCGGCCGAAGGGGACTAGACGACATAGAGCTTTATCGACTTATCGCTATACATCTTTGTCGACTCCGGCGCGCTCGACCCGGTAACCAAGTTGGGTCAGCGCCGAGGCCAGCAGCTCTGCGGCGCCCGCACCCCCCACGATGAGCTCCAGGCGCCCCCGGTCGCCCTCGCTCGAGTGAACGATCCTCAGGTCCTCGATGTTGGCCCCCAACTCCCCCGCCGCGGTCGTCACCTCCGCCAGGACACCCGGTCGATCGGGGATCATGGTCGACAGCGCCACCGGCGTCCCGGAATAGGCGGGCTTGGAGAAGAGGTCGAGGCGAGCCCGTCGAGCGGCGTCGAGGAACTCCCGCACCCCGGACCAGTCCTCGGCTTCGATCATTCCGCCGATCCGTGCCAGCCGGCTCCCCAGCGCCCCCAAAGCCTCCAGTACCGCTATACGGTTAGACCTGAGAATGGCCACCCACAGGTCCGGGTTGCTCGCGGCGATGCGGGTCACGTCCCTGAAGCCACCGGCCGCCAGTCCCAGGAGAGCGTCTCGATCCCCCGCCGACGCGGCGGTGGTGACGACCGCGCTGGCGGTCAGCTGGGGCAGATGGCTCAGGCGGGCGACGAGGGTGTCGTGGACCGAGGGATCGACCGCCACGGGACTTGCTCCCAGCCGGGTCGCCAGCCGGGACACCTCCCGGTAGGCGGTGGGAGAGGTGCGCGGCGTGGGGGTGAGGATCCACCACGCCGCGTCGAACAGCTGCGCCTCGGCGGCCCCGATGCCGTGGCGCTCGGAGCCGGCCATGGGATGTCCCCCTGCGAAGCGTCCGCCGAAGGCTGCTTCTCCATGCGCCACGACGTCCGCCTTGGCGCTGCCCACGTCGGTGACGATCGCCTCGGGGGCAACCGAGCCGGCCAGAGCGGCGCACACGGCCGGAATCTGATCGACCGGCATGGCCAGCACTACCAGGTCGGCCCCCGACACCGCCTCGGCAGCCGAAGCGGCCACCTCGGTCAGGGCGCCGGCGTCCATCGCCGCCGCGGTGGACGCCGGATCGGCGTCGTACCCGATAATCGACGGCGCCGGCCGCAGGCGTCGCAGTCCCAGCGCAATAGAACCTCCGATGAGCCCGGTTCCCACCACCGCCACCTGCTCGGCCAAAAGCTACACCTATTCTCGAGGGTTACGTAGGGCTAAGCGCGACCTACTCCGGCAGATCGCTCCGGAGCGAACGAGCCTGGCCCATATAAACGTGGCGCAGGGTCCCGTAGTCCCTCTCAGTGTAAAGGTGCATTAGCACCCGGATGCAGCGGGGCATCGATCCGGGGACGTCGATCTCCCGAGCGCACAGAAGCGGGATGTGGTCGATGCCCAACCGCCGCGCCGCGGCCGCGGGAAATTCTGCGGTCAGGTCGGGGGTCGAGGTGAACACCAGGCTGACGAGGTCGTCGGGGCCCACACCGTTGCGCTCCAGCATGGCCTCAAGCAGTGTTTCGGTCGCCGCCACGATGGCATCGGCGTCGTCGCGCGGGACCGTTGTCGCCCCTCTCAGTCCCCGAACCCGCTCAGGCACGCCTCAGGTGCTCCCCTCAGGCGATCGAGCGCATTCCCCCACACATCGATCTATCCACATAGCAGCTAAGCGACAAATCACTTTATCTACAATCCGCATGCCCGGTAGAGGGACTGCGCCTCCTCGGGGCCAAGGCGCCGGAGCATGCCCGGTTTGAGATGTCCCAGCACCACGGGGCCAACCGCCGTCCTCACCAGGCGTTTGAGTGGGTGGTCGAGCGCTTCGAACATCCGCCTCACCTGGCGGTTGCGGCCCTCCTTGAGCTCGATCTCCACGAGGGTGCCTCCGGGGAAACGCTCGACGAGACTCACCCGGGCGGGGGCGGTCACTCCATCGTCCAGCTCGACGCCTCGCGCCAGCGCCTTCAGGGCCCGACTGCCGACCGTCCCGCGCGCGTAGGCGAGGTATGCCTTGGGTACGCCGAAGCGAGGATGCGTCAGGCGGTGCGTCAACTCCCCGTCGTTCGTGAGGAGGAGCGCCCCCTCCGAGTCCATGTCCAGTCTGCCGACGGGCCACACCCGTTGGGGGATCTCGACGTAGTCCAAAACGGTGGCGCGCCCGGCCGTATCGGCCGCCGTGGTCACTACGTCGATCGGCTTGTTGAACAGGTACCAGACAAGGTCCGTCTTCAGGGGTACACGCGAACGGTCAACCACCACTTCATCCTTGGCCGGATCGATTCTCTGTCCGAGAACAGCGGGGTGTCCGTTCACCGTTATACGGCCCGCCTTGATCTGCTCCTCGACCGAACGCCGCGATCCGAGACCCGCTTTGGCGAGCACCTTCTGCAGCCTCTCGCCGCCGGGGTTCACGCTCCCGGGGACAGCTTGGATTCCATCTCCTCGACCGCTTCGGAGTCGGGGATGAAATCGGCCAGAGCCGGCAGGTCGTCGGTCGAGCGCAGGCCCATACGTTCGAGGAAGCCCCGACTGACGGTCAGCAGAAGCGGCGCCCCGGGACCGCTCTCCCGCCCGGACTCCGTGATGAGGTCCCGGCCGAGCAGCGTCCGCACCACCCCGTCGGAGTCGACCCCCCGAATCTCCGCGATCTGCGCCCGTGAGATCGGCGCACGGTAGGCCACTATGGACAGCACCTCCAGGGCCGCGGCGCTCAGACGGGCGCTCTTGCGCCCCTGGACGAAGCGCTCCAACCACGGGGCGCAGTCGGGATGGGTGTAGAACCGCCATCCGCCGGCGACCTCACGTAGAACAAAACCCCGGTCCTCGGCGGCATAGGCCTCGGCGAGCTCCCGAAGTGAAGCCTCGACCTCAACTCGAGGGGTCTCCAGCACCTCGCCGATGTGCCCCGTCGGCAGTGGCTCGTCCGCAAGGAGAAGGATTGCTTCAAGGATCTTGCGCTCGGGCACGCTCACGGGCCCTCCCTCCCCACCGAGTACTCCTCGGCGGCGTCCACGGCCGCGGTCACGTCGGCCTCCCCGGTCCAGACGGCCTCGATCGCGCCGAAACGCTCCTTCTGGTCCAGATCCACCGCCCCGGTCTTGAACAGCTCGAGGAGGGCGAGAAAGCGGGCGACGACGTCGATGGGTGCCGGCCGGATCCCACATAGCTCCTCCAGGGTCGCCCGCCCACTGCGCTCGAGCTCCGCCGCCACGGCGAGGATTGCTTCCCTCACCGAGACCGTCGCCGGGGGCTCGAAGGAGGTGTCGAGCTCGGCCGGCGTGGGTGCGAGGGCCAGCGCGGCAGCGCGCGCGAGGTCGTCACCCCCGAGGTTTGCGAGGGGGTCGGGCGCAAGATCGACGAGCTGCGGCTCGAGCCCGGCCGTGCGCCCGTGCCAGGCGGCCCCGATCTCGAGGCCGGCTGCGATCCAGGCTCCCGATGCCCTGTAGGTCGCGCATTCGAGGAGTCGGGCGAGGAGCAGGTCCCGCCCCTCGAGGAGGGTCGTGTCCACCTCATCGGTCTCCCGGGCGGGCAGCAGGCGGCTGCTCTTCAGCTCCAGCAGGGTGGCCGCCACCACCAGAAACCCGGTGGACGTTTCGAGATCGGTGGTCCCCATCCGTGCGAGCACGCCCATGTATTCATCGGTGATCGCCGCCAGGGGGACGTCGTAGATGTCCACCCGCCGGCGCCCGATCAGGTTGAGCAACAGGTCGATGGGCCCCTCGAACACCTCGAGCTTCACTTCGTGGGGCAACCGGCACCTCCCAAAGGGGTCGAGAAATTGGTCTACTTGTCTATTTGTCTACCAATGGCAACGATCTTCGGAGGAAGCCTATCGCCGGATCCCCGCGTGGGGCGGGATTGGCCCCGGCCTGCGTCAGGGGGCACACCGATCTATCGGGCGCCGGCGGGCACCCGGCGGCCAAGTCCCGTGCGCTCCCTCACGTCGTCCATGGTCGGCCCGGCGACCTCGGCCGCCCTCCGCGCTCCGGCCGCAAGCAGGCGCCGGATCTCTCCCGGGTCCGCCATGAGGTCGGCGTAGCGATCCCTGATCGGGGCGAGGCGGTCTATCAACGACTCTGCGAGAGCGGCCTTGAAATCGCCGTATCCCGAGCCGGCGAAGCGACGCTCGATGCCGGCGACATCGGTCCCGTCCACGACCGAGAAGATGGTGAGCAGATTCGTGAGGGCCGGTTTGTCCTCTCCGGCGGCGACCTCGCGGCCGGAGTCGGTGACCGCCGAACGCACTTTCTTCAAGATCGTGTCGGGGGAATCGACCAGAAGGATCTTCGAGCCGGGGCGCGGGACCGACTTGCTCATCTTCTGGGTCGGCTCGTCGAGGCTCATGATGCGGGCCCCGGCCGGGGAGATCAACGGTTGCGGCACCGTGAAGGTGTCCCCGAAGCTGGAGTTGAACCTCACCGCCAGGTCTCGCATCAACTCGATGTGCTGGCGTTGATCCTCGCCGACCGGTACGCCGTGGGCCTGGTACAGGAGGACGTCGGCCGCCTGGAGCACCGGATAGGTGAAGAGACCGACCCCGACCGACTCGGTTTCCCCCTTGGACTTCTCCTTGAATTGGACCATCCGGCGCAGCTCGCCCATGCGGGCGACGCAGCTCAATATCCAGGCGAGCTCGGGGTGCTCGGCCACCTGCGACTGGACGAACAGAATCGACCTGTCGGGATCGACCCCGCAGGCAAGGAGCAGTGCCCCCGTCTCGAGAGTTGTGGCATTCAGAGCGGCAGGGTCCCACCGCAGCGTCATCGCGTGGAGGTCGACGATGCAGAAGAACGAGCTGTAGCTCTCCTGCAACGCAACCCAGTGGCGGACCGCGCCCAGATAGTTTCCCAGGTGCAGCTGGCCGTCGGGCTGGACGCCGCTGAACACTCTCTGCGTGGCCTCGTCCGGGGTCATCGATTCCTTCCCGAATAGCGTTCGGTGTGGGCCGGCTTCGTCCGGGCCGGCGCAGCCTAGAATACCGAGCACTCATGGGTGGCCTTCTCTCTCTCCTGCGCACCGATCCGCTGGTGTTCGTGCTGCTGTCGGCCTCGCTGCTGGGCGCCATCGCCCTGCACGAGTACGGGCACGCGCTTGCCGCCGACCTGCAGGGTGACCGGCTCCCGCGGGCCATGGGGCGTCTGACCCTGAATCCTTTGCGCCATCTCGACCCGATCGGAACCATCGCGATATTCCTCATCGGCTTTGGCTGGGGTAAGCCGGTCGAGTTCCGGACCCAGGCCCTGTCGTCGGAGCGGTTCGGGGCCGCAATCGTGGCGCTTGCGGGGCCGATGATGAATCTCTTGCTCGCGGTGCTCGGCGCCCTGGCCCTTCTGGTCCTGTCGCCTGCCACCTCGACCGGCACCCTGTTCCTCTTCTTGAGGATCTTCGTCCGCATCAACGTCGTTCTGGCCGTTTTCAATCTCATCCCCCTGCCGCCTCTCGACGGCTCGAGGCTGCTGACGATCTTCCTGCCACCGAAAAGGCAGAACATCATCTTCTTCCTGGACCGCTACGGCTTTGTCATCCTTCTGGCGGTCTTGTTCTTCGGAGGTTTCACGGTTCTCAGTCCCATCATCGACACCGTCGAGGGCTGGGTTCTGGCGATCGCCGGCTTCTAGCGTGACCGTGCTGCTTGGCATCGACGTCGGCACGACGGGGGTTCGGGTAGTCGCAATCGAGCACGGCGGCGGCGCGGTTGCGGACGCGTCGGAGAAGTACCCTCTAGCGACCCCGCGGCCTGGGTGGGCGGAACAGAATCCCGAGGACTGGTGGACGGCCACCCTGGGAGTGCTCAAAGCCGTCGTGGCCGAAGTCGATGACGAGGTCGCCGGGATCGGGCTGACCGGACAGATGCACGGCTCGGTGTTCTTGGACGAGCACGACGACGTGATCCGCCCCGCCTTGTTGTGGAACGATCAGCGAACCGAGGCGCAGTGTGATGCGATCACCGATCGGGTCGGCGCCGATCGCCTCATAGCCATCGCTGGGAACCCGGCGCTGACGGGTTTCCAAGCCCCGAAGATCCTGTGGCTGCGCGACGAGGAACCCGATCACTTCGGCAGGGTGCGGCGTGTGCTCCTGCCCAAGGACTACGTGCGGTTCCGTCTCACCGGTGAGCTTGCGACCGACGCCTCCGACGCATCGGGGACCCTGCTACTCGACGTAGGCGAGCGCACTTGGTCAACCGAGATCCTCGAGGCCCTCGACATCCCCGCGGCGTGGCTGCCGGAGGTCCGCGAGGGCCCTCAGGAGACGGGCCATGTGGCCGGCGATCTGGCCCGCTCTCTCGGACTTCCCACCGGGGTTCCCGTCGCTGCGGGGGGAGGAGACAACGCCGCAGCCGCAGTCGGCACCGGCGTCATCGATACGGGGGTGATGAGCTCTTCGATCGGCACGAGCGGCGTGCTGTTCGCCCATACCCCGGAGTTCACAACCGACCCCTCCGGACGCATCCACGCGTTCTGTCACGCCGTACCGGATAGGTACCACGTTATGGGCGTGACGCTGTCAGCGGGATCGTCGTTGAGGTGGTGGCGTCACCTGCTCGGAGGCGGCGTGACGTACGACGAGCTCGTGGAGGGCGCGGCCGAAGTGCTGCCCGGAGCCGACGGCCTCGTCTTTCTCCCCTACCTGTCGGGTGAGCGAACTCCGCACCTCAACCCATCGGCGCGTGGCGCCTGGTTTGGCCTCACGTCACGACACACCAGAGCCCACATGACGCGTGCGCTGATGGAGGGTGTCGTCTTCAGCCTCAAGGACGGACTCGGGATCATGGAAGGCCTGGGGATTTCGTGCGGCGAGGTGCGGGCAACCGGCGGCGGTGCACGGAGCACGCTGTGGCGAAGTCTTCAAGCCGACATCTACGATCTGCCAATCCGCCGCACGGTGGCCGAGGAGGGCCCTGCATTCGGTGCGGCGCTTCTTGCCGGGGTGGCCGCCGGAGCGTACCCGGATGTCGCCGATGCCTGCTCCCGCATCACCATGCGCGACGAGGTCGATGAGCCCGACCCCGAACGCTCCGTCGCCTATCGAGAGGTGTATGACATCTACAAGAGCCTGTACCCTCAGACTCAGCACCAGATGAAGCGCCTGACGATGCAGGCAAACCTTCAGGCCGCCTCAGCCGGCGCATGATCCGCCGGCCCACCTAGTGGCCTCCATTTACCGGCCCTCTCCTCTAGGTCTCCTTCACCGTTCGGCATGGCGAGACGACTCTCCCAGAGCGCAGAGGAGTGCACCATCTGGACGTCCCCGGCTATTGTTTGGAGGGCACATTCATCCGGATAGGGGAGGTACGCAGCCATGGCGGAGCAGGTTCAAGGTGTCGTCAAGGTCATCGAACTTGTCGGGAGCTCCCCGAACTCGTTCAGCGACGCGGTGAAGAACGCGGTGAAGACCGCGGCCCATTCGGTTCGCAATATCCAGGGCGTAGAGGTCATCGGGAGCACGGCCGACGTCGGCGCAGACGGCGGGCTGACGCTATACAAGGTGCACTGCAAGGTCGCGTTCGTCATCGAGGGATCCGAAGGGTCCCTCTCCTAACGACCCCGGAGCTCCCTGAGGAGGACCGAGTCGCCGCCGCGCGTCTCGAAGTCCTCGAGGATGTAGGCCAGGGCCGCCCGGACGATCCGCCCCCGGTCGGCCGCGACTCCGTGCTCGGCCCGGAGGCTCAGACGCGCCCGCTCGAGCGCCATGAGGTCCTGGGCCGTGCAATAGAAGGTGATCTTCTCGTCGTGCTTAGGGGGCTTCTTCTCCCCTGCCGCCGGGCGCGACTCTTCGGCGACTTGAAGATTTGTCGACTTGTCTTCTTGTGCCCTCACTCGGGCCGGTGGCTGCGTTCGCCTGTCCCCCGCCGCAGTGGAACGAAAGAGCTCGTCAGCTCCAGGCAGGCTCGCGCGGGGCGACACGGTCGATCACCTCCCGGGCGAGCTTGCGGTAGGCCGCCGTTCCGGGCGAGGCCGGAGCGTAGCTAAGGATCGGTTCGCCGGACACGGGGGCCTCTGCGAATCGGACGGTCTTCCTGATCACGGTCTCGAACACGATGTCCCCGAATGCCTCCCTCACCCTGGCGAGCACCTCCTTGCTGTGGAGCGTACGCACGTCGTACATCGTCGCCAGGATCCCGTCCACCTCCAACGCCGGGTTCAATCGCTGCCTGATCCGCTCGATCGAGTCCATGAGGTTGGCCATGCCCCGCAGCGCGTAGTACTCACATTCGAGTGGGACGATAACGCCGTGTGCCGCCGTCAGGGCGTTAACCGTCAGGAGGCCGAGTGATGGTGGGCAATCCACAAGGATAAGGTCGTAGTTGAGGCTTAAAGGCTCGAGGACGCGCTTCAAGCTCTGCTCGCGCGCCACCTCCTGCACGAGCATGAGCTCGGCCGCAGCCAGGTCGACGTTGGAGGGAAGGAGGTCGACCCCCGCCACCACGGATCCCAGGACCACGTCACCTACATCACAGGACGGGTCCAGCAACGCGTTGTAGATGGAGAGCTCGAGGCCCCCCGGCTCGATCCCAAGGCCGAGAGCGCAACCGCCCTGTGGGTCGAAATCGACCAGGAGGATCCGGCGGTCGAGCTCGGCGAACGCCGCGGCCAGGTTTATTGCCGTGGTCGTCTTGCCAACCCCGCCCTTTTGATTGGCGAGGGCGATGATGCGAACGGTCCCCGATCCTTGTGCCTCCACAGGCCTCCCGGTTCCACAGCGTTGCCCACTTGTCGACAAGTCCGCTTGTCCCCAAGCGAGGGTAGTGGAACCGGGCGCCGACTACAAGGGTGTCAAGCGCGTCCCCACACCGAACTTTGCGAACCAGGTTCCAACTTGTATACAAGTCGTCTGGTTTACAAGGCGCCATCTCGACAAGGTGACCCGAGCACGCAAGGAGGCGCGCCCCGACGGTCGACCGTCAGCCTGTCGGCACCATCGCACGTGTCCAGGAGGAGCCGGGCCCCGCCGTCGGTACGTTCAGTAGGTCGGCGATGGTTGCGCCACAGTCTGCGAACGAGCCGCGCGTGCCAAGGGCCACTGCGGGAGCGACCATTGCGCCGGCGCACAGAACCGGAACCCGCTCACGCGAGTGATCGGTGGACGGAGTGGTGGGGTCGTTGCCGTGGTCCGCCGTCACGATCAGCACGTCCTGCGGCCCGAGCGCCCCAATCAGATCCGGGAGGCGTGCATCGAAGCTCTCTAACGCTTTGGCATAGCCTTCGGCATCGTTGCGGTGGCCGTAGGACTGATCGAAATCGACGAGGTTCGCCCACACGAGCCCCCGATCGAGCGCGCCGAGCTCCTCGAGGACCGCCTCGATCCCTTTCTCGTTCGAGCCCGTCGGGTGCGACGATGTCACTCCTCGGCCACCGAAGATATCGGAGATCTTCCCGACCGCGCGCACCTCGAGCCCGGCGCCTGAGATCTCGTCCAAGATCGTGTCTCGGGGAGGCAGCACCGAGAAGTCATGGCGGTCGCCGGTTCGGGTGAAGTTCCCCGGGTCGCCTTCGAATGGTCTCGCGATGACCCGCCCCACCTCATGGGGCCCCCGAAGGATGCCGCGGGCGACCCTGCACAGGTTGTAGAGCCGTTCGAGCGGCAACACGTCGACGTGGGCGGCGATCTGGAAGACGCTGTCGCCCGAAGTGTAGACAATAGGTTTACCTGTAGACATATGTTCGACGCCGAGCCGGTCGATGATCTCGGTGCCGGAGGCGGCCACGTTGCCCAGCGTCCCGGTGCCCGCGGTCCGTTCGAAGGGCTCCATCACCTCGCCCGGGAACCCATTGGGATAGAGCGGGAACGGCCGCTCGAGCACCACTCCGGCTATCTCCCAATGGCCTGTGGTCGTGTCCTTCCCTGGGGAGAGCTCGGTCATCCGCCCATAGGCGCCAGCCGGGGTCTCCACCGGGGCGACACCCTCGATCGCGACGATGTTGCCGAGTCCCAATCCGCCCAGGTTCGGCAGGCCGACGCCGCCCACGGCTCGAGCCAGGTTCGGCAGGGTCGCCGACCCGGCATCCCCGAATTCGGCTGCGTCGGGTGCCTCCCCTATCCCGACCGAGTCCAGCACGATCAGGACCACCGCCCGCGCCGCGCTGCCACCCGTCCCCCTCCCTGGATTCATAGCCCGCTCCTTCGCCTGAAAAGCCTGCTGGTGTGGCTAGACGCTACCCTTCCGTTCCGCCCGAGCGCGAGCCGCTCTTCGTCCCGCCTCGAGGATGACGGGCGCGAGGGTGCGATGTCAGATAGACCTCCTTTAGCCGGCTCTGGCTCACAAGGGTGTAGATCTGCGTCGTGGTCAGGCTCGCGTGGCCCAGGAGCTCCTGCACAACGCGGATGTCGGCCCCGGCGTCGAGCATGTGGGTCGCAAAGGAATGCCTGAGAGTGTGGGGGGAGACGGCCTCATCGAGCCCGGCGTTTCGCGCGTAGGTCTTGAGCAGCTTCCACGCACCCTGACGGGTAAGCCGTCCGCCGCGGGAGTTCAACCACAGCGCTCCGGATGCTGTGCCGGCGGGGGCACGCTCCGCCAAGCTGGGGCGCGTGACCGTGAGATAGGCGCCGACCGCCGCGCAGGCGGCCCCCCCGAGGGGGACGCGCCGTGCCTTCCCACCCTTCGCCGTCCTCACGAGCACCGAGCCTTCCTCCACGTCTACGTCGTCCACGTCGAGGGAAACGAGCTCTGAAATGCGAAGCCCCGCACCGTAGAGCGTCTCGAGGATGGCGCTGTCCCTCCTGCCCATGGGATCGCCGGACGGAAGCTCGATTAGCCGGACCACCTGGTCGAAAGGGATCGCTTTCGGCAGGGCCAGGGGGCGCGCCGGGGCGCCGACCTTGGCGGTCGGGTCCACGTCGAGCTGGCCTTCACGGACGAGCCACCGGTAGAAGACCCTTACGGTGACCAGCATCCGGGCGACCGACGCGGGGCGGTAGGCGCGGCGCGCCGGTGGCGCTCCAGACCTTAGCCGCGCCAGATACTCGGTGACCTGCTCGGGCGCCACCCGGCCGGCGTCGACGGCTACCAGAGCACAGAATTCTCTCCATCTCTGCAGGTCCCGCCGGTAAGACGAGATGGTGTTGTCCGACAGACCTCGTTCGATCTGTGAGTGGACCATGAACTCGTCGATCCATCGATCGAGAGGCTCGAGCCGAGACGTTGTCTCAGATGAGCTCGTCGAGGGAGACCGACTCGAGGCCATGGGCATCGGCGACCGGAGCGGATGTCAACGAGCCCCTGTGAGCGTTGACACCTTCGGCCAGCGCAGGATCGTGTTCCACCGCGTCCACTAGCCCCCTGCCTGCAAGCGCCGACACATACGGTAGCGTCGCATTCGTAAGTGCATAGGTGGATGTGTGTGGGACCGCGCCTGGCATGTTCCCCACGCAGTAATGAACGACGTCGTGCACCATGAAAGTGGGGTCCGAGTGCGTCGTTACCGCCGATGTCTCGAACGATCCTCCCTGATCGATGGCGATGTCGACCGCGACCGCTCCGGGCCGCATCTCTTTGACTATGGCTTCGGTGACAACCTTCGGGGCCAGGGCCCCCGGGACGAGCACGGCACCGATCACGAGGTCCGCGGACACGACCGATTCTTCAACCGAAAGGCGATTCGACGCGATCGTGAGGATTCTTCCTTTGTGTATCTGGTCGATGTCGCGCAGCTTGTTGATGTTGGTGTCGAGCACGACGACCTCGGCCTCCATGCCTTGCGCGATCCACGCGGCGTTCATCCCCGCCATCCCCGCACCGATGATCACCACGCGCGCAGGTCTGACTCCGGAGACACCACCCATGAGAACACCCAGCCCGCCATTGCCGCGTTCGAGATAATGGGCCCCCACATGGGGCGCCATGCGCCCGGCGACCTCGCTCATGGGAGCCAGCAACGGAAGGGAGCCGTCTGCCGGCTTCACGGTCTCGTAGGCAACCGCCGTGGTTCCAGCCTCCAACAAGGCCTCGGTGACATCCTTCGCAGCAGCGAGGTGCAGGTAGGTGAAGAGGATGAGGCCTTCGCGCAACCGATGGAACTCTTCGGGCACCGGCTCCTTGACCTTCAGCACCATGTCGGCGTCGCCGAACACCGTGTCTGCGTCGGGGACGATCGACGCGCCGGCGCGTTCGTACTGTTCGTCGGAGATACTCGAACCGGCGCCGGCCGATCTCTCGATGATCACCTCATGGTCGTCGACGACCAGCTCGCGCACGCCCGAAGGAGTAATCGCAACACGGAACTCGTTGTCTTTGAGCTCTTTCGGCACGCCCACCCTCATGCCGCAACCCTACTTCAGGTCGACCGCCGTCACCGGTTCGCTTATGGAGCCGGTGAAAGCCCTGCGCTTGATCGCAGCCCCGATGAAGTCATGGAACAAGGGATGCGGCCGGTCGGGCCGGCTCTTGAACTCGGGGTGAAACTGGCTGCCCACGAACCAAGGATGGTCCGCCAGCTCGATCATCTCGACGAGGGTGCCGTCGGGTGATTCACCCGACGCGACGAGCCCTGCGCGCTCGAGGCGTGTTCTCCAGCGGGGGTTCACCTCGTAGCGATGCCGATGCCGCTCGTAGATGAGCTCGCGGCCGTACGCCTGGGCGGCTCTGGAGCCGGGGACGAGCCGGCACGGGTAGGCGCCGAGACGCATTGTTCCACCCAGCGTGTCGAGATCCTGGCCCGCCAGGATGTCGATGACCGGATAGTCCGTGGAGCCGTCGAACTCCGTTGAGTTCGCGCCTTCGAGCCCGGCGACATTGCGGGCAAACTCTATTACCGCGCACTGCAATCCGAGGCAAAGCCCAAGGAACGGCACCTCCTGTTCGCGCGCCCAGCGCACCGCTTGAACTTTCCCTTCGATGCCGCGGACCCCGAATCCGCCCGGCACGAGAATACCGTCGAGATGTCCGAGAACCTCTTGCGGATCGTCCGTCTCGAGGCTATCGGACGGTATCCATACGATGTCCACCGGAGCCTCGTGCGCGAAGCTGGCGTGCTTCAACGACTCGACCACCGAGAGATAGGCGTCGGGCAAACGGACGTACTTCCCGATGAGACCGATTCGCAACGCGCTCTCGCCCGACCCCGAGGAACTGCCCCCCGGCGCCGCCATGGCCTTGTCGATGCGCGCGACAAGAGCTTTCCACTGGGTTAGATCCGGTGCTTCGGAGGTCTCCATTCGGAGATGGTTCACGACGAAATCATCGAGCCCTTCCGAATGCATCACCAATGGGATCTCGTAGATGTTTGAGGAGTCCACAGCGGACACGATTGCGTCCATCTGCACGTCGCACAGGAGGGAGATCTTCCGCTTCAACTCCTGGCCGATCGGTCTGTCGGAGCGGCAGACTATGGCGTCTGGCTGTATTCCGACACTTCGAAGCTCACGCACCGAGTGCTGGGTTGGCTTGGTCTTTATCTCTTCGGCGGGCGCCATGTAGGGCACGAGGGTGACGTGGATGTAGCACGTCTCGTCGCGGCCGAGCTCGGTTCTCAGTTGACGTATGGACTCGAGGAACGGAAGCGATTCGATGTCGCCCACCGTGCCGCCGATCTCGGTGATGAGCACGTCGGCTGCGCTGTCCTCGCCAAGGGCCAGAATCCGCTCTTTGATAGCGTTGGTGATGTGGGGGATCACCTGAACGGTGTCCCCGAGATACTCGCCCCTGCGCTCTTGAGCGATGACGGACTGGTAGATGGCCCCGGTCGTGACGTTGGATGTCTTGAGCAGATTCTCGTCCGTCAAGCGCTCGTAGTGGCCGAGGTCCAGGTCGGTCTCGCCGCCGTCTTCGGTCACGAAGACCTCTCCATGCTGGAAAGGATTCATCGTCCCCGGATCCACGTTGATGTACGGGTCGAGCTTCTGCATCATGACCCTGAGCCCGCGCGCCTTCAGCAGGCGTCCGAGCGAGGCGGCCGTAAGCCCCTTGCCCAGACTCGACACCACGCCACCCGTCACGAAAACGTGCTTCGCCACAGAACCTCCCATCCTCTCAGGTCACGCGTTGTCCGCTCCTTGGAGCGGTGACGCCCCATAGGTCTAAGACGAGGCAGAGTCGTGCCCGGCGGGGTGTCGTCCCACGATAACGTGCCGTGGAGCCAGGCCGCCTCATTTGCGGCCCAATCGGTCGACCGCCTTCAGCCATGGCGTCCGGTCGATGGCTCTCGAGAAGGACCATTTCTCCGAGGCGAGGTTCCCTGCGAGGAGGATCACTACGGCGACGAGCACTCCCGCGGCCGGCAGCGAGACGGCAAGCCCAAGACCCAGGACCGCTCCGAGAGGGTTCGCACCGGCGTCTCCGAGCATCCCCCGCTCTCCGAGGTCTGCCCCGAGGCAGCCGAACAGGGCCCCGGCAAGCGGGGCGGCGGCCACCGCCCATCCGGGGTCACCCCACACCATGAGAGGGACGGCCACCAGCAGCCACACCTTCCCGGCGCGTCCGGGCGCCCTGTCGGTGAGGTTGACGAGGTTGGCCCCCAATGCCACCGCTGCGCCCACGACCATGACCATCACGCCGCCGTCTACGAGAGCGCCGGCGGCAAGGCCCGCCAGCCCCCCGGCGACGAGCTTGACCAGCCCCCCGGTCAAACGGCCGCCTCGAGCCGCCCTCAGGTGGCCCCGGAAGCCTTTGTCGGGCTCGTTCCCCCTGCGGTCGTCCAGGCCGCCCGCAAGCGTCAGCACGACGATCAGGAGTGCGATCCCGGCGGCGACCGATCCGGCGCGCCCCGGGCCCCAGCCGACCGCACCGGTCATCGCCACCAGGGCCATCCCTGTCAGCGAACCCAGGGCGAGCGGCCCTCCGAGCACCACCGGCACCTGTTGGCCGTTGATGTTTGTCCGCATCAAACGAGCCGGAGGGGCTTTCGTGCGCACGGCCACCAGGATCCTTGCCGTCGCAAACCCCGCAAGACCCCCGGCAAGGACGGACATCGCGGCGTCAGGGGTCACACCGGCTCCTGCCTCTCTACGTGGAGGTGCACCATGATCGCCATGGGCACCAGGAACGAAAGGATCACGGCCGGGATGACGATGCCCGAGTCGTTCAGGACGAACCCGAGCAGCGAGAGCACCAGGCCCCCGATCAGCCCGGCCCGCAGGCGCGGGGCTGCGACCGCCAGGCGGTGCCATCGGCCCCTCGGCCGGCCAAGCAGCCAGGCGAGCGCGACGAGTGCAGGAGGCACGAAGTAGGTGTAGATCGTCGTGCGGAAGACCCTGAGGTTGGCCTCGGCCTTGCGCTGGACCGTGTCCAGGAGAACGATCAACCCGCGGTCCCGGACGTCGAGGAAGAGCCGCGCCAGATGGGTCTGGGATTGCGGGGGCCGCGCGAGGTCGAGGGCCAGGAAGGCGGCGAGGAAGACCATCGCACCGACGGCGGTCAGGGCGACGAGCCGCACACCCGGGCGCCGCCCCGACAGCAGCACCCAGGAGATGCCGAGGCCGGGGACGAGCGCTATCACTCCGCCGACGTCGCTGCCCAACTGCGGCGCTCCGTCCAACACCACGACGCCGATGAACAGGAGGGCGGCCGCCCACAGGGCACCGGCGCCTCCGTCCCGGCGGTGGACGATCAGCGCGCCGGTCAAGAGGGCGGTAGCCCCCAGCGCCGCAAATCCAGTGTTTCCGAGGCCGGCGAATCGTCCGGCGATGATCGGCGTGTAACCGAATACGGTGTTGAACTGCAGCGGCGCGCCGAGGGACAGATCCACCGCGGTCACCGCGGTGGTGAGTGCAGCCAGCCCCAGGAGCCGGTCGAGAGGGCCCCGGATGAACACGACCGCCGCCGCCACGAGCGCGGCGTCCACGGCCGCGAGCAGCAGCCAGTAGCCGGTGCGTCCCAGGACGTGGCCGTCGACCAGGCCGGCGAGGTAGGTGGCCACGAAGAAACCGACCACGGCAAGCGCGGCGAGCTCCAGGCCGGACTCGAGCGGGCCGTCCCGGTCCCCGCCCCCCTGTTCCCCGGCATCCCTCCCTTCCTTTCCGGCGGCGCGTTCCCGCCATCCCAACAAGCCCACCGCGCCGAGGTAGAGGAGCACCTGGAACACCACGTAGGCCGAGGAGATCTCAGCCTTGACCGACTCGATGAAGACCGACTCGGCGTCGAGCTCCACCGCCGCCCTCAGGCGGTCGGGCGATACCGCGCCGACCGCCGTCCATGGGGTTCCGTTCATCGCCGGCGGTTGGTCGTGCCCCGAATGCCTCAGCGCCGTCGGGGCCACGTCCGGCAGGGTCACGAGCCCCGGCCGCCTCGTCGACGCCGACTCGAGGCTCGAACCGCTCGGGTAGCCGGGCCCAACCGCCACCGCCACCCCGAGATGAGCCTCCCCGGCCCAGGCCGGCGATGTCGGCGACAGGATCAACAGCAGGTCCCGGGCGGGATCCAGCCTCTCGAGCAGGTGGCCGAGAAGCCGGTCGGCCGCCTCCAGGGCCCGCTCCCGGTCGCCTGCCACGGCGCGGCCGGTGGTCCACGCCAGACGGTCGGCCCGGGTGAGGTCGCCCTGATCGATCACCACCGAGGCGCAGGGGACACCGAGCGCCCCCTTTACCGCAGCGCGCATCGAACCCGGATCGGAGCGGACCCCGAACGGCGCGGCGGGGGCTTTCTCCAGGAGCCCCGGCGAAACCGCCGACCGCGCCACCACCCCCCTCTCGTCCATAGCCGCGTAGAGCGTCCAGCGCCCGGCGCGCGCCGGCGTCGGGAACGGTCGTCCGGGGTCCCCGTTACCGACGGCGACCACGACTCGCGGGGCGACAGCCTCGCCCCACGCGCCCGGGCGTCCCCCGTAGCCCGCCAGCTTCGCCCTGGCAAGAAGCTCCTCCAGCCCGCCGGCGCGCAGTCCCGCAACCACCCCCCGGCCGCCACTTCCCACTCCGGTCGTTGTGCCGGGGACGAAGCCAGCGTCCAGGCGGCTGCCGGCGCCGATCGAGGCAAATCCGGAGGCGTACGAGGTCCGGGAGCTGATGGTCCGAACCGACATCGATCCGGCGGCGCCCATCTCGACCGCCTCGAGGAGCGCAGGCGGCCTCCAGCGCTCCACATCCGCCCACGTAACCCCCGGAAGGGTGAACACGACGGCGCGCCGGCACCCGGCCCCGGCGGCTTGCCCTGCGAGCGCGCGAGAGGATACGGACGACAACAGGAGCCCGCAGAGGATCACAGCGGCGGCTCCCCTAGCCCGCATCGATTCCATCCACATAAGCCCGGCGGAGCCGTTCGAGCATGGCCTCGGTGGAAAAATCACGCGCCAGACGTGCCCGAGCGGCGGCGGCGTACCGGGCGCCCACCTCTGGCGAGGCAAGCACCTCGGCAAGGGCGGAGGCGAGAGCGGACGGGTCCCCCGGAGGGACCAGACGCCCCGAAACACGCTCGGATATGAGCTCGCCCATCCCCCCGACGTCGGTGGAGACAACGGGCGTGCCGACCAGGACCGCTTCCTGAACCGCCAGGGCGACCGCCTCCCACCGGGACGACAGACAGAAGACGTCGGCGGCGGCAACATACCCTGCGACCTCGTCCTGCCATCCGAGAAACAGGGCCCTGTCCGCCACGCCGAGACGGGCGGCGAAGGAGCGCAGCTCGCCCTCCAGAGGGCCGTCGCCGAGGATCGCCAGCACCACGTTGCTCGGAAGCTGCGCCAGGGCCTCGAGCATGACGTCGAGCGCCTTCTGCGAGGCGAGGCGCGCGGTGGTCACCACGAACCGGTCGCCGTCGGCGAGGCCAAGCCGGCGCCGCACCTCCCCGGCCGGCGGCAGGCCCTCAGGTGCGGCTCCAACCCCGAGATGGAGCACCTCGATCTTGCCGCCCGTACCCGCCACCGTGGCCCGGAGATGCTCCGCGATCTCAACCGAAGGAGCGAAGGTGCGATCGCTCAACCGCACGGCCAATCCCTCCGCCCTTCGGTACACGAGTGCGCGCGGGCCCCCGATGATGTCCGGACGGATGAGATTGTGGACCGAGACGAGCACCGGCGCCCTCGGCCCGTCGCTAACCCGGCGGCCCCGAACCGCCAGCCCGGCATCGATGCCCGCTCTCAAACCGTGGGCGTGGACCATGTCGTACCGGCCCTCGGCGATGATCGACTTCAGCCTCCTGATTGCCCCCGGGTGGCCCCGGACCGGCCCGTCGGGGATCACCACCTCGAGAACCGGCGCCCCCATGGGCACCGGCAGGTCACCGGGGCCCGCCACGTCGATGCGCAGGCCGTCGCGGCCGTCGAGCCCCTCCACCACCCGGGCCACGTGCCTGGCGATGCCCCCGGCGGAGCGGCCAAGGACCTCGAGGATCCGGCGCTCGTTGGTCACCGGCGCCTCACCAAGCCGGCTGCGCGCTGTAGCTCGACCGAATGCAGCCTCGCCATCACACCGAGATAGACCATCGTTCCGATCGCACCGGTCGCAGCCAGATTGGCGAGGGCCTGCACCTTGGAGGTGTCGGGAAGGACGGCGTGCACCCCTGCCATTGCCACCAGCGCCGCGCCTCCGACGATCGTCGAGCGGACGGCGGATGATCTCAGCTCGTCCCCGAAGACACGCCCGGCGCGCCCCGAAAGGGTGAGGGTGAGAATGCCGGCCCCGGCGACAAACGCAAGCGAGTGCGCAGCGGCGAGCCCGGGCACGGCCCAACGGTCGCCGAGCGCATAGAAGAGCAACGCTCCGAGGCAGCTCGAGATCACGACTGTGAGCGCATTGACTATCGCAGGGGTCCTCGCATCCCCCAACGCGTAGTAGGCGCGCGTGAGCACCAGAAAGGCCGAATATGCGGGCAGCCCGATGGCGAACGCGGCAAGCACCCGCGCCACAAGACCCGCTCCGGACACGGTCATGACTCCATACTCCAGCGTTACGCGGGCAAGGGGGCCGGCAGCCACAAACAAGAATGCTGCGGTGGGGATGAGAATGAAGAACAACATCGCCAATCCATCCTGGAGGCGCGTCATGTACGCACCTTCTTCCTTTCTGGCCACGTGCTCTGACATTGCGGTGAAGAGAACGTGGAAGATTGGCACAGCAAACAGTGCGTGGGGCAGATAGAAGAATGTGTAGGCCCACTGATAGGCAGCGACACCGCCCTGGACGCCGTTGGCGAGCAGCAGCACAACGACGAGACCGGCTTGGTAGCCGCCTGCGTAGCCGAGCGCCCACACACCCAGGCGCGCCCCCGCGCGCACCGCCGGATGAGCTGGATCGAAGCGGAACTTGAAGCGCCACCCGATCCGCCTGAGCTCCGGCAGCAGGATGAGGGTCATCGCCACGACGCCCAACGTGGTGCCCGCTCCCAACAAGAATGTCTCAGCGGTGGTGATCGTCTCGACACCAGCAGGCCGGCCGGCTCTCATCAGCGCGTAAGCCAGATACACGCCTATCACCACAATGTTGTTGGCGATCGGTGCAATGGCCGGCATCCCGAAGCGCCGGTGGGCGTGCAACGCGCCGGTCATGATCATCCCTATGCCGTAGAAGATGATCTGGGGAGAGAAAAGCCTGAGGAAGGTGGTCCCCAGGGCGATCTCCTGGGCGCGCAGCTGATCATCGGCGACGCCTGCGGTGAGGAGCCGCATCACCCCCGGTGCGCCGAGCCACAGCAGCAGTGCCAGGCCCACAAGCGCCACGAACGCGATCGACGTGAGCGCGTTTGCCGCCTCCCAACCGTCCTCCCGGCGGCCCCGGACGAGATAGTCGACGAACGTAGGCACGAAGATGGAGGTGAGAACCCCGGCCGCGACCAACTCGAACACGATATTGGGGGCCGTGTTCGCCGTCTGGTAGGTGTTAGCGAGAAAGGTTGTCCCCATAACCGCGGCAACGACCATGACCCGTACAAAGCCGGTGATGCGCGAAACGGCCGTCGCCACCGTGATCGTCGCCGCCCCGCGCCCCAAGGCGCCCGATCTGCCCTCCCGAGCCGGCAACCGGCTCAACCGCCTGGGGTTGGCTCCGGTATCACGCCACCGGATGAACCAGATCCCGATCCCCAATGCCCCAGCGTCCCCTGCGCCGCGAGGTCGAGTCCGAGCGACACCGCGATACGCCCCTGGGCCACGTCCGCCTGATCGACCGTGGAGACCGTGGCACTTGCATCGTCATCCGCCCGGACCGCCGATGCCGCTCCCCACACACTCTCTCGCGCCTCAGCTGCGACGACACCGGCGGAGCGCGCCGCCAGAGCCTCTGCGAGAGAAACCGTCATCTCCGCCTCTTCATATGGAAGCTGTTCCGCCCCGCCGCCCGCCACCACGAACAACGCTTCTTCGGGAATCAGATCATCGCCGCCCCGGCGGCTCACCTCTACGAATCCGAGTGTTTCGAGTTGTTCGACCAGTCGGTCGAGCCTCCTATCGCTTGCCGAATCTCTGTCGGGAGCTCCCGCGTCGGCCGCCCTCGAGCCGATCAGGATTCCCGCTTCGATTCGCAGTTCCTCGGGCTCCGTCGCAGTCGTGCCGGATATGCGAGCCAGATCGATCCGGCTCTGCTCGTCCTCTAAGGCGAATCTGTCGGTCAGCGCAACCGTGGAGGAAATGGAGCCGCCGGCGGTCTCGACCGCCTCACGCACTCCGGTCAGCAATGCGCCGTCGGAGTGGGCGAGCTCTAACACGACGACATCCTGGCCCGACAGCGAATCGTTCACCAGAAACGACTCGGCCTGCTGGGCGAAGAGGTTGTCCGATTCGATCCGGCGCCCCATCTCGGCATTGGCTGCACGCAGCCTGTCGTTCGACCTTTCGACGTCTTCGACTGCGCGACGCAGCCTCGAGGTGAAGTTCTGGCCGAGAACCGCGGACCCGAGGAGTATGCCGAGGCCGAGTGCAAGAAAGACGGCGACAAGAGAGATCAAGTGATAGCGGAAGTCGATCATAGGTTAGAAGATCGCCTGTCTGAGCGAGTACCAGGCATTCAGCAGCTGCGTCCAACGCAGGCTGAGCTCGACCCGCAGCGGCTCGGCAAGCGCGACCACGATCGCCATCGTGATCAACGCCGCCGCGAGCAGGAAGACGAGATCCACGCGCCTGACGCGGCTGTGGTAAAGGCGGCTCACGCCCTTTGCGTCCACGAGTATGGGCCCCACCCGCAGGCGCACCAGAAATGTCGAAGCCATTCCCTTGCGTCCTTTGTCCAACAGCTCGATCAGATTCGTGTGGGTTCCAACGGCAACGATCAGCTCGGCGCCCCGTTCGAAGGCAAGCAGCATCGCGATGTCCTCCGACGTCCCGGTCGCCTCGAAGGAAACGGCCGGTACCTTGAGGGCCCTCAGGCGCTCGAGCCCAGGGGCGACCCCCCCCTCGTAGGCGTGGACGACGAGCTCGGCCCCCGACAGCAGGGCCTCGGTCGTGACCGAGTCCATGTCGCCGATGATGACGTCCGGACGCAGACCGGAATCGATAAGAGCGTCGGCGCCGCCGTCGACACCGACGAACACGGGCTTGACCTCGCGGATGTACGAGCGCAGTGCCGCGAGGTCCTCTTTGTAGTCGTAGCCGCGCACCACCACTAAGACGTGGCGGCCATGGAAATCGGTATTCACCTCGGGTAGACGAGTCGCCTCGAGGAGAACGTCGCGTTCGTCTTTGATGTAGCCGATCGTGTTGGAGGCAAAGCGCTCGAGCTCGAAGGAGATGGTCTTCTTCGAGCGGTCGAGCAGCTCCTCGGCCGTGACGAGGTCGAGAACGCGCCCCCGCCCGACCTCCACCCTCCTGTCGCCCTCGATGCGGTAAACCCGGTCGCCCTCGACGACCACCCTTTGACCCTCGACTATGGCTCGCATTATTCCGGGGCCAAGCTCATCCAGGACCCTGATCCCTGCGGAACAGAGCAGCATGGGACCGAGGTTTGGATATCGCCCCGTGGTGGATGGGGCCGCATTCACAACCGCGGCCGCCTGGCGCTGGACCAGACCCTCCGCAGCGACACGGTCGATGTCCCGGTGGTTGATAACCGCGACCTCTCCGGGCTGAAGCCGTGCAAGGAGATTCTTCGTGCGGAGGTCAACCCGCGCAGGGCCGATGATCGCTCCGTCGACAGACGGCTCGACGGACATCTTGAGGGGTGCATGCACTTTCGATCGCCGCATCTGAAAAACCCTATGCGACGGAATGAGCGTGGGTTGGAGAAAGGGGCCGAGCTTTCCCGGGTCAGGACGACGCTAGATCGAGCAGTTCGCGGGCGTGACTGCGGGCCACCGCGCTTTTGGGAAGACCGGCGAGCATGCGCGACAGCTCGGCCACGCGTTCTTCCCCTTCGACCCTGGCCACAAGGGTAACGACGCGGCCGGCGCTCTCTGCCTTCGTGACCCTGTAGTGGGCATCGGCCTGGGCGGCCACCTGCGGCAGGTGGGTGACAACAATGACCTGGACGTTCTTTTCCCGGGCGAGCCCCGCGAGGGACCGGCCAACGTGTTGGGCCGCCTCGCCCCCTAACCCTGCGTCGACCTCGTCGAAGACCATCGTCGTGACCGGTCCGGTGGTGGTGAGCAGGTGAAGAGCCAACGCAACCCGCGACAACTCACCGCCTGAAGCGATCCTGGTGACGGGTTTAGGCACCTCACCTGGCCCGGTAGCAATCAGGAACTCGAGGGTCTCGGCGCCGCCCTCGTAGAGCTCGACCGGGTTGAGCTCGACCTTGAAACGGTATCCGCCCATCGCCAGACCGGCGAGGCGTTCGGTCATCGCCTCCTCCAACGCAGGAGCGGCGACCCGTCTCAGCTCGCTCAAGGCGGCCCCGAGCCGTTTTGCCTCGGCCGCCGCATCCTCTCGCTCCGTCGCCAACCGATCGATGTCATGCCCGGCGCCCTCGAGCTCGGCGCGCCGTTCCAAGGCACTCCTCAGATAGGAGGGCATCTCGGTCTCGCCGTACCCGTATTTTCGCTCGAGTCGTTGGATCACGGCCAGTCGCTGCCTGAGGGCCTCGAGGCGGGACGGGTCGGGAGCGCCTATCTGCTTGGCAAGCTCCGCCGCCACGTCGGCGAGCTCGTAGGCCGTCGACTCGAGGCGGGCGGACAGGGTGGCCAGGACCGGATTGTGAGCCAGGAGCCCCTCGATCGAGCGCCTGGCGGTGGTCACGAGCTCCTCGGCGCCCCCTTCCGCCCGGATCGCCTCGATCGCCCCGGTCAACCCGAGGGCGATTGCCTCGGCGTTGGCGAGACGATCGGCTTCGGCGATCAGGCCGGCGCTCTCGCCCGGCTCGATCGCGGCGCCCTCGAGCTCGGCTATCTCGTACCGGAGGACGTCGAGATCGCGAGCGCGCCTCTGCTCGCCCTCCCTCAAGACCTCGTAGGCGCGCGCCGCCTCTGCGGAGCGCCGGACCGCAGCGCGGACCTCGGCGGCCAGACCGAGAGCTTCCGCTCCCGAGAAGGCATCCAGGAGCCGGCGCTGCTCCGCAGGGCGCCCGAGCCGCTGGTGCTCGTGCTGGCCCGCTATCTCGACCAACGCAGTCCCAAGCTCGGCGAGCACGGCGACGGTCACGATCCGCCCGTTCACCCGGCACTTTCCCGTTCGCACGGGGTCCTTCTCCGGGGAGGCCGAGGGGACGGTGCGGGTGACGACGACCTCCACGGGCCCGTCCCCCTCGCCGGGCGTCTCGAGCAGACCGTGGGCGGCGAGGATCCCGGTCGCCGGATGCGCCGGGGGCACCGAGAAACGGCCTTCGACGCGCGCCTCGGAGGCGTCACTCCGGACGAGCGTGCGCTCGCCCCGGCTGCCCAGGAGAAGTCCGAGAGCGGCGACCACCAGGGTCTTGCCGGTGCCGGTCTCCCCCGTCAGCGCGCTGCAGCCACGATCGAGCTCGAGATCCGCCGCCTCGATTACGCCGAGATCCTGGACCACGAGATCCGTCAACATGGTCTGATCTTATTGTGGCCGGGGTCGCGCCGGCCGGTTCCCCGGGCGGCGGGCTTGGCGCCCGAGTGTCCGTAACTCACCCATGCAGAGGGCGCAGAGAGAAAAATGGTGAAGAAGGCGAGCGGGGCGGCCGGGTCGGTCGTTAGCGCCGGCCGGGCGACAATCCAAAGCGGCTTCGGTCGCCTGCGCACCGGGCTGTGGCCGATCGTCCAGACCGCCGGGGCAGCAGCGGCGGCGTGGTACGGAGCGGTGACCCTTCTCGGGCATGAGGCGCCGCTGTTCGCCGCGGTGAGCGCGGTCATCTGCCTGGGGGCCTCGCGCGGTCAGCCCTGGCGCCGAGCCCTCGAGATGGTGCTCGGGGTCGCCGTGGGCATCCTTATTGCGAACCTGGTCGTTTTTGTCATCGGAAGCGGCACGCTGCAGATTGCCCTGATCGCGGCCCTTGCGATGGTGTCCGCCACGCTCGTCAACGGTGGCTCGCTGTTGGTGACCCAGGCCGGGGTTTCAGCGATCCTGGTGGTCGCAGTCGAACAGCCCACGCGCGGCTTCGTCCCGGACCGATTCTTCGACGCCCTGCTTGGCGGAGCATGTGCCCTGGTAATCAGTCAACTGCTCTTCCCGCTCAACCCTCTTGCAGTGGTGTCGGGCGCCGCCCGCCGGGTGTTCGTCCCGCTTGCAGGCACCCTCGAGGAGGTAGCGAGGGCCATTGCCGGCGCCGATCCAGACCGGGCCGAGAGGGCGCTATGGCAGGCCAGGGGGATCGACGAGGCGGTGCGTGCTTTCAACGACGAGCTCGCCGCAGGACAGGAGAATGCCCGCTTGGCTCCCCCCCGCCGCAGAGCCCTGGGCCCTCTCGAGATCTATGCGCAGGCCGCCAGCCAGGTCGACCTCGCAGTCCGCAACACGCGCGTTCTGGCGCGCGCCGCCATCAGCCTGGTCAAGAACGAGGCGCTCGCAAGCTCGAGGGGCGGACCGGACAAGACGAGAGAGGCGCTCTCGGAAGCGGTCTTCGATCTTGCGCGGGGGGTCAGATCCCTGGGCGAGCGACTGGACTACGAAGACCCCGAGCTTCAAGCCGAAACCCGCACCTACGCACTACGGGCGGCCGAGCGCGCCACCCGAGTGCTCGAGGACAAAGAGGCCCTTGCCACGAGCGTCGTGGTGGGGCAAGTGCGGCTGACCGCCTCGGACCTCCTGCGGGGCTCGGGGATGGACCTGGCGGCGGCGCAGCAGGCGCTTGACGACGCCGCCGGCCGCTCACACGGCCTCTGACGGGGGACGATCAGCCGGGCATGCCCAGCTTCGAGCGCAGGCGCTCGACGAAGCCAGGTCCGCTGAGGCGTACAAGCTTAAGCGGGCGGGGGTGGCGGGCCACAGTCACCGCAGCCCCGTTCGGCAGCGGGCAATTCATGGAGCCGTCGAGCGATACCTCGGCGCCGCGCTGCTCATCACCTTCCACGGCGATTTCGACCGTTTCGTCGGCGGCCAGCACGAACGGGCGCGAGAACATCATGTGGGCGGCAACCGGGACGACGACCAGGCACTCCGCCCTCGGCGAGACGATCGGGCCCCCGGCGCTCATCGCATAGGCGGTCGACCCGGTAGGCGTTGCTATCACTACGCCATCACCGTTGAAGGTGGCGAGTCGCTCGCTATCAACCTTGACCGACAGACGCACGAGCCGCACCCGCGATGCTCGCTCCACCAGGACCTCGTTGAGCCCGACGTAGGACACATCGCATCCATGCACGCCTTCACACGCGATCATCATGCGGTTCTCGATAGTGTAGGAACCCTCGAGCAGGGCGCGCAGGGCGTCCCTCTCGTGCCCAGGCTCTACCTCGGTGAGATAACCGAGCGTCCCAAAGTTGATCCCGAGAAGCGGGACATCGGCCGAATGTGCAAGCTGCGCGGCGCGGAGCATGGTGCCGTCTCCACCGAGCGACAACACGATGTCGGGATCATCGCCCGTCACCTGAACGTTCCGGGCACGGAGAATCTGGCCCAGCTCCTTGTGGAGTTGCCCCGCTTGGGATTTGTGCTCGTGCACCACGATCGCCACGCGCCGAATGTCCATGGGCCTATTCTCCGGCGGCCTCGGCGACCGCCCTCTCAATTGCATGACCGACGTCCGGGAGGAAGGCAGCCGATCCGCGTCTGAGGTGGAGGAAGAACTCACGGTTGCCGGCCGGCCCGGGAACGTCCGAAGGCGCCACCGCCACTGCGCCGAGCCCCGCCTGAGCCCCCGAGTCGACGACCGCATGTATAGCGGTCGACCACATGACCGGGTCGCGCACCACTCCTCCCCGGGGAACTGCGTCCCGGCCAACTTCGAATTGCGGCTTTACCAGCAGGAGGAAGTCGGCATCTTCGCAGGCCACCCCGGCCAGCGCAGCCATGACCAGCTTGAGCGAGATGAACGAGAGATCGGCCACGACTCCCTCCGGCTGCCAAGGAAGGTCTTTCACGCTGAGCGTGCGGACGTTGATCCGCTCGAGAACGATGACCCGGCTGTCGTTTCGCAGCCTCCAGTCGAGCTGCCCGTAGCCCACGTCCACGGCGACCACCGAGGCGGCGCCGCCCTGCAGCAGGCGGTCGGTGAAGCCGCCTGTGGACGCGCCTGCGTCGAGCCATCTCCGGTCGATTACGGGCACCGACCAGCGTCTTAGGACACCATCGAGCTTGAGGCCACCCCGGGAGACGAATCCCTCGGTCTCCTCCGAGATCGTGATTGCTTCCTCGGTGTCGACTAGGGCCGCCGCCTTGGTGGCCGGCATCCCCCGAACCCTGACCATCCCGGCCTCGATCGCCCTCTGGGCGTCGTGCCTCGACGTCGCCAGTCCCCTGCGGACCAGCTCCCGATCAAGTCGGGGGCGCCGAGCCAACGTCGTCTGCCGGGCGGGCCATCTCGAGCGCACCTTCGAGCTCGGCCTCGAGCTCCCGGCAGACCTCCTCGAGAAAGCCGAGGCGGGCAGCGTCGTCGGAACCCTCGGCGCGCGCCAGAAGCGAAGCCATCCGGTCCTCGAAATCGTCGCGTCCCATAGGTGGATTATGGGCCCTGGGATTGCCCTGGGGCCGGTTTCCGACCGGAGGCGCTCTTACGGCTCGGCGAGGTCTCTCTGTGGGCCTTCCTCTGGACCGCCTTCTTGCGGGTCGCCTTCTTGCGGGTCGCCTTCTTGCGGGTCGCCCCAGCCCCCGCAGCCCGGCCGGACTTCGTCTTGAACGTTTCTTCGCTCGGCGCCGGCGAGACACCGCCCTCGAGCCGGTCGACCCGCTCGGTCAGCCGGACGACCACCTCTTCGAGTCGCTCGACTTGACGCGCGCTTGCGATACCGAGCTGGGCGGTTTGGTTCTGTATCTCGACCCGCAGCGCCCTGGTCACCTCGTCGCGATCCTCCTTGGTTCGCTCCATCAGATCCCGAACGAGCTCCGACGCCGCCTCCCGCTGTACCGCTCCTTCGTGCACGAGCTCCTTCACGAGTTTCTCCGCACGGTTGAGCACGAGCTCGGCCACTCCGGATCCGACGGTTGCCCACCTTCGCAGCTCGTCTTGCACCTTCCGCTGCTCCCTCTCTTCCTCTGCATTACCCGGCGGGCGGCTCGATCGCGTCCTCCCGGCTCGGAGTCCGTCCCGACAGACCTTATCTTCGGGCTCAAACTTATACTCAGCGGGTGCTGAGCCTGATACCGATCTCGGACGCCAACCCGGCGCGCCGCTTCCCGGTCGTGACGCTTGGCCTTATCGCGGCGAACATCTACGCGTTCTTCTTCCTCGAACCCGGTTTCGGTCAAACTGCAGGGGCCCAGCTGTACTTCATCGACAACGCCCCCATCCCGTGCCAGCTCCCGAACGACTGTCCGGCGACGATCCCGGGAACCGATCTGCCGATACCTGCGCGCGACCCCGTCTCTTTTCTCCTCGCCACCCTGCTCTCGATCTTTCTCCACGGCGGGTGGCTCCACATCATCGGCAACCTGCTGTTTCTCTGGATATTCGGCAACAACGTCGAAGATCACCTCGGTCGTGTGAAGTATCTGATCTTCTATCTCCTTGCAGGAATCGTGGCGACCCTTGCGCACGTCTTCACGCACGTTGACTCATTCCTGCCGGGGATCGGAGCTTCGGGAGCTGTTGCCGGTGTAATGGGCGCCTACCTCGTCTTGTACCCGCGCGCCCGGGTCAACGTCCTCGTTCCGATCTTCTTCCTTTTCACCGTGGTCGCTATGTCGGCCTGGGTAGTGCTGGCGCTGTGGTTCGTGTATCAGTTCTTCATCGGCGCCCAGGAGGTGGCGGGGGGCGCCGGCGTGGCCTGGATGGCCCACGTCGGAGGTTTCGTGTTCGGCGCCGCGGCGATCATCCTTCTCGGTGGGCGCCCTAAACGCCCGCGCCCCCAGTGGCAGCCTCAGTGGCGCTGAACCGGACGAGTGGGTGGTGACCCCGGGCGGGCTCGGGCCGAGGGTCAGCCGAGGTCGGCCACGCTGTCCACCATCAGGTCCGGTGGCGGGTCCAGGGACTCGGCCTCGGCTCTGGTGGTGACGCCCGACAATACGAGAATCGTGGCCCAACCCATGGATGCAGCACCGGCTAGATCGCTGTCGGCGCGATCCCCCACCGCCGCTATCCTCCGCGCCCCCGCCATCCTGCGCGCGACCGCCTCCATCATGGGCGGATACGGCTTGCCGACGATCTCGGCGGTGTGCCCGGACGCCACCTCGATCGACGCCAGGATCGCCCCTGCACCCGGCCACAGTCCCTCGGGGGCGGGAAAGGTCGAGTCTCGGTTCGTCGCAAACAACTTCGCGCCGTTCCTCACGGTGCTCGAGACCCGGCGCATCGTCCTGTAGTCGAAATTGACATCCCACCCAACCACCACCAGGTCCGCCGAGATGCTGCCGGGATCGTCATTGAGCACGATCCCGATGGATGTCAATCCCTCGCGTACCCCGCGGTCGCCGATCGCAATTGCCGTCTTGCCTGAATAACCG
>JALZIC010000131.1 GCA_030860455.1 Actinomycetota bacterium
GAGCGGGGATCTCGACCGAACGCTGGTGTTCGAGGCCCACCCGAACGAGCGGAGTGGCTTGGCCTCCCTGTGGGCAGGGGTGAGTCGGCTTTGGTGACGCCAACGTCGTGCCAAACGTCAAGCTGACGACTTCCGTGAGGTGACAAGGCGCCGGGCGGTGCTCCACAGGTCCAGGAAGAACGGGGCAGGGTCCCTCCATTCGAAGACTGCGTCCGTTCGGCATCCTCGCCACGATCGAAGCCACTCCTTGAGCGTCAACTCCTTCCGGCGCCAGTAGTAGAGAGCCGATTGGAAGTCGTGCCGTAGGTAGATCCACTTGGCCCCGCCGTACTTCTGCTCGCGACTCTCGGGCAACGGCAGGCCGACGGTGTCGCAGTACTTCGTGTAGAGGAGCTCGACTCCTCCAATCTCCGCGATTGCGGACCTTCCCGTGGGTCGCCCAATGTTCGGCTCGATGATGAGGTGACGCCCCGTTCTGCGATCCTGTTTCATCTCGAGGTAACCCAGCCCCCGAAACATCGCTCCGCCGAACAGCTCGAGCGTCGCCCGCAGGACGACATCGTTACGGCACTCCTCACCCAGCGAACTCGTGCCCGCCTGGGGGCGCCACTGCCGGACCTTGCGAGCTACGAAGGTGACCAGGGGCTTCGAATCCCGGTCGTAGTAACAGTTGCAGGAGTAGAGATCTCGGTCCGAGCCCTCGATCCATTCCTGGACGAGGAGGGACTTGGTCCAGGGCGCGAGGCGATCGTAGAGCTCGAGCAGTTCCGACCGGTCGAAGGCCCTGTAGACCTTCGCAAGGCCCTGCTCCTCCCAGATATCGGTGCGGATGGGAGGTTTGAGTATCACCGGAAAGGCGAAGGTCTCCGCGGCTTCTTCGGCGTCCGCCCGTTGAAAGAGAAGGCTAGTGCCGGGAATGGGCAGCTCGTGCTCCTCAGCGAACCTGTAGAAGCTCGTCTTGTCGATGAGGAGTTCCACGACCTCCGGGTCGGGAAGCACGACGTGATACCACGGCTCCAGCCTGCTGCGATTGCGAGAGATCAATAGAACGCTGGGATCGGTGCAGGGGAACAGGACCGCCTTCTGATCGAGACTCGGACCGAGCGCGATCAGGGCGTCGATAAAGGCCTCGGTTGATGTGTTGGCGGGTATGACCGTGCGGCAAGCACGTGTGCGACAGGAGAAATGTCGCGGTTGGCCGGCGACGCCGATCACGGGAATGTCGTGACGCGCGAGGATACGAGCCGTTTGCAAACCGGTTACGCAATCGAGGCCGATGACGACGGCAGACGGCAGTGATGATCGCTTTGCGGGACGACGCATACCGACTCGCTACTCGGCGAGTTCCTCGAGCTCTATCGTCTCCTTGGTCTTCACGAGCTCGAAGACGTGGTTGACCGTTGCGATGTCGGGATCGACGGAAGCAGGCTTCCGCTCACGACCCAATGTCTCCAATGTCTCTTCGATGGCGCGCACGGCCGCGCGCATGGGCTGGTTGGCAAGGATCACCATGTTGAATCCCTTCTTGCGCAGCTCATCGGCCGTGAATGTCGGATAGAGCGTCGGCACCGCGACCAGGGGGACGCTTCCGCCACCGCTTCTCCAGCGCTTGAGGAACTCGTCGACTTCGGCGAGCGTCTTGTCGCGCGAGTGAATGAGGATGGCATCCGCTCCCGCCTCCGTGTACGCAAAGGCGCGCTCCAGGGCATCGTCTACCCCGTAGCCGGCGATAAGAGCTTCCACGCGCGCGATGAACACGAAGTTGTCCGTGTCCAATGCGTTCTTGGCGGCCCTGATGCGCTTCGCCTGCTCGGCAGTCGGAATCAAGGCGCGTCCAGAGTCCCCCTGAAAGAGGCTGTTCCGCTTGGGGAAGTTGTTGTCCTCGATGGAGATGCCTGCTATACCCATCCGTTCGTATTCCCTGGCGGTGCGTACAACGTTCGAGAACCCTCCGTACCCGTTGTCGCAGTCGGCGATGACTGGGAGATGAGTAGCCGCGTCGATCCGGCTGGCCATCTCGAGCGCCTCCGTCATGGTGATGAGGTTGAGGTCCGGCAGCGCGTAGGCCATGGTCGATACACCAAAGCCGCTCACCCAGACGGCATCGAAACCGTAGGAGCCGATCAATTGAGCCGTCATCGCGTCGTGAGCGCCCACCGCAACGACCGGTGAATCACTAGCCAGTCCTTGCCGCAGCGCGTTTCTCTTTGCGTCCGCTGTGTTCATTTTGGTATTTCCCTTCTCATCGAGAGTCGTATGTCGCCACTCGCCCTACGCAACCAGTTCGCCATCCTTCGTTTCTTCTTCTATTCGCCCATCAATGAACGATTCGATTATTCGAATCACGCGCCTGCCGATGGCGCGCTGCGAGTCGGTCGCCATGGCGCCGATGTGCGGGGTAAGGACGACGTTTGGCAGTTCCGCGAGCAGCGGGATAGTGCCTTCACCCTCTCGCTTGTGGACGTCGAGAGCGGCACCCAGGAGGCGACCCGGCTGCGTCAACTCGCCATAAAGCGCGTCCTCGTCGACGACGCCACCGCGCGCAGCGTTGATGAGAAACGATCCCGGTTTCATGCGAGCGAGGCTCGATGCGTCCATCATGTGGTAGGTCGCCTTGGTCAAAGGCACGTGGAGCGTGAGAAAGTCGGCCTCGGACACGACCTGGCTGCAATCGGTCAGTGTGATTCCCCTGGCTGCGAGCTCGGTGGCGCGGGTCTCGGATCCGTGTTCCACGCATCCGATGACGCGCATGCCCCATGCAACCCCCAGATCCCCAACATGACTGCCGATGTTCCCTGAGCCGAGGATGCCCAACGTCTTGCCGGAGACGAGCGGACCACCCAGGTCGTGCTTGGGCCAGTGTCCCTGCCGGATCAACCTGTCCGCAAGGGTGACGTTGCGCGCCAGGGAAAGCAACAGGCCGAAGGTCAGCTCCGCGACGGCCTGAGCTCCCGGCCCCGGCACCCGCACCAGTCGCAGTTCGCGATCGCGCACGCCGGCCATATCGATGTTGTCGAGCCCGGAGCCCGCCCGGACGAGCAGCTGCAGTTT
Organism: Actinomycetota bacterium; assembly: GCA_030860455.1. Taxonomy (GTDB): domain Bacteria; phylum Actinomycetota; class CADDZG01; order CADDZG01; family WHSQ01; genus JACDDL01. The sequence goes on from JALZIC010000131.1 coordinate 3,052, forward strand.
CGACGCAGATTTCAGCAACTCCTCTGAAACCGTGACCCCACTTCGGAAGATAAGAATCTCCCGGTCTGCAATCAACTCCGGCAGTTCGTCGACGTCCGGCTTGAATGCACACCGAACGTCATGGTCGCGGGACAGGGAATCGATCGATTCCGGGTCGATGGGGCTGATAAGAAGAATCTTCATGGCTCTCTTTCGCTCACTGTTCTCGTGTTTCGGAAGTTGATGATGATGTCGGCAACTTCACTCTTGACCTTGTCCTTCGGTTGAGTCGTGTCCACGAGAGCAAAGTGAGGAAAGAGCGCGCGCATCTCCAGGTACTCCTGACGCCGACGCTCCAAGAACTCCGTGGTCGTTTCTCTCTTGCGATCAAAGAGGATTTCGACCGGAGCGTCCAGGTAGATCACCAAATCAGGCTTCGGATAAGCGTGGTTCAACAGAAAACCGTGAATCCGATTGGCGAGGGGACGCCGCCCGTAGGCCTGGACGACATCGTAGGCGTAGTAGTCGCAGAAAAAGTGACGGTCGAATATGACGACCTGCCCTTGCACCCTGTAACTCCAGGCGATCGCCTGGCGGAACCATTCCTCGCCCACCCAATTCGTCATTCGCAAGCCTGACTTGAAGGACTTCGTCACCCTGCGAGTAATGCCTCCCCCGGACGGCTGCGCCTGTTGGGGATCGACCGAGGCGACCATGTCCTGACCTCGCCCCCGGATTCGCTTAAGGGCAAGGACCAGCCGCGTTGTCGGGAGCATTACCTTGCTCGCATCCAGGTTCACTCCCATATAAATGGAGTGCGTGCGAAAGGGAAGAGCGGGGGCAAGTTCGCGGCTTATCGTGGTTTTTCCCGCTCCGTCGGGGCCGATCAAAGCGACGGTGAAGGTCTTGGATCGCCGTCGGTCGGCGCGCCGGATCCTCGGCACCCCTCTCCTTTCGTTCGCCAACTTACTCATACGTAGGGTGACATCGCATTGAACAGCTCAGGAATCGGCGCCGGATATGGGTGAACCACTGAGTATGCCTCGGTGTCCTTCAGGGCGTTCTCCAAGAGACTTCTCTGAACATCGGTCGCGGCGTCGATGAGTGGGCTCACGGCGTCCGGGAACGCAAAGCGGAACCTCAGATACTCGGCGAGAAAGTTCAGCCGCTCGAACTCCAGCGAGAAGACCATACGGCGGGCGATCTCCTTGGAGTCCAAGGGCGTGACCTCTACGGCAGATCCTTCATGACTTACGACGAAGAAGAGCTTGTCGAGGCCGCCCTCGAGCGCACAACTCGGCCGTCCGAACAGCGTGTGCGGAGCCACGTGCACGAACCGTTGACGCTCGATGAGTGAGTCCAACCTCGTCATCGGCCGCGCACCGACACGTGTTTTTTGCAGTACGGCCGCCGCAGCTCGCCCAGCGGATTGGGCCGAGTTGATGGCTCTGAGTCGCATTCGATCCTTTCGATCGAGGTGCGCTCGATAGTGAGGGAGATCCTGCAGGTGCCAGTCCCACACCCTGATCGGTTCGGGGATGCCCCACAGACTGCTGCCGTCGGAGCCGATGTAGACCCATTCGTCTCCGATGTAGGTGGCACCGTTGGACATGAATGCGAACAGGGCCTCCGTCTTGCCTCCCTTGGCCCATCCGGTAACGAGCACGCCCGTGCCCCGATAGGTGAAGGCTGATGCGTGCAGTGCGAGGATGCCCTTATCGAGCGCGATCAAGTTGATCATTGCAATGAGATGGGGCACCGGACCGATTCCCGACTCGCAGAGGATCTGGCCCTGCCGGCCGATCTCAGAGAAGGCAATCTTGGCCTTGATGTGATGGTTCCCCCTCTGCTTCAACACCAGGAACGCATCGTCCGTGAATCCGGATTCGTTCAGACCTACGTAGCGGAGAGTCGAGGATGCCTCGATGGATTCGACGAAGCGGACGATGATGTCCGGCTCCTTGGCAAGCGGCGCCTGTATCGGGC
>JALZIC010000067.1 GCA_030860455.1 Actinomycetota bacterium
GGATCGCGATGTCCTGGAGCATGGCCTTGCGCCGGTCGCCGAAGCCCGGCGCCTTCACGGCCGCAGCCTTGAAGGTGCCGCGGATCTTGTTCACGACGATCGTTGCGAGAGCCTCACCCTCGAGGTCTTCGGCCACGATCAGGAGCGGCTTGCCCGACTGCATGACCTTCTCGAGGATCGGGAGCAGGTCCCTGACCGCCGAGATCTTCTGATTCGCTATGAGCACGTAGGGCTCGTCCAAGACGGCCTCCATGCGCTCGGGGTCGGTCACGAAGTAAGGGGAGACGTAGCCCTTGTCGAAGCGCATTCCCTCTACGCGCTCGAGCTCGAGCCCGAAGGTGTTGGATTCCTCGACCGTGATGACTCCGTCCTTGCCGACCTTGTCCATCGCCTCGGCGATCGCCTCACCGATCTCGGGGTCGTTGTTCGCCGAGATCGACGCCACCTGGGAGATCTGGTCGCGGCCCTCGACCTCGCGTGCAGAGGTCTTGATGTACTCGACCAGGGCCGTCACGGCCTTGTCGATCCCGCGTTTGAGGGCTATGGGGTTCGAGCCCGCCGCCACATTCCGGAGGCCCTCGTGGACCATGGCCTGGGCGAGGACGGTGGCCGTCGTGGTTCCGTCGCCGGCGACGTCATCGGTCTTCTTGGCAACCTCTTTGACGAGCTCGGCCCCTACGCTTTCGTACGGGTCCTCGAGCTCGATCTCTTTTGCAATCGAGACGCCGTCGTTGGTGATGGTCCGCGCGCCCCACTTCTTTTCGAGCACCACATTGCGGCCCTTGGGGCCGAGGGTTACCTTGACCGCGTCTGCTAGTTGGTTCATTCCACGCTCGAGAGCCCGCCTGGCCTCTTCGTGGAATTCGAGAGTCTTTGCCACTTGTACCTCCTAGAGAAGTTTCACGTCCCTTTAGCACTCTAACCTTCTGAGTGCTAACCCTAGACCACCCGCCGACCTCGTGCAAGTGGGGATCCGGCCCGGCCGCACCCGAGGGTAGAGGGGTCCGGGGGGACGCTGGCTCGGCTGCGTCCATAGGGGCTGAGGGCTCTAGGGTCAGATGCTTGCGACCAGGGCGGTTGCCGTCACGGCCACGAGAGCGGCGGAGTTCAGGAGCCGGGGCGAGCGCCTCAGGGCGAGGTCCTCCAGCCGTGCCACGTTCTTACCGGGGTTGCAGGCGGGGCCGAGGTTGGCCCAAGCCACCGCCGCTCCCCGCCCGAGGCCGAAGGGGGCGCACAGTGCGGCACCGGCTACAGGATCGCCGCCCACGATGGCGGCCGCCGCCACCGACACGAAGGTTCCGAAGGATAGATAGGTGAAGAAGCCGGGGCCCAGAGCCAGTCCGTAGAGCAGGCCGGCGACCGGAGGTGAGTAGAAGGTGCGCCACCAGGAGGGAACCTGGCGTCGGCGCGCCGGAAGCGGAACCGGCGCCCCGAACAACTCGCGCACCGCATAGATGCAGGCGATCGCTGCGAGCGCATAGAGGCCCGGCGAGCCCCACGGCGCCCCTGCAAGAGCTCCGAGGGACCCGAGCAGCGCTCCGAGCCCAGCGGCCGTCGTCGCCGCTCCGCAGATGTGCAGGGTGAGGGTCCCTCGGTAAATCCTCCTCCCGTCCCCGTGGACCACGGGGGTGATGGTCTCCACCATCGAGAGGCCTCAGGGGCCGAACAACGTGGAGAGTCCGGCGACCAGCGAGGCGGCCACGACCACAACCGGAAGGGCGAATGTCAGCACGGGATATTGGTATCTCGATAGGTGATGCAGAAGACCTTCCGCCCTCCGTAGCAGTATCCGGTCAGGGAAGCATCACCGTTGATACGGGTGTGTGCATAGGAGCAACAGTCCACGATTCGACGGATCTGACCGTGGCAGCAGCGGCTCCAGCCGCCCTGCAGAACCGCATGCCCGGTCTTGGGGAACCTTTTCCGCACGACCTCCTCACAGATCTTCCGTCGTCGTTGATCCCGTGAGGTGTAGATGCGGCCGAGGTCGTCTACCGGGTAGCCGTATCTGGGATGCACGGGATAGCCGGCACGGTCGATGCGGCTGAGGGGCGCAAAAGGATGCGGGCACGAGCCGGTGGTGTAGGTGTGCCCACAGATGTGATGCGCCTGGGCAGTGGAGGGATCTATGGCCACGGCCACAAAGGGACCGCCCACCAGGGCAACCACTCCGGCTCCGAGTCGTCCGAGGAACGACCTGCGGCTGCTGGTCCCGGCCAGCCGCACCGACGCCCTGTGGACCGTGGCGTCAAGCATGGAACGACGAGCCGTTCACCCGGGCAATGGGATCGTCGTCGAGGCGGCGGGTGGCGGTGTCCACCAAGCCTTCCATCTGCTCGAGGTTGTTGACTGTCCCCTTAGCCACCGCCGTCCCGCTCGGATCGAGCACGACGACATACGGGGTCCCCGGCACCCCAAAGGCACGTGCGATCTCCGGTCCCGGGACGACCGGCGCTCCCAGGCTGTCCTTGCCGAAGGCGGCAAGCGTCTCCTCCCGGTCGGCATCGGTCACGACGTAGGGGACGAGGCGACCGGCCCGCGCCACCGCTCCCACAGACGGCAGGACCGCCCGGCAAAGCTGGCATCCGGGGGAAACGAAGAGCAGAAGCTGAGCCTCACCCGGCCCTCCGAGAACGACCGGATGGCCCATGACGTCCACGGTCTCGGTCGGCCCCGTTGCCTCCTCGAGAGGCGGCCCTTCGTCGTCGATCTCGAGAGCTCCGCGGGACTCGACCCTGAGGAACAGCGTCCCGATTTGCCTGGCGAGAGCAACCACCACCAGGCACAGGACGACCACCAGGATCCAGAGGACGACATAAGAGGCGGCCCACCAGCCCTCCAACCGAGGTCCTCTCTTTCGTGGCGGATCGGCACCTCTCACGGGCCAGCCAGGCGCCGGGGTGCCTCCGCCGTCTCAATCGGTCGCCCACGTAAGATACGGCTTCCGATGTCCGACACTTTAGCCTTCATCGCCGCCCTTGCCCTGGCCGCCACATTTGCCTGGGCGGCCGCCGCTAAAGCGGTTTGGGCGGCGGGGTGGCGGACGGTGGTCGTGGGTTTCGGCTTCCGAGGACGCGTGGAGCCGATCGTGGCCGTGGGTGTCCCGATCGTCGAGCTCGCCGTCGCCCTCACCATCCTGTGGGGGAGCGCGAAGGCGGGAGCCGCCATGGCAATGGCGCTGGTAGCGGCGTTCTCGGCGGCAGTGGTGCGCGCCCGCACCCTCCAAGGTGACCGGCTTCCGTGCGGATGCTTCGGGCGGGCAACGGTGCGCGACTACAGGACGATGCTGGCGCGCAATGCCCTCGGCGGCTGCCTGACGGCAGTGGTGCTCCTCGGCGGGGGCGATGCCGGGATCTTCGACGCCGCCGCTGCCCCGTCGGGGCCCGAGCTGATCCCGGCGGCCCTAACGTGCCTCGGCACGATCCTGGCGGGATGGACCCTATGGCGCGCCGGCCCCCTGCGCGGAGGCGGCAGACGGTGAAGGGAAAGGAGGCGGTTCTCGTTGCGGGCGTGACCGCGTTGTCCCTGCTGGGCCCGGTGGCGCAAGGCCGGCCGGCCGAGCTGAAGGATCCCCGTGACACGCGTGGGCCGCTCGACATCAGGCGGGTGGAGCTGAGGGGAACGAGGGAGGCGCGTTTCAAGATCGCGGCTGCGACGCGGTGGACCTCACGGCGCATCCAGGACCGGGGCTATCTGCTCATTGACTTGGACACCTTCGCCATGCCCAGCTTCGATCACTTCGCCTTGGTGCGCTCCACGGGCGGGGGAGTGGAGGGCTCTCTGTGGAGATCCCGCCGAGGTCACGATCCCCGCCGTCTCCGGAGCATCCCGGCGCGTCACCCCGGCCCGCGGACGGCGGCTGTGATGGTCCCCCTGCGAACGGTGACGCTCCGCCGATCTCATTTCCGGTGGCGGGTGCAGTCCCTGTGGAGCGGGTGGCCCTGCGACCGGACATGCTTCGACCGCGCCCCCGACCGCGGAGGGGTGCGCCGGCCCCTCGGCGAACCCTAGAGGCTTGGCGCCTCGGCTGGTCGTTCTCGGCTGGGACTCGGCCTCCTGGGACGTGGCCGATCCCCTCGTGGCCGAGGGCCACCTCCCGGTTCTGGGCGACCTGCTGAGGCGCGGGTTCCGGGCGCCGTTGAGGTCGGTCTGGCCGCCGATGACCGACTGTGCCTGGACGTCGGCCTTCACAGGCACCAACCCCGGCCGGCACGGCATTTTCGGCTCCTGGTACCGGGCGCCGGGGGCTTATGCTTGCCGCTACTTCTCGTCCCGGGATCGCAAGGTTCCCGGGCTGTGGGAGCACGGCGCCGGCGTTCGCTGGCTCGTGTGGAACGTCCCCATGACCTTTCCTCCCACCCCGGTGACCGGGGCGATGGTCGCCGGATACGGCGCGCCGCCGGGGGCGGTTTTCACCTGGCCCGCGGATCTCGGCGCCTCCCTCGGTGGGCGGTTCAGGCTCGACGACCTGCTCGACCGGGCGCCCCACGGGTCGCTCGACCGCTTTCTGAACGAGCTGTTGCGAGGTCTGGAGGTGCAGGCCGAGGCGCTGCCGTGGGCGGCGGAGAAGGTTGGCGCCGACTGCGTCGCGGCCGTGTGGCCCCACATCGACCGGGCCCAGCACTTCTTCTGGCGCTTCCGCGGCACCGATCATCGACTCGCCGACGCCGTCGAGCGCGTCTACAGGGCGATGGACCGCGCCACGGGCCGCCTCCTCGATGCCTGGCCGGAAGCGGACGTCGTGGTGGTGAGCGACCACGGGGCAGGACCTCTGTACTCCGATGTCAATCTCGGATCGTGGCTGGCGGACGGGGGGTATGCGTCCTACGGCCGGGCCCAGGAACGGGCCCTGCTGGATCTTGCCTGGGCGCTGCCGCCGCCGGTCCGGCGGATGGGCAAGCGGCTCGTGCCGGGGTTGGCGCGCCGGGCGGTTGGCGCCACGCTCACGGGCCAGCTGGGATCGTTCCATTGGGCCGACACGCGGGCGTTCGTGGGGGTCCACGGCGATCTGTGGCTGAACCTGGCCGGGCGTGAGCCGCTGGGATGCGTCGAACCCGGGGAGGCCCCGGAGCTGCTGGCGGACCTGCGGGGCCGCATCGGCGCGCTCGAGGATCCCGGTACCGGCCGGCGCCTGTTCGCAGCCGTATACGCGCGCGATGAGATCTATTCGGGCGCCCAGAGCGCCAACGCTCCGGATCTGATGCTGGACGGCTGGTCGACCGGCTACAGGGTGGCCCCCGGCCGGGAGGCGTCCGAGGACACCCTGATCGCCCCCGCGCCGTTGTCCGGCGTCAAGGAGGCGTGGTCGGCCGACCACCGGCCGCTTGGCATTATCGCCGGGGCCGGCCCGAGGATCGCCTCGGGAGACGCCCCGGAGCTGGCGCTTCTCGACGTCTGCCCCACGGCCCTCGCCCTTCTGGAGCAGCCGGTGCCCGAGGGCCTCGACGGGCGAGTGGCGACAGAGCTACTCCAGCCCGATTGGCTCCAGGATCATCCGGTGAGGGCCGGAGCGCCGGTGACCGCCAGGGATGAGGCGGGAGGCTATTCGGCCGCCGAGGCGGACTCCGTAGCCGCTCACCTCAAGGACCTCGGCTACATCGAGTAGCGCCTCGTGGCGCAAATCACCGACGCATTCCAGCGCCCCTGC
>JALZIC010000096.1 GCA_030860455.1 Actinomycetota bacterium
CGGTCGGCGAGAATCTTTCCGTCGGTTTGGCAAGCCGGGCAGTAGGCAACCTCGTGGGACTCATAGGAGACCCGCTGGAGCCGTTCGCCACAACGGGGGCAGGGCTGTCCGTGGCGGCCATGCACAACCCAGTGATCCCCTAGCTTGTTCGGCAACCCGCCCTTGCGTTTCCTCTCCGCCTGTAACCCTTCATCGAGCACAGTGTGGATCGCCGACAGTAGCGTGCGCCGTTGTTCGGCCGTGAGCGCTCCCAGCGCAGTGTAGGGAGACAGCCGGGCCCGGTGCAGTATGTCATCGGAGTAGCCGCGGCCGACACCGGCCACCGTGCGCTGATCGCGTAACAAGGTATGAATTCGTCTGCGGTCGGATGATCCCATTATGAATGTGGCGAAGTCGTCGGAGTTCGCCTCGGGTCCCAGCTTGTCCAGCGGTCCGTTGTCGCCGGGCCTGAGTATCCACCAACCGGCCTTGCGTTCGGTGCCGTACTCCTTGACGAACATGCCGATCGGGCCGTCGAACGAGAAACGAACCACGCCGTGCTTGGGGCGCGTTGCTTTGGGTGGCTTCTCTATATCGATGCGACCTCCCTGTGAGAGATGCATCAGAACCCGGCTGTCCTCGAGCTCGATCGACAAGAATTTCCCGCGCCGTCCCACGCGATCCACCGTGCGGCCTGCGATCGTTTCGGGAGGGGGATCGAAGGTCTTCAGCGCCGAGAACTGAATCGGCTGCACGCCGGTTAGCTCCTTGCTTGCGACGAGGTCGTTCAAGCGCTCGGCCAGTGCCTGCATCTCCGGTGCTTCAGGCACCGGTCTTCCTCAGAACTTCCTCTTGGTCCTCGCCCGCATCTTCGAGCGGCGGCCGTGTGAGGAGAACACCACGCGCGGTGCGGCGACTGTCATGCCTTCTCGTTCGAAGTCGTCCGACAGCTGCAGACGTGAGGCGACCCGGCTTACATCGGCCTGCTGATCCGGAAGTACGAGGGTGATGCCCGTTCCACTTCGGCCGGCACGGGCGGTGCGTCCCACACGATGGACGTAGCCCTTGTCGTCCTCGGGAGGATCGAAGTTGATGACGTGGGTGATGTCATCAAGATCGAGTCCGCGAGCGGCGACGTCGGTTGCAATCAACACGTCGACCTTGCCCCCCTTGAACCGGTCGAGCGCGTGCTTGCGTGCGGCCTGGGTGAGGTCGCCGTGCATCGCAACCGCTTTGACTCCTCGCGACTTGAGCTTGTAAGAGAGCCTGTCGGCGCCGCGTTTGGTGCGAACGAACACAAGAGCAAGGCTGCGCTCGCCCTCGAGGATCTCGATCAGCTTTCCGACCTTGTCGCCCGATGTCACCGGAACGAAACGGTGGTTCGCTTCGTCAACGGTGAGCTTCGGGTTGTGCACCTCATGCCGGATGGGGTTGTTGGTATAAGAACGTGCTGCGTGCCCCACCTGACCGTCAAGGGTGGCCGAGAAAAACATGGTTTGGCGCTTCTTGGGGAGGCGATCGACGATGCGATCGACCTGAGGCTGGAACCCCATGTCCAGCATCCGGTCCGCCTCGTCCAAAACCAGCACCTCGACGCCCTTCAAGGTCAACATCCTTCTGTTCGCCAGGTCTTCGAGCCTGCCGGGGGTGGCGACGATCACATGCGCCTTGGCCGCGCGTTCAGCCTGATCACGCAGAGAGACGCCGCCGTAGACCGTCGCGACGCGCAAATTGCGGGCCCTTGCAATGGCGACGAAGTCCTCCGTTACCTGGAGCGCCAGCTCACGGGTGGGCGCCAGAATCACGGCTGCGGGGCGGGGCCCCGATGGGTTGAGGCGCTCGACGATCGGGATGGCAAAGGCCAGCGTCTTGCCCGATCCCGTCCGGGATTTGGCCAAGACATCGTGTCCGGCCAGCGCATCCGGCATCACGAGCTCCTGGACGGGAAACGGCTCGACAATGTCGTCACGCGCAAGAGCCTGTACTACAGGCGCGGACACACCTAGTTCAGCAAAAGAAGACACAACTCACTCCTTATCGATGGCGGCAGCCATCACTTCGGGGAGATTTCCTGCCCACGTGCCGCCGAAAAGGAGGAGGGGGAAGCAAATCCCACGGGCGACCCTTTGTCGCCTTTATGGAAGATAGAGTAACAGACTTTCTCGAATGCGCATTGGGCCCTAGAGGATCAGAAAGAAGATCACTCCTGCAACGACGCAGTAGACGGCAAACGGATACAGCGTCCGGTTGCGGAGGTACCGGATCAGCCCTGCGATCGCGACGTAGGAAGACAACAGCGAGGCAAGAAATCCCGCCACACCGGAACCGACCCCCAAGGGTGTCTGACCGAGTTCGGGGACCTGCACGAGAGCGGCTCCGAAGAGCGCCGGCACGGCAAGGAGGAATCCGAAGCGGGCCGAATCGTCGCGTGTTATTCGCAGGGCCAGTCCGGCAGAGATGGTCGACCCGGAGCGGGATATCCCGGGAAAGATGGAGATGGCCTGGGCAATGCCGATGAGGCCCGCGTCGACGGGACTGACCTCCGCCAAACCCTTCAAGGGCCCGAGGGTGGCTCTGCGCTGGTGCCAGGAAAGAGCCTGTTCACCTGCCACGAGAATAGCTGCGGTGACCACGAGTTGGACCGCTGCGGAACGGGCATCGGTGAAGGTGCCCTCGAAGTAGTCCAACCACCCAAAGCCGGCAATGACGGCGGGGATCGTTCCGATGACGAGCAAGGTCAGGAGGCGCAGGGAATCCCTGTCGCGCGCCAGCACGCCGCGCGCCACCCCCATCAGGTCTCTGTAGAAATAGACCACCAAGGCTATGAGAGAGGCGACGTGCAGCAGCACGTCGAATGTGAGCCCAGGGGAGGGCCAGCCCAGGACCTCCGGCACTATCACGAGGTGGCCCGACGATGAGATCGGGATGAACTCGGTTACGCCCTGAATGGCGCCAAGAACAAGCGCCTGGATGATGGACAGGCTTAAGGCTCCAGACGTGCCCCGGTCAGTGCGCTCCCACAGGGACAGTCGCGCTTCTCGGGGATTCGGGGCACCAGGGAAAAGAGCAGCTTTCGAAGCCTTTCATTGTTCGCCTCGAAGACCTCGAGCACGTCGGCATGACTGACGGCCTCGGTGTCCCCCTCCAGACCCACGTCGTAGTCGGTGATAAGCGAGATGTTGACGTAGCAGATCTCGAGCTCTCGGGCGAGATAGGCCTCCGGATACTGGGTCATGTTTATGACCTCCCAGCCTGCGCTTTGGTACCAACGGGATTCGGCGCGGGTGGAAAAGCGCGGGCCCTGGACAGTGACCACGGTTCCGCGTTCGTGGACCGTGATGTCGAGGTCCTTCCCTGCACCGATTGCCAGTGGGCGGAGCTCCGGGCAGTAGGGATCGGCGAAGGAAACGTGTGTTGTTATGGCGCCGTCGTAGAAGGTGTCCTTGCGGGCGTTGGTGCGATCGACGAGCTGATCGCACACCACGAACTCGCCCGGCTTGACCTCTCTCTTGAGTGAACCAGCGGCACAGGGGCCGATGATCCGCTCGACGCCTTGTTCCTTCAAGGCCCACACGTTGGCGCGGTAGTTGATCATGTGGGGTGGAAGGTGATGCGCGACGCCGTGACGAGGCAGGAACGCGACGGGCACACCCTCCAGGGTACCAACCGACAGGGGAGCAGAGGGAGGTCCGTAAGGTGTGTCCACCGTGACCTCGCGAACATCATCGAGGAACGAATAGAACCCAGATCCCCCGAAGATCCCGATTCTCGCTTCGCCGGCCACTTATTTCTTCTCCGTTGACTTGGTGGCTGTCTGCGCGGTCTGCTTGGCACCGTCACCGGATTTCTTTTTTTCACCGGAGGGCTTGTCCGAGCCCTTCGATGCCTGGCCGTCTTTGGACCCCCGATCACTTTCCTTAGAGGAGGAGGAGTCGCCGGAGTCGTCACGCCCTCCCTGGCGTGACTCGGTCGCGTAGAAGCCGGTGCCTTTGAACACGATCCCGACGGGGGAATAGAGCTTGCGGAGCGCTCCCCCACAAATCGGGCATTCGGTCAGAGGCGGATCGGTGAATTTCTGGCGTGCCTCGGTGCGTTCCCCGCAGACGGTGCAGGCGTACTCATAGATGGGCATAGTCAGTGATTGTCGCATCCTTGTGCCTTTTGGGTGACGGCCTCGCCCGTCCGGCGTCCGGTTCCTGGCAGCGGGTCTGTAGACTCGGCCCCGGCCAGGCGGACAAGCAGGGAGGTATCCAGAGGTGACGGTGCGCAAAGCTGTGATCCCGGCGGCCGGGCTCGGCACGAGATTCCTGCCTGCGAGCAAGGCACAGCCGAAAGAGATGATTGCGGTGGTCGACAAGCCGGGCATCCAGTACGTCGTCGAAGAGGCGGTCCGCGCCGGGCTCGATGACATTCTCATCGTCACCTCGCGCAACAAGAGCTCCGTCGAGGATCACTTCGATAGGTCTTTGGAGCTCGAGCACCATCTCGAAGAGGCGGGCAAGGACGAGCAGCTCGCCGAGGTGCGTGCCATCCCCGACCTCGCCCAGATCCATTACGTAAGGCAGAAGGAGCCGCTCGGTTTCGGACACGCCGTCTTTGTCGCTCGCCAGCATGTTGGGGATGAGCCGTTTGCCGTCATGGTGCCCGACGAGATAGTGCCTGCGCCGAAGGACGGTGAGGTGGATCTCATGCCGAAGATGCTCGAAATCTACGAACGTTACGGCAACAAGAGTGTCGTTGCGGTGGTCGAAGTGCCCAAGGAGGAAGCCCTTGCATACGGCCTGGTGGCTCCCGATTGGGTCGAAGAAGGTGTCGCTCGGATCAACGACATGATCGAGAAGCCGTCGGTGGAGGAAGCTCCTTCGAACCTGGCGTCGCGCGGACGATACGTTTTCACGCCGCAGATCTTTGATGCCCTCGAAAGAACCGCTGCAGGCGTCGGCGATGAGATCCAGCTGACTGATGGAATCAAGATCCTTGCAGAAGAACAGGGGGCTTTTGCCTACGTATTTGACGGAAAGATCATGGACGTGGGCAAGAAACTCGACTACCTGAAAGCGACCGTTGAGCTGGCTCTTAGACGAGACGATCTCGCTGGTGGGTTCAAGAGCTATCTGAAAGAGATGGTTCCCCGTCTTGGCTGAGCCCATGCTTGCAGTGGACGAGGCGCGTCGTGAGGTTCTCGGTGCGGTGCAGCCGCTTGAACCGAGAGACACTCTTGTCGGCGACGCATTGGGCGGGGTGCTTGCAGTTGACCTGTTCGCCCCCCACCCGCTGCCGCGTTTCGACAACTCGGCGATGGACGGCTACGCGGTCAGGGCGGCCGACGTTACCCAAGCATCCGAGGGTGCGCCGGTGCAACTCGACGTGGCGGGAGAGGTCAGGGCGGGAGATCCCGGCGAGCTCGAGGTGGTTGCGGGGGCTGCGGTCCGCATTATGACGGGGGCCCCCGTCCCGAAGGGCGCCGATGGAATCGTGCCGGTGGAGGATACCTCCGAGCAGGGGGGCCGGGTCATTATCAGACGCCCGACTGCGGCCGGCCGTCATGTCCGCCCCTCGGGCGACGACGTCGCCGAAGGCGATGCTCTGGTCCGTGGGGGGTCCGAGCTCGGGCCCGGGGAGCTGGCGTTGCTGGCGTCGATGGGGTTCTCACCCCTCCCGATGCGACCCGGGCCCAAGGTCGCCGTCCTGGTGACGGGCGACGAGCTGGTTGCACCCGAGGCGACCGCCGGCCCGGGGCAGATACGGGATTCGAACTCCGTCGCGATTCGGGCCCTGGTGACCGAGTCCGGCGGCGAAGTCGTGCCCTTCGGAGGCGTGGCCGACACCCCCGAGGCGGTGATCGAGGCCTTGAAGCGCGCCGGGGCGACGGCTGATCTCGTCGTGTCATCCGGCGGAGTATCGGTGGGGCGATACGACTTCGTCAAGGACGCGGTCGAGAAGCTCGGACACATCGATCTATGGCGTGTTGCCATGCAGCCGGGGAAACCGGTGGTACTCGGTGCCATTGGCGCCACGCCGTTCCTCGGTCTGCCAGGCAATCCGGTGTCGATTCACATCGGGTTCGAGCAGTTCGTGAGGCCCGCGATCCGAAAGATGCGCGGTTGCCGAGACCTCCTGCGACCGACGATGGACGCCATCCTGACCGAGGCCATCGAGAAGCCCCCGGGGCGATTGCACTTCGTGCGCGTGAGACTGAGCCCGGGCGCGGACGGCTGGCGTGCTACGCCAACCGGAGCGCAGGGATCGCATGTGCAATCGAGTCTTGTCGATTGCCATGGCGTCGCCCGTTTCGGACGCGATGAGACCGCGCTCGAGGCCGGATCGAATGTGGTTGTCGAGGTTTGGCGTCTGCCGGGTGAGGAGGCGTAGGGATGGGTCGCAGGCATCCCGAGACAGAGGCCAGGATGGTCGATGTTGGCGGCAAGGAGGTCTCGGCGCGCGAGGCGGTAGCCTCCGGGCTCGTTCGTATGAGCGCCGAGACACGCTCCCTCGTGTTGGAGCGCGTGCTGCCGAAGGGAGATGTCTTGGAGGTTGCGCGTGTCGCCGGGATCATGGCGGCGAAGAGGACCTCGGATCTCATTCCGCTGTGCCATCCAATCGGCATCGATTCTGTGAACGTCGACTTGCAAGCGCACGCTCAGGGCATCTCTGTCACGGCGACCGTTCGCACTACCCAGAAGACCGGAGTGGAGATGGAGGCGTTGACGGCCGTCTCGGTCGCGGCGTTGACCGTCTACGACATGGTCAAGGGCACCGAGCGCGGCGTTGCCATCACCGACCTGGTGCTGCTGAAGAAGTCCGGCGGGCGGTCGGGTGAGTGGCTTCGCCATCCCTGACGCGCTGCCGGCCTAATCCGTTGCCTGAGGCTGGGGCTCCTCCTTGGGACGTCTGAGATAGCCGGTCGTTCCAGTGGCCTGGCTCTCGACCACCTGCACGAGCTCCCATCCCTCTTCGCCCCATTGGTTCAGGATCTCCTGAAGCGCGTGAGAGATCAGCGGCACGGTTGCGTACTCCCATTTCTGCAAGTCGCTCATCCTCCAGTCGTTGGTCACCGTCGATGTTGCCGGTCTCACTTACGTCGGTAGAGCGGGGGTCGTAACCTACCCGAGGTGACGAAGCGTCTCGTTGCGGCGTCGAGCGGCTCGGTGCTGGCATGGAGGGTCAGGGAGGCGGCAACCGCGCGCGAGCGCTGCCGAGGTCTACTGGGAGCGCCTCGGCCAGACGTAGGCGAATGCCTGCTGATGACCGGGGGGGCCGGCTCTTGTCTGGGCGCATCCGTGCACACCTTTGGGATGAGCTATCCGATCGACGTGTTGTTCTGCGACGGCCGGTGGACCGTGATCCACCTGATAGCGGCCATGCCGCCCAACAGGGTGAGCCGCTGGGTGCTCCGGGCGCGCCACATCGTGGAGCTGCAAGGTGGAACCCTCGATTCGGGTCTGCGTGAGGGCGAGCGGCTGCTGCTTCAGTCTTGAGTATCGGGCGCCATTTGACCGGGGAGATCATCGAGTCCGGTTAGGAAGGTCTCCGGCGGCAGGAAGAGCCACAGGCCGGTCGCCTCAGGTGCATCGGAATTGGGGCCGGCGTCTGTACCGCGGACTCTGAGTGCGCCGCGTTGCTCGAGCTCGGTGACGAGATCCAACGTCGGATGCCCTTCGATTTCCACGTCGTTCTCCTATTCGTCTGGATTCGAGGGATGGGTACCCCGCAAAGCGGTGAAGAGGGCCGCCGAGGCGCACGCAAAACAACCGATAATCGAACCTATGAAGACGGCAACGAGGTAGCGTCCGGTGTCTCCGGGCCATCCCACGGTGAAGAAGGCAAGGATCGCCAGGAGACCGGTCACAGCGAATACGGCAACGCCCGTGGTTGCGAATGCATGCAGCGAGCGTTGCGAGGTTGGCTTGCCGGCGGATCGGGACGTCATCCTCTGGCTTCGATCCAAGCCAACAGACTGCGGGTCGCCACTCCGGTCCCTCCCTTGGAGGATTCGTCCGACGCCGAATCGCTTCGGGCCGTGCCGGCGATGTCGAGATGCGCCCAGGGGATGTCCTTGCCGACAAACTTTCGCAGGAACAATGCTGCAAGAATCGAGCTCCCCCCTCGGCCCCCGATGTGCTTGATGTCGGCCACCTCGGATTCGAGCTCGCTCGTGTAGTCGTCGAAGAGCGGCATCCGCCAGATGCGCTCGCCCTCCTCCTCCGAAGCAACCTGCAGCTGCTGTGCGACCGAGTCGTCGTTCGAGAACAGGCCGGTGCACTTACCTCCGAGCGCCACCACGATGGCTCCGGTCAGTGTTGCGACATCGACGATTGCGTCGACGCCTTGCTCCGATGCGTACGAGAGCACATCGGCCAGGATAAGCCGTCCCTCTGCGTCGGTGTTGAGCACTTCCGAGGTGATCCCTCCGTAATGGTTGATCACATCACCCGGTTTCATTGCATCCTCGCCCGGCATGTTCTCGGTGGCGGGAATGAGCGCGATGACATGGACCTGGGGCTGGAGGTCTGCGAGCGCACTCATAGCGCCGAGCACCGCCGCCGCCCCGCTCATGTCGGTTTTCATGGTCTCCATGTTGCGTGCATCTTTCAGAGACAGTCCACCGGAGTCGAAGGTGACGCCTTTCCCAACAATAGCCACTTTGGCCCTGGGTTCGTGAGGTTCATAGTCCAACCGGATCAAGCGGGGAGGACGGGCAGATCCGCGGCCCACGGAGAGGATCCCTTCGAAGCCGTCCGCTTTGAGCGCATCAACATCCCAAACCTTGCTTGTATATCCGCCGGAGGTTGCGATCTCGACCGCCCGGGCAGCCAGCACCTCGGGGGTGAGGAGGGAGGGCGGTTCGTTGATGAGGTCGCGTGCGAGCGTCGTGGCCGAACCGTAGACCGCACCTCTGGCGACCTCGTCCGCCTGGGCCCCGAGGAACAGCACCCGTGACAGCTTGATCTCTGCTGGGCTCGTCTTGTGAGGCGTAAATCGGTAGGCGCCCAGCAGGTAGCCCTCGGCTGCCGCAGCAGCCGAACCCTCCGGCCCGTCGGTGTGGAGTGTGGATGCCAGCATCGAGGCGTGTCCAAGGGAGCGCGCACAAGCCGCCGCGGCGCGCCTGACCCGGGACTTCTGCGCCTCCGACTCGGGCCCAAGGCCCGCAACGGCAACAACCGGTGCCGCAATCGCTCCGTGAGTGGGGACGAGCACGACTTTTCCGGGACCGGCTTGGAACCCGATCGCCTCGAGGTGGCGGCCGAGACGGCCATCCATTGCCTCGTCGGCTGCCCGCCCAGGCCCCTTCAGGCGGGGGCCCTCCCCTGACCCGTGGGCCCCTACCACCAGCGTGTCGCAGGCGACCTCGAGCGGGTTTTCCTCAGAGACGGTGATTTCGAGCGTCATGCGGCTCCTCGTGGAAGTTTGGGCCAGGGATCCTCATGCTACGGCCTCTGTATTTCCCGGAATGCGGGGCCCGCACCTGTCCGCGCGATAGCTTGTGCTGCAAAGGGAGGGTCTCAAGCCTCGGGAGGGCGGCGTGGACGTCATGTTCACCGTTGTATTACTCATTTTGTTCGTCGTTACCTTTGTTCCGGCCGTGCGGCATGCACGCAAGGGAAACGAGCCCTTCGATGGTGAGGCCCTAGGGGGTCGGACGAGGGCCATGCGGCGATCCGATCCGGGCGGCCGCTGGATCCTGATGCCCCAGTCCCCGGAGCTTGTACGGCGCGCCCGGATGCGCAGAGCGGTTCAATTTCGCAAGCGGCTGCTCCTGGGCCTGGTTGCCCTCGTGTTGACTACGGGTGTGGCCGCCGTTTGGCTCGGGCCGGCGGCGTTGGCGGGCCAGATCGTCGCCGATCTCCTCTTGGCCGGTTATGTGACGTATCTGGTCGGGAGCAAGGAGATGCGGAATCAGGAGAGAGCCGTCGTCCACCCGCTTCCGGCGGCCAGAAGCTCCGAGAAGTTGGGTGAGGCCGCTTCGTCCGCTCGGTAAGGTTCAGGGGTGGATCTGACCGAGTTGGGGGCCGAGCTCCGGCGTGGCTTCGACGAGAAAACCTCCGCACGTGAGGCGGGGCTTGCCGGCAGCCGCAATGTCATCCGGTCGTGCGGTAACGGGATCAGGGCTCTTCACCGCGGCGAGGTCGAGTCGGCTCGGAGCCTGATAGACGACGCCCAGCGCGAGCTCGACGAGGCGCGGCGCACCATCGAGGGCCACGAGGACATCCTGATGGCGGGGTTCGTGCACGACGCCGAGAAAGAGCTCGCCGAGGCCCGCATCACCCTCGCATTGGTGACCGGCGCGGAGATGCCGACTCCCCAGAGAATGGATGTGTCTCCTTCCGCCTACCTCAAGGGCATGGCCGAATCGATAGGGGAGTTGCGCCGCCACATCCTCGACCTGATGCGCCGTGGGGACCTGGCGCGCTGCGAGACTCTGCTCGACGAGATGGACGACATCTACTACTTGCTGATCTCGATGGATTACCCCGACGGCATCACCCACGGATTGAGGCGCCTGACCGATGTGGCGAGATCGATCATCGAGCGAACCCGCGGTGACTTCACCACCTCGTCGATCCAGAGCTCGCTCCGTGACGCCCTTCACAAGCATGCGGAGCTGCTGGGCGACCCCTAGGTTGTCTTCAAGGCCACCGACGAGCGCTGGTTAGGATAATGGGCCTAAGGGCCAGTAGCTCAGTTGGTAGAGCGCACCCCTCGCACGGGTGAGGTCAGGGGTTCGAATCCCCTCTGGTCCACTGAGCGTTTGCCCTGGTCAGGGCGTGTTTGTCTTGTCTCATCGCTCGTGTCCAATCGCTCAGAGATCTGCTGTCTCAAAGCTGTCTCAAAGCTGGTTTCTTTCTAAGGCAAGTTTTCTGGTGGCGGTG
>JALZIC010000100.1 GCA_030860455.1 Actinomycetota bacterium
CCTCGAACCTCATATCGCCGGCGGGCCCGCCTCGACCGACAACCTCCGCCCTCGCTGCCGGAACTGCCATCAGGCCAAGACGAAACGCGACCGTCGTGCCGGCAAGCTCAAGCCCGCCGAACCATGAGGCATCTTCGACATCTACCCCCCGGGGGATCAGTAGGAGGAGACCCCCTTATAGATCTTCCATCCCCGGGATATAGAGACACCCGTGTAAATTTTTCGCCCAAGAAAGCAAGGCGGGGCATCCTCCTGTTTGGCCGGACAAGTCGAACAGAAAGGAGCGCCGCCTTGACTCAGGATGATGCCCTGTTCCGCTTTAGAAAGCGAGTGATTTGGTGCCGTATTGATGTGTTCTTGCGCTTCCTGTGACCTCACGCCCGAGTCTGACCGCATTGGGGCTCGACGCGCCCGCCTATCGTGACCCTTGCTTCATGTGGCTGAGTGTGCTTGGAATGCATCTCGTGCATACAGCGACGTCTCGTGTGGTTAGAGCACGAGCTCTGTTGGCGGTGCGGGTGGGCCACAGGGGTGGCGCCCACCTGTGATTTTAGCGGCGACGGTTGCTTAGCGTTTGCTGTACTGGGGGGCCTTGCGGGCCTTTTTCAGTCCGTACTTGCGACGTTCTTTTTCGCGGGCGTCGCGGGTTAGGAAGCCGGACGATTTCAGGACAGGGCGCAGGTCCGGGTCAAGGTTGACCAGGGCCCGAGAGATTGCGTGACGGAGCGCGCCCGACTGCCCGCTTGCCCCGCCGCCCTGGATCTTGACCAGGATGTCGTAGCGGCCCTCGGTGCTCGTCAAGCGCAGGGGCTCGGTGATGATCATGCGGTGGGTTGCGCTCGGAAAGTAGTCTTCGATCGGTCGTCCGTTGATGGACCACCGGCCCGTGCCCTCCATGAGGCGCGCCCGGCAGACCGCTTCTTTGCGCCGGCCGGTTGCAGCGGCCAGTTCGTTAGGCACCCAGGACCTCCTCGATCGTGTGCGCCTGCTCGACATTGCGCGGAGCCGCTACCGGCTTGACGTCGAGGGGCTTGGGGTTCTGCGCGGCCTGGGCGTGCTCCGGCCCGGCATAGACCTTCAATTTCTTCAGCATCGCGTTTCCAAGCCGGTTGCGTGGGAGCATGCCCTTGACCGCTTTCTCGATGGCCAAATCCGGCCGGGTCGCCATCAGCTTGGAGTACGGCACGGTCTTCAGCCCACCCGGGTACCCCGAGTGGCGGTAGTGCTGCTTTTGCAGCAGCTTATTGCCGGTGAGGATCACCTTTGAGGCGTTGATCACGACGACGTGGTCGCCCGTATCGAGATGCGGAGCGAAATAGGGCTTGTTCTTGCCGCGCAGGATCTTTGCGATCTCAGCGGCTAGACGACCGAGCACGACGCCGTCGGCGTCGATGAGCCACCACTCGCGTGTGACCTCGCTTGGCTTGGTTGAATGGGTCTTCATTATGCGTCCTTGGGAGTTTCGGGCAGGCTGCCGGACAAACCGGCACCCGGGGAAGGATTCAGGATAACGGCACTACCTGAACGGGTCAAACGGCTGGCTCCAGTCACCGTCGTACTCGACCGAAACGAGGCAGAGCCCATGGGGCGGGGCGACCGGTCCGGCGGCGCCCCTATCTCTGCTCGCCAGAATTGCGGGTAGATCATCCGGGGAGCGACGACCCTCCCCCACCCGGATCAGCGTTCCCACCAACGATCGCACCATCTGACCGATGAAAGAGCTGGCCCTGGCGCGAAGGGTCAGCAGGTGTCCCCTCCTGGTCCAGCGGAGCTCCCACAGATGACGCTCCGGGCTCAGTCCCTCGGCAACCCGCCCGAAGGACGAGAAATCGTGCTCACCCAACAGATGTCCGCACGCCTCGTTCATGGCAACCATGTCGAGCTCGCCCGGATGGTGAAGCGAGGTGCCGGTCAGCCAGGGGTCGTGAACCGGCGCCTGCAGAACCGCGTAGACATAGGTCCGCGAGCGGGCACTGAATCGAGCATGCCAATCGTCCGGTGCCTTGACGACGCTAGTGACTGCAATCGAGGGGCCGCACAGGCGGTTCAGGGACAGGCGAAGACGGGTGAGATCGACATCATCGGCCACGCCGGGAACCCCCATAACCTGGCCGAGGGCGTGGACACCGGCATCGGTACGCCCGGCTCCAACGGTTTCGGGGCGGGCACCGAGCACCTGCTCGAGGGCCGCTTCGAGATCTCCCTGCACGGTTCGTGCTCCCGCCTGCTGCGCCCAGCCGCGGAAAGGGGCGCCGTCATAAGCGACGTCCAGGCGCAGGTTCAGCTCTTGCCGGGCTCCGGCTGGTCGTCGTCGGCGTCGGAGGAGTCCTCGTCGGAGGAGTTTTCGTCGGAGGCTGCATCGTCCACGGCAGCCGGCTCGAGGGTCGCCTCTTCCTCGTCAGTCGGCTGTAGGTCGTTGACTGCAGCTGCCGCGGCTGCCTGAGATCGCACCGGTTTGTCCTCGGGAAGCTCCGTCTGACGTCTGCGCCCGGGACGCCGCAATCTCCGGCGACCTCGTTCACCTCCGGCGTCCGCTTCCTCCCCCGAGGAGGCGATGGCGGAGTCGACCAGCTCGATCAATGCCATCGGTGCCCCGTCTCCACTGCGTTGTCCTAGCTTGAGGATCCGGGTGTAGCCACCGTTGCGTGAGGCGAAGCGCGGCCCGATATCGGCAAACAGCTTGTGGACCACGGCTCGATCCTCGATCACAGAGAGCACCTGGCGGCGGTCGTGAATGCCGCCCTTCTTGGCTTTGGTTATCAGCCGCTCGGCGTAGGGACGAAGGAGCTTGGCCTTGGCCTCGGTGGTTCTGATCTTCTCGTGCTCGAACAGCGACAGGGCAAGGTTGGCGAGCATCAGGCGCTGGTGTGACGGGGAAGAACCGAGGCTGGGGCCCTTTTTCGGTTGGGGCATTAGAAGTCCCTCTCGGCGAGGCTGAGACCCATCTCCTCGAGCTTTCCCTTCACCTCGTCGATGGATTTCTGCCCGAAGTTGCGGATCTCGAGCAAGTCCTGCTCGGACTTCTGCACCAGCTCACCAACGGTGGTGACGTTCTCGCGCTTGAGGCAGTTGTAGGAGCGCACGGTCAGATCGAGATCCTCGATCGGGGTGGTCAGCAGGCCCGATTCGGCATCGCCTCCCTCCTCCGGACCTATGACAAGCCCGCCTTCGCCCTCGCCGACGGCGGAAAAGAGCTGGAACAATTCGACGAGAGTCGATCCGGCCGCAGAGAGCGCGTCGGCCGGCGCCATGGAGCCGTCGGTTTCGACGTCAAGGACGAGGCGGTCGTAGTTCGTCATCTGGGCAACGCGGGTCGGCTCGACCTCATAGGTGACCCGTTTGACCGGCGAGAACAATGCGTCGATCGGTATCGCCCCGATGGCCTCCTTGGGCGCAGTCGCTGCGGGGACGTACCCGCGCCCTTGCTCGACTCTCAACTCCATTGCCAATGTCGACTTGCCGTTAAGCGTTGCGATGTGATGTTCAGGGTTGAAGATCTCGAGGCCCGCCGGCAATTCGATGCTTCCGGCCGTTACATCGGCAGGGCCGGTGACGCGCAGATACACGGTCGTCGCTTCTTCGTTGTCGCTGCGGATGACCAGCTCTTTGAGGTTCAGGACGATGTCTGTGACGTCCTCCTTGACACCTTCGATCGTGGAGAACTCATGCAGGACCCCATCGATCTTCACCTGTGTCACGGCAGCCCCGGGTATGGAGGACAACAGGGTGCGGCGCAAAGCGACACCGAGCGTGTAGCCGAAGCCGGGCTCGAGGGGCTCGACCACGAATTTGCGCCGCGCCTCGCTGATCTCCTCTTGGGAGATCTGGGGGCGCTGGACTACCAAGAGATCCATGAAGCTCCTTCCCAACACGGAGCCATCTGCTCCGGTGATTTGCGTCTTTACTTCGAGTAGTACTCGACGATCAGCTGCTCCTGAACGGGCACGTCCATCTGCTCGCGCTCCGGCAACGCAACGACCTCTATTGTCATCTCCCTCAAGTTCGAGCGCAGCCATTCGGGGACCGGACGACCTTCATGGAACGCTGCGTTCTCGATGATCCGGCCCATGCTCTTCGAGCGATTCCGTACCGCAACGACATCGCCGGATTTAACCCTGAACGAAGGGATGTTCACCTTTTTGCCGTTCACCTCGAAGTGACCATGGCTTACGAGCTGGCGAGCCATCGACCGGTTCATGGCCAGTCCAGACCGATGCACGACGTTGTCGAGTCGTGATTCGCATATTCGAATGAGCTCTTCACCGGTCACGCCTTTGGAGCGAGCTGCCTCCTCGTAGTAGCTGCGAAACTGCTTCTCGAGAACCCCGTAGAAACGCTTTGCCTTTTGCTTCTCGCGAAGCTGGAGGAGATATTCGGATTCGCGCACGCGTGCGCGTCCATGCTCGCCTGGGGGCGGACGGCCCTTCTCGATTGGGCATTTGGGCGACTCACACCGGGTGCCCTTCAAGAACAGCTTCATCTTCTCCCGGCGGCACCGTTTGCACCGCGGACCTAGCTCTCTGGACATAGGGCTACACACGCCTCCTCTTGCGGGGGCGGCACCCGTTGTGGGGCACGGGGGTAACGTCCTTGATGACCATGACCTCGAGACCAGACGCCTGCAGCGACCGTACGGCGGTCTCGCGGCCGGAACCGGGGCCCTTGACCTCGACATCGACCCGCCGGACACCGTGCTCCTGTGCCCGTCGTGAGGCGGCTTCAGCTGCCTGCTGGGCGGCGTAGGGCGTGGACTTACGCGACCCCTTGAAGCCGACATTTCCGGCGGATGCCCACGCCAGGACGTTTCCTTCGAGGTCGGTTATGGAAATGACCGTGTTGTTGAAGGTCGATTTGATATGAGCCACCCCGTGAACGACGTTCTTCTTCTCACGCCGCCGGGTCTTCTTCGTGCTCTTCTTGGGAGGTGCCAAATCTCTTATGCCCCCTAGCTACTACTTGGTCTTTTTCTTGCCTGCGATGGCCTTCTTCGGTCCTTTGCGTGTGCGCGCATTCGTATGGGTCCGTTGCCCGTGGACCGGCAAACCACGCCGGTGCCGCAGCCCCTGATAGGACCCGATCTCGATCTTCCGCTTTATGTGCTGGTTGACCTCACGTCGAAGGTCGCCTTCGACATTGAGGTTGGTGCCAATCCATTCTCTGATGCGGACGACTTCCTCGTCCGTCAAATCCCGCACAGGCGTGGCGGGATTGACGGAGGTGCCCCTGCAGATATCCATGGCCTTGGTGTCACCGATGCCGTAGATGTACGTGAGACCTATATTGAGTCGCTTGTCCCTCGGAAGGTCAACTCCCGCAATCCGTGCCAAATGGCCCCCTTATCCCTGGCGTTGCTTATGTCTGGGGTTCGAGCAGATGACCATGACCGTGCCATGGCGTCTAATGATCTTGCACTTGTCGCATATTTGCTTGACACTTGGACGCACCTTCATCTGGGCCCCATCTCTACTTGTAGCGGTAAACCACTCGGCCGCGACTGAGATCGTACGGAGACAGCTCGACGAGGACGCGGTCGCCGGGAAGAATCCGTATGTAGTGCATCCGCATCTTCCCCGAGATATGAGCCAGCACCCGGTGTCCGTTGTCCAGCTCGACCCGAAACATTGCATTCGGGAGCGGCTCGATTACGGCGCCCTCCACCTGTATGCCCTCTTCCTTCTGCGAGGTTTTGTCTTTGTTCTTAGCCACGCGCGGCTTTCTTGTCTCGACGGTTCTTTGGCCGGCCGGCCCCGCGGAGAAGAAAGCTGGCAGAGACTCTGGGGAGCGGGCCGACGCCCAAGGATAGCAGACGCGTTTGGGCAGGTCGAGCGCCTCCGGTGAAGCTTTCCGTCGAGCCGGGAGCGGCTCGACGGCCGCCGGTCGAGGTCTGGGTCAAGAAGCGCCGACGGCGACCGGTGGACGGGCATGGGTGCGGCTGGTCAGGACCTCGTGGCCCTCGGGCAGAATCGCCACCGTGTGCTCGAAATGGGCCGACGGCGCACCGTCCGCGGTAACCACCGTCCAGCCGTCATCCAACGCTCTGGTCGCCGCCCCTCCGGCGTTGATCATTGGCTCGATCGCAAGGGTCATGCCGGCCCCGAGCATCTCCCTGCGCCCGGGGGGCCCGTAGTTGGGAATCTGTGGGTCCTCGTGCAGTGAGCGCCCCACTCCGTGACCCACGTACTCGCGGACGACGGAGAAACCGGCCCCCTCTGCTACCTCCTCCACCGCGTGGCCGACATCACCGAGGCGCGCCCCGGGCCGGCACTGTGCGATCGCCGCCTCGAGGGCCGCCTCACTTGCCCTCAAGAGCGCGGCCGTGGCCGGATCCACCTGCCCCACTGGAAACGTCCACGCCGAGTCCACGTGCATGCCGACGTAGAGGACACCTACGTCGAGGGACACGATGTCACCCTCTTCGAGCACCACGGGCCCGGGGATCCCGTGAACGATGACGTGGTTCGGTGAGGTGCAGATGGAGGCGGGAAAACCCCTGTAGCCCTTGAATGACGGCGTGGCGCCCTGCGACGTGATCGACCTCTCGGCAATGTCGTCGAGCGCGGCCGTGGTGATGCCAGGGCGCAGCGCCTCTTCGAGGCGGTTGAGCGTGTCGACGAGAATGCTCCCGCCTCGCCGCATGCCCGCGATCTCTTCGCTTGACTTCTTGTAGATCATCGCTTGCTCACCCTTAGAAGGTCTCTCTTAATTCGCTGGAAAATTTCATCCGGAGAACCGTTGCCGTCGATTCGGCGAAGGAGGCCGTGCTCCTCATAGAAATCCGCCAGAGGGGCGGTCTCATCGTAATAGGTCCTCAGTCTCCTCCGGACGGCTTCCTTGTCGTTGTCATCACTGCGCTCGACGACCTCGCCCCCACAGACGTCGCAGATCGCATCTTCTCGGGGGGGCACGTCCACGTGGTACGGGCGACCGCAGCCCGAGCACACAGTGCGCCCCAATATGCGGTGCAGCGACACCTCCTCTGGAACGTCCAGCAACAGGGCAGCGTCAAGGGCAGTGCCAAGGTCCGCAGTAAGCTTGTCGAGCGCTTCCGCCTGCCCGATGTTGCGTGGGAAACCGTCGAGCAGCCAACCCGATGCCGTGTCTTCCTGAGCAAGTCGATCCCGAACCAGACGTACCGTCAAGCGATCGGGAACCAGATCTCCATTGTCGACATACTCCTTGACGGCCCGGCCGAGCTCAGTGCCCTGGGCGATTTTCCACCGGAAGATGTCGCCGGTTGAGATGGCGGGGATGCCCCACTCCTCCGAGATGAGACTTCCCTGGGTACCCTTCCCCGCCCCCTGCGGTCCGAAGATCACCAGACGCACTATTTGAGGAAGCCTTCGTAGTGCCGCATCGTGAGCTGCGACTCGATTTGTTTCATGGTCTCGAGCGTCACCCCAACGGTGATCAGTATCGACGTTCCCCCGAAAGGCAGCGCGCTGATGTTCTGAGTGGCCGTGAAGATCGATGGGAGCAGGGCGATCGCCGCGATGAACAATGCTCCCGGGAGAGTGATTCGGGTCAGGATGCGGTCGAGGTACTCCGCCGTCTGCCGGCCCGGGCGGATCCCCGGTATGAAACCGCCGTACTTTTTCATGTTGTCGGCGACGTCGGTGGGGTTGAACGAGATCGCCGTATAGAAGTAGGCGAAAAAGACGACCATCGTTCCGTAGAGGATCATGTACAAGATGCTTGAAGGGTTGACCAGGTAGTTAGAGATGAAGTTTTGAATCGCCTGGTTTTGGATCACGTTCTGTAGCAGCGAGGGAATGTAGAGAACGCTCGAAGCGAAGATGATCGGGATTACGCCCGCCTGGTTGACCTTGAGTGGGATGTAGGTCGAGCTGCCCGCGTACATCTGCCTGCCGACCACACGCTTGGCGTACTGGACGGGAATCCGTCGCTGACCCTGTTCCATGGCCACGATCGCCACGATGATGCCAATCCCCATCAGGCATATCAGGAGAAAGATCCCCCAGCCCTTCTGCGCCAGGATCGCCTGCCCCTCACTCGGAAGCGTCGAAACGATCGAGGCAAAGATCAGGATCGACATGCCGTTGCCGATCCCACGCTGCGTGATGAGCTCGCCCAGCCACATGATGAGAGCGGTGCCCGCCGTGAGGGACAGGACCACAAGGGCGACACGGGGTGCGGTGAAGTTCGGGATGAGATCCACAGTCGTTGCGCCCGTTTGCAAGCCTCCGCTGTGAAACAGAAAGGCCAGGCCCGTCGATTGAAGCAGGGCCAGCACCACGGTCAGATAGCGCGTCGTCTGGGTGATCTTCTTGGTGCCGGTCTCACCCTCCTTCGACCACGCCTCGAGCTTCGGGATCACCACGGTCAACAGCTGCATGATGATCGACGAAGTGATGTAGGGCATGATTCCCAGGGCAAAGATGGCCATCTGGGTCAGGGCGCCACCGGAGAACAGGTTGATGAACTGAAACACTCCGCCCTGCGCCCCTCGTGAGAAATCCTGAGCCGCCTGCACGTTGATCCCGGGCGTCGGTACGTGGGCGCCGAATCGGTAGACGGCGATTATCAGCAGAGTAAAGAGGATCTTCTTTCGCAGATCGGGGATCCTGAAGGCGCTGGCGAACGCACCCAGAAGATTCACCGAGCCGCCTTCGTCCCCGCAGGAGCCGTTGAGATGAGCTCGGCCGAGCCACCTGCGGACTCGATCTTCGCCCTTGCCGAGAGGCTGAATGCGTGGGCCCGCACGGTCTTTGCCCCCGTAATCTCGCCCCGGCCGAGAACCTTGATCAGGGAATTGCGCTTGTGAAGCAGGCCGGCGGCCCGGATCTCATCCGGTCCCAGCACCGGGCCGGGCAGAGCGTCGAGCGCATCGAGGTTTACGACGCCGTAGACATTCCTATTTGGCGGCCTGAAACCCTTCAGCTTGGGCACCCGGCGCAGCAGCGGCATCTGGCCGCCCTCGAAGCCGGCCGGAACGGAGCCTCGGGCTCTTGTTCCCTTGCTTCCACGGCCGGCCGTCTTGCCGTGTCCCGAGCCCTCGCCGCGTCCGACGCGTTTGGCCGCCTTGCGAGACCCTGGGGGTGGCTTTAGATCATGAGGCTTCATGTTGTGCAAACTCCAATGCGTGAAAGGTGTCCTCGAACCTGTTGTATCAGGCCCACCAATTTAAGGGTCAGCCCCCCGAAGGAGAGGCGTTATTGAGCAGATATGGGGGCGCCACCTCTTCGGGCCTCTTGCCGCGCTTACGAGCGACCTGTTCGGCGGTGGTCAAGCTCTTGAGCCCTTTCATCGTGGCGTGCACGATGTTGATGGCGTTGTCGGATCCCAGCGACTTCGACAGGATGTCTCGAATACCGGCACACTCGACCACAGCACGCACCGGGCCGCCCGCAATGACGCCCGTCCCAGGGGACGCCGGCTTCAGGAGCACCACACCTCCGGAATCCTCGCCCGTGATCTCGTGGACGATCGTCTGACCCACCATCGGGACCCTGAAGAAGCTGCCCTTCGCCTCCTCGACGCCCTTTTGTATCGCGGCCGGGACCTCACGCGCCTTCCCGTAGCCGACGCCGACCTGCCCCGCGCCGTCGCCGACTACCACTAGAGCCGTAAACGAAAACCTTCGGCCACCCTTTACGACCTTGGACACCCGGTTGATCGATACGACTCGTTCCTCGTAATGCATGCGGTCGTCGTCACGAGACGAACGGCCACGACCAGATCGCCCCATCAGCTGCTCCCTCTGTAGGTGTACTTACGTCCTGTGGTCACAGCTCGAGACCACCTTCGCGCGCTCCTTCGGCGACCTCACGCACTTGACCGTGGTACCTGAAGCCACCGCGATCGAAGGTCACCTTGCCGATTCCGGCGGTCTTCGCCGCCTCAGCCACGGCTAATCCCACTTCTTTGGCCTTCTTCTTGGGATCACCCGACGCGCCGTTCCCCAGAGTCGATGCCGCCGCTAGGGTCCTGCCTGCGACGTCATCGATCACCTGTGCATAGATGTGCCGGTTCGAGCGGTACACCGCAAGGCGCGGACGTTCCGGCGTGCCGGCCACCTTCTTCCGAACGCGGCGGTGTCTCGCGGCGCGCCCCTTTGCCTTCAACTCAGTCCTCATACCATTGCCACTTTCTAGCCGCCCGCCTTAGCAGCCTTGCCGGCCTTGCGGCGGATGTACTCGCCTTCGTAGCGAATTCCCTTTGCTTTGTAGGGTTCGGGTTTCCGGATAGCCCGAACCTCGGCAGCAACCTGGCCGACCAGCTCTTTGTCTATTCCCTTTACCGTGATGCGCGTGGGGGTGGGCACCTCGAACTCCACACCATCGGGCGCGGGCTTTCTGACCGTGTGCGAGTAGCCGACAGCGAGTTCGAGGTCGCTGCCCTGCTTCTGGGCCCTATACCCGACGCCGTGGATCTCGAGACGCTTCTCGAAACCGCGGGTGACCCCTTCGACCATGTTGGCGACCAGGCTCCGAATCAGGCCGTGCAACGCCCGCACTTCACGCACTTCGCTCTGCCGTCTCACGAAAATCGAGCCGTCGGCGTGTTCGACCGCAATACCCGCAGGAATCGCACGATGCAGCTCACCGCGCGGCCCGTTGACGTGGACTGCATTCGCGGTGACGCTGATGCTGACGTCGTCGGGAACCGCTATGGGGGCTAATCCAACTCGTGACACGATCGTACCTTCTTCCTAGTTACCAGATGTAGGCGAGTATCTCGCCACCGACTCTCGCCTTTCGAGCCTGCCTGTCCGTCATCAAACCCTGTGAAGTCGAGATGATCGCCACGCCCAACCCACCGAGGACGCGCGGCAGCTCCTTCGATCCCTTGTAGACCCGGCGCCCAGGCGTCGAAACGCGGCGGATCCCTGCGATCGCTCGGTCTCGCTCCTCTGAATACTTCAACCTTATCTTGATGCTCGGGTGGCCGTCTTCGGTCACGGTCTCGACTCCCGAGACAAACCCCTCGTCCAGCAGGATGTGGGCGATGTTCTCCTTGAGTTTCGAGGCCGGGATGGTCACGTCATCGTGCATCGCGGAGGAAGCGTTGCGGACCCTGGCCAGCATGTCGGCGATCGGATCTGTCATCGTCATCGGATCACCAACTCGCCTTCGTGATCCCGGGGACTTCCCCGTTGTGGGCCATGGAGCGGAAGCAAAGGCGGCACAAAGCGAACCTCTTGTAGACCGCACGCGGCCGACCACAACGCTTGCACCTCGTGTAGGCCTGCACCTTGTACTTCGGCTGTTTCTGCGCCTTCATGACCAACGCCTTTTTCGCCATCTAAGCTGTCACCGCCTGCAACTCGATCATCTCTTCTATCCCGTCGTCTGCCTGAAGGGGAGCCCCAAGGCCGTGAGGAGCGCCCTGCCTGTCGCGTCGTCCTTGCCTGTGGTCACAATCGTTATATCCATACCGCGTGTCGCATCGATGTCGTCGTAGTCGATCTCAGGAAACACCAATTGCTCGGTCAAACCCATGGAGTAGTTCCCGTTCCCGTCGAAGGATGCGGGATTCAAACCCCGGAAGTCCCTGGTCCGGGGAAGCACCACAGACACAAGCCGGTCGAGGAAGTCCCACATTCGGTCCCCTCGGATAGTCACGCTCGTGCCGATCGGCATACCCTGGCGGATTTTGAAGGTGGCGATTGATTTTCTGGCGCGACGGATCGCCGGCTTCTGTCCGGCAATGGTAGTCAGATCCCGCACTGCCCCTTCGAGAAGCCTCGCGTCCTTGGAGGCTTCTCCAACCCCCATGTTCACTACCACCTTCACCGGCCTGGGGACCTCCATGATGTTGCTCAGGCTGAGCTCATCCTTCAGCCGCTCGCGCAGCACCGTGTTGAAGCTCTCTTTGAGCCTGGGTGTATAGGTTTCGGTATCCGTCTGGGTCATGGTTACAGCTCCGTTCCGCACTTCTTGCACACTCGCACCTTGGCACCGGTGGACTCCTCGATTCGAAATCCAACTCGGGTTGGGCCGTCGTTCGGACACACGAGGGCCACGTTCGAGATATCGACGGCGGCCTCCCGGTGACTGATACCACCTTCCTGATTACCCCGACGGCCCATGCGGACCTTTTCATGGCGGGTGATCTGGTTGACGCCCTCGACCAGCACCCGGCGCTTGGCGGGAAGCACTTGGAGAACCTGCCCTTCGGCGCCAAGGTCCTTTCCCGCAATAACCGCAACACGGTCGCCTTTCTTGATCTTGACGGACACCTAGAGCACCTCCGGGGCCAGTGAGATGATTTTCATGAAACGCTTGTCCCGAAGCTCACGTGCTACCGGTCCGAAGATCCTCGTCCCGCGCGGCTGCATCTGCCCGTCGACGATCACAACTGCGTTCTCGTCGAACTTGATATAGGAGCCGTCGCCTCTACGGCGCTCCTTTGCGGTTCTCACCACGACGGCCTTGACCACATCGGATCGCCGCACGGCGCCGCCGGGCAACGCATCTTTGACAGCGCACACCACGACATCGCCGATGCCGGCGTAACGGCGTCTGGATCCACCGAGCACCTTGATGACGAGAACCTCCCGGGCTCCCGTGTTGTCTGCCACGCGACAGCGCGTTTCTTGTTGTATCACTCTGCCTTTTCCACAATCTCGGTCACACGCCAGCGTTTCGTGCGTGACAGGGGCCGGGTTTCCATGATTCTGACTGTGTCGCCAACCGATGCCTGGTTGTCCTCGTCATGTGCTTTCAGGCGCTGCTTGCGCCGCACGATCTTGCCGTAGGTTGCGTGGGCGGCGGCGTCCTGCATCTCGACCACGATCGTCTTGTCCATGCGGTCGGAGACAACGCGAGCGACCCGCACCTTGCGATCGCCTCTCGTGACGGACGGTTCCGGAAGGCTCATGTGGTGCTCCCTCTGCTCAGCTCCATCGCATGGAGAATCGTCTTCATACGAGCGATGTCCTTACGCAGGGCGCGCAGCCGCCGGTAGTTGTCAAGTTGTCCGGTCGCATTCTGAAAACGCAAGTTGAAAAGCTCCTCTTTGGTCTCTGCAAGCCTCTGCTCGATCTCCTCATAGCTCTGATCCCGCAGCTCGGACGCCTTGGCCACCGGTTACTGCACCTCCAATGGCTGTTCCCGGGCCACGAACCGGCATTTGATAGGCAGCTTGTGGGCCGCCAGCCGAATGGCCTCTTTGGCCAATGGCTCGGGGATGCCGGCTATCTCGAACATGACCCGTCCCGGTTTCACGACCGCGACCCAGTGCTCCGGGTTCCCTTTGCCGGATCCCTGACGCGTCTCGGCCGGTTTCTTGGTGACCGGTTTGTCCGGAAACACGTTGATCCATACCTTTCCGCCTCGGCGGATGTGGCGAGTCATGGCGATTCGTGCTGCTTCGATTTGGCGGTTTGTGACCCATCCCGGCTCGAGAGCCATAAGCCCGAAATCACCGAAGCTCACCTGCGTTCCGCCCTTCGCCTGACCGCGCATGCGGCCACGCTGTTGTTTACGATGCTTGACTCGCTTAGGTTGCAGCATTACCGCTACCTTCACTCGAGGTCTGAGCTCGGGCAGGACCGGGTGCGGGATCGGTACCGGCGCGTCGTGTCGAGGGACGTCCATTTCCGGCGCGGCGCTCTTCCGCACCACGTCCCACAGTTTCACCGGCGGCGAGGGCGGCCTCGCGGCGCAGCCTCGCAACGTCGCGAGCCGAAGCGTAGATGTCCTGGAACGGGCCCTTGTAGATCCAGACCTTGACGCCGATGCGGCCGAAGGTGGTTCTGGCCTCTGACAGCCCGTAGTCGACATCCGCCCTGAGGGTGTGGAGTGGCATCTGTCCTTCGATGTACCACTCCGTGCGGCTCATCTCGGCGCCACCCAGACGTCCGCCACATTGCACCCGTACGCCCTTGGCGCCATTGCGCATCGCCGTGCCTACTGCCTTCTTCATAGCTCGGCGAAACGAGACACGGCTTACGAGCTGCTCCGACACACCCTGCGCAATCAACTGGGCGTCAAGCTCTGGCTGCTTTACTTCGATGATGTTCAGACGCACGTCCGTCGGCTTGCCGTAGATGCGCGACTCCATGTATTCGAGGTGCGACCGCAGGCGCTCTGCCTCCGATCCCCTCCTGCCGATCACGATTCCCGGGCGGGCCGTATGGACGTCGATGCGCACACGCTCGCGCGTGCGCTCGATGTCAACCCTGCTGATACCAGCATGCGGCAGCTGTTCGGAGAGGTATTGACGGATGCGGAGATCAGCCTCGAGATAGTCGCCGTATTGCTTCTCCGAATACCACCGTGACTTCCAGTCGGTGTGGATCCCGAGCCGGAGCCCATAGGGATGGACTTTTTGACCCACTAGCGATCTCCTTCGCTCTCAGGCGCGCGCCGGCGCCCTTCTCGTGACGAGGGAGACTCGGTCGAACCCGTTCCCGCCGCCGTCCCACTCCGCCGGCTCGCTCTATTCGGCCCGGCCGGCCCAGTCGAGACGGGTGGCTCGATCCTCCCCACAACTATGGACACGTGGCAGGTCCGCTTTCGGACACGGGTCGCGCGTCCGAGAGCACGAGGGCGGAAACGCCTCAACGTCGGGCCCTCGTCGACCCACGCA
The DNA here is from genome assembly GCA_030860455.1 of Actinomycetota bacterium. Lineage (GTDB taxonomy): Bacteria > Actinomycetota > CADDZG01 > CADDZG01 > WHSQ01 > JACDDL01. The sequence continues at coordinate 14,554 of JALZIC010000100.1, forward strand.
CGCACGACAATCAGTTCGTCACGGTCCAATCCGCCATTGTGCTCGGCATTGGCGATCGCCGAGTCGAGCACCTTGGCCACCGGTGCGCACGCGCCTCGCTGGGTGAACTTCAGGATTCGCCGGGCGTCCTCGACGTGGTGGCCCCGAATGAGATCCACGACCTGTCTCACTTTTGTTGGCGAAATCCGAGTGAAGCTTGACTTGGCCATCGCCTCCTCGGCGGAGGGAGCTATTCTGGTGGCCATCTATCTGATCCTCGTAGAGCGTTCGGTTGCGCCCCCGTGCGTGCGGAAGGCTCGCGTCGCGGCGAACTCGCCCAGCTTGTGGCCAACCATCGACTCGGTGACGTAGACGGGCACATGCTTGCGCCCGTCGTGCACCGCTATCGTGTGGCCCACCATCTCGGGGATCACAGTGGAGCGCCGCGACCACGTCTTGATCACGCGCCTTTCGTTTTTGCTATTCATCGCGGCCACCTTGAGATAAAGGTGATCGTCAACGAATGGCCCCTTCTTTGTGCTTCGAGGCACTTAGCGCCCCCTTTTCTTTCCGCGCCGGCGAACGATGAGAGCATCCGACGACTTCTTCTTCCGTGTACGGCCCTCGGGCTTCCCCCAGGGGCTGACGGGGTGGCGCCCTCCCGACGACTTTCCCTCTCCTCCCCCGAGAGGGTGGTCGACGGGGTTCATGACGACTCCCCTGACCGACGGACGCTTGTTCTTCCATCGGTTTCGTCCGGCCTTGCCGACCGAGATCAGCTCGGCCTCGGCGTTGCCGACCGAACCAACCGTCGCGCGGCACTCGGAGGCGACCATCCGCACCTCGCCGGAGGGAAGACGCAAGGTCGCTCGCCGGCCCTCCTTGGCAACGAGCTGCACGGACGCTCCCGCAGAACGGGCCATGCGGCCGCCTGCTCCCGGCTTGAGCTCGATATTGTGCACGACCGTGCCCACCGGGATGTTGCGCAGGGGGAGTGCATTTCCGGGACGGATGTCCGCGCCCGGGCCGGACTCGAGCAGATCGCCGACCCGCACCCGGTTCGGCAGCAAAATGTAACGCTTCTCACCATCGAGGTAGTGGAGCAGCGCTAGACGGGCGTTTCTGTTCGGGTCGTACTCGATGTGGGCCACCTTTGCCGCCACACCGTCCTTGTTGCGGCGAAAGTCCACCTGACGGTACTTGACCTTGTTGCCGCCGCCCTGGTGGCGGGTGGTTATGCGACCGTAGCTGTTGCGCCCTGCCTTCTTCGGCTTGGGCTGCACGAGGTTCTTTTCCGGCTGCGAGCGCGTCAACTCGGAGAAGTCCGAGTGCGATTGGAAACGGCGCCCCGGTGAAGTTGGTTTTGCTTTCCGTATCGGCATGCTGTGGCTCCTTGTGCCTTTAACCCTGATGCTCGAACAGGTCGATCCGGTCGCCCTCGGCGAGCTTGACGATTGCCCGCTTCGAGTCCGGCCGGCGTCCCGTCTTCAGTCTGAAGCGTTTGACCTTGCCTTTCCGGTTCAATGTGTTGACGTTGAGCACCCTCACGTCCCAGATCGATTCGACCGCTTGTCTGATCTCGGTCTTGTTGGCGCGTGGGTGGACCCTGAACGTATAGGCGTTTTGATCCAACAACTCATATGACTTCTCGCTCACAACCGGAGCCAGGATCACATCGCGAGGATCACTCTTGGTCGATTCGCTCATACGACTAGGCCTCCTCAGTTTTGACGGGGGCCGAGCTCGCAAAGGCGTCCAGCGCCGATCGGGTGAAGATCACGGCGTCGGCGACAAGCACGTCGTAGGTTGAAAGCGATCCGTAGAGTGAAAATGCCGACCCTCGGAGGTTTCGGAAGGCCCGGTCGACGGTTGCCGAGACATCGTCGTTCGGGTCGAGGACCAACAGTATCCGGCCCGAGATCTCGGCCTGACGGAGAAGGGCGGCAGCCGCCCGGGTCTTGGTTTCGGTGAAATTCTCAAGCACCGCAACTCGTCCCTCCGATGCCTTGGAGGCAAGCGCGGATAGGAGCGCTGCGCGCCGCATCTTCTTCGGGACCCGTAGCGTGTAGTCGCGCGGCTTTGGCCCGAAGACGACTCCTCCGCCGACCCATATAGGGCTGCGGATGGATCCATGGCGGGCTCGCCCCGTGCCCTTCTGACGCCACGGCTTCTGACCGCCGCCTCGCACCTCCGAGCGCGTCTTGGTCGATGCCGTTCCCGAGCGGGCTGCGGCCAGCTGAGCGGTCGCAACCTGGTGCATGACATCGGTGTTGACCGGCCCTCCGAAGAGCTCATCGGGAAGCTCGAGGTCACCGAGATTCGCACCGGCTCCGTCGAGTCGTGTAGCAGAAGACGGCATCAGCTGGCCTGCCTTTGCGTCCCGCGTTGCCTGATGCGGACAGCCGACCGGACCATGATCAACGCCCCCTTAGGACCTGGGATGGCACCCCTGATCAGCAAGAGGTGCCTTCCGGCGTCGGCGGAGACCACCTTCAAATTGAGCGTGGTCACCCGTTTGTGCCCCATATGTCCCGCCATACGCGTGCCCTTGAACACCCTTGCCGGTGTTGCGCAGGCGCCGATCGCGCCTGGGGAACGGTGCTTTCGCTGCGTGCCGTGGGTTGCCGACAAACCCTTGAAGTTGTGACGCTTCATTCCGCCGGCAAACCCTTTGCCTTTCGTGACCCCGATGACATCGACGATTTCGCCAGGTTCGAAGATGTCCGCCTTGATCTCGCCGCCGAGGTCGAACGCGTCGAGGTCATCGACTCGAAGCTCGACCAAATGGCGCGCCGGGTCGGCTCCCGACTTCGAGTAGTGGCCCGTCATCGGCTTGTTGACCCGGGATGCCGGCCCGAAGGCCAGCTGCACCGCCCCATACCCGTCGGCCTCGGGGGTCTTGATCTGGGTGATGCGGCAGGGCCCCGCCTGTACGACCGTGACCGGTACGGCACGCCCGTTGCTGTCGAAAACCTGGGTCATTCCCACCTTGCGGCCCAAGATGCCCTTCACTGTCGCCATCTGGTGTTAGTTCCTCTTCTCTTTACAGTTTCAACTCGATATCGACACCTGCAGGCAGGTCCAGCCGCTGCAAGGAGTCGACCGTCTTCGCCGTCGGGTTGACGATGTCAAGCAAGCGCTTGTGCGTTCGCATCTCGAAGTGCTCTCGAGAATCCTTGTCCTTGTGCGGCGAGCGGATCACCGTGTAGAGGGACCGATCCGTCGGAAGCGGGATCGGACCGTTCACGCTCGCACCCGTGCGCGTTACGGTTTCGACGATCTTCCTCGCCGATTGGTCGATGACCTCATGGTCATAGGCCTTCAGCCGGATGCGGATCTTCATACCGTTTGCCATTTAGCTTCTTTCTCGTTACTCGAGGATCTTGGTGACGCGTCCGGCGCCAACGGTTCGCCCACCCTCGCGAATCGCGAAGCGCAAGCCTTCGTCCATGGCCACCGGCTGGATGAGCTCGACTTCCATCTCGGTGTTATCACCCGGCATCACCATCTCTGTCCCACCCGGGAGGCGGGTCGAACCGGTGACATCGGTGGTGCGGAAGTAAAACT
>JALZIC010000115.1 GCA_030860455.1 Actinomycetota bacterium
GCGCAGGCCCCCGCCCACGCCCCCGCCGGGCAGTCCCCGGCCCAGCCTGAAGCCCCTGGTGCGACCGTCACAGAGGCCCCGGCGCGCGTCGACACGCTTGGGGTCAGCCATGGAACCCCTACCGGCAACCGGCTGCGCCCCGAGGACTCGGTTGCAAGTGACGCCCAGTTCGAGGCGCAGCAGGCCGTCTACAGGCGCCGCAAGCTGATCGACGACCTTGTCTCCTCCGGCGTCCCCGCTGTCAGCGCGACCGAGACCGAGCGCCGTGGGTCGGGATTCCTTGCGCTCCTCTACCTGATCATTCCCCTGATCGCGGTGGTGCTCCTGCTCGGTGGAGACACGGGCTCCTCCGGCGAAGAGGCACCGGCTCCAGAAGGCGGCAGCGCCTCTGCTCCGTCCGGTGACGTTCAGGTCGTTGCGGAGAACCTGGCCTTCGACACCGACACGCTCGAGCTGGCTGCGGGCGAGCCGCAGACCATCGGCTTCGACAACCAGGACACCGAGCCACACAACATCGCCGTCTACGAAGACGCCGACGCCGGGACCGCCCAGGAGGGTGCGCTGTTCGACGGGGAGGATCTCCCGGGGGGTTCGAGCGTCACCTACGAGGTCGACCCGCTCGACTCGGGCGAGTACTACTTCCAGTGCGATATCCATCCCAGCATGCAAGGCGATGTCATCGCCGAAGGCCCGGGTGGTGGAGGGAGCGGCGGTGGAGGGAGCGATGGAGGAGCCAAGGGCGGCGGGGGAGGGAACGGATAGCCACCCGGTTCGATCTCGAGGGCGGGGACAAGCGCGGCAGAGGGTATTAGACTGAGCCCGCTGCTAGTGAAAATTTTCACAAGGCTCCCGAATTCGCCGCGGCACCACGGCGAGGAGAGAGGTTAGCCCTTGTCGACCGAGGTCGACGTCGCAATCGTGGGAGGGGGGCCCTCAGGGGCCGCCGCTGCACACCTTCTGGCATCTCTGGGCCATTCGGTGATCGTTTGCGAGAAGAAATCGTTCCCGCGGGAGAAGACCTGCGGGGACGGGCTCACCCCGCGCGCAGTCAAGATGCTCCAGGACATGGGCCTGGGCGCGGCCATCGACACCTGGGAGAAGGTCGAGGGGCTTCGGGTACACGCCGCGGGCCGGACACTCGCCCTCCCCTGGCCGGAGCTCGACGACTTCCCCGGCTTCGGCCTGGTGAAGCCGCGCCGGGAGCTCGATCGGATCGTGCTCGACAACGCCGAGGCGGCCGGCGCCAAGGTGCTCTACGAAACCCAGGTGATCGAGCCCCTGTGGGACGACGGTGTGGTACGGGGAGTGGTTGCCAAGCGGGACGGCGACACCGAGACCATCCGCTCGAAATGGGTCGTCTGTGCAGAAGGCGCCGCCACCAAGTTCAGCCGCACGCTCGGCCGGGAGCGCAACCTGGATTACCCCATGGGGCTGGCGATCCGGCAGTATTTCCGGTCGCCGATGGAACACTCCGGATGGTTCGAGGCCTACCTCGAGGTCCGTTCGGGGCCCCGGGCGCTGCCTGGGTACGGGTGGGTCTTCCCGGTCGGTGACGGGACCGTGAATGCGGGGGTAGGCCTGCTTTCCTCCTACGACGGCTGGCGCTCGGTGAATCTGCACGATCTCCAGAACAACTTCGTATCGATCCTTCCGGCCGAGTGGGAGGTCAACCCCGGCACCGTCTGCTCGAAGCCGCGCGCCGGGCGGCTCTTCATGGGCGCGAGTGTTTGGCCTCCCCACGGGCCCGGCTTCTTGCTCACGGGTGACGCCGCCGGAATGATCAACCCTTGCAACGGCGAGGGCATCGCCTACGGCTACGAGACCGGCCGCATCGCCGCCCGCCATCTGGACGCCGCCATCCGGGACGGCTCATCGGCGTCGTTGGACGGCTACACGCGCGAGCTCGAGGCCGTCTACGGGCCCTACTATCGCCTCGGGAGAAGGTTCGTCGCCATGATCGGCCATCCCGTGTTGATGGAGAAGTTTGTCTCCATGGCGATGCACTCGAAGCCGGTGATGAGCTTCGCATTGACTATGTTGGGGAACCTGGAAGACGGTCGTGCTCACGGGCCCGCGCAGAAAGGAATGAGGCTTATGAAGAAGCTGGCGGAGCTCAAGCCGTGACGTTATCTGCGTACCTCCCCATTCTCCTCCTGATCATCATCTCGACGATCTTCGCGGTGGCATCAATCCTGGTCTCGTCGAAGCTGGCTCCGAGCAGATGGACTCTCGCAAAGCGCCTGCCGTACGAGTGCGGCATCGTTCCCGAAGAGAGCGATGAGCGCGAGCGGTTTCCGGTCAAGTTCTATCTCGTGGCGATGCTCTTCATCATCTTCGACATCGAAACTGTGTTTCTCTACCCGTGGGCCGTGGTGTACCAGGAGCTAGCAATTTTCGGGCTGATCGAAATGCTTGTGTTCATCGTGATCCTGCTTGCGGCCTACGTGTATGTATGGAGGAGAGGAGGACTCGAGTGGGCGGAGTAAGCGACACCCTTGGAGCCAACTTCATGACCACCAAGCTGGACAAGCTAGTCAATTGGGCGCGCCGGTCGTCGCTATGGCCCATGACTTTCGGGCTTGCCTGCTGTGCAATCGAGATGATCGGCACCACCATGCCGCGCCATGACCTCGCCCGCTTCGGGATGGAGGCCTTCCGGGCGTCGCCGCGTCAGTCCGACCTGATGATCGTCGCCGGGCGCGTATCCCAGAAGATGGCGCCCGTTCTCCGTCAGGTATATGACCAGATGACGGAGCCCAAATGGGTCATCTCGATGGGAGTGTGCGCGTCTTCCGGAGGGATGTTCAACAACTACGCGTTGATTCAGGGGGTCGATCAAATAGTGCCCGTGGACGTCTACGTGCCTGGATGTCCTCCCCGTCCGGAGATGCTCATCGACGGGATCATGCTGCTGCACGATCGGATCATCAAAGGCGAGTACCAGACGATGAGGGTTGCCGCCGAGTGAGCAGATCGGCGGGCAGGGCGAACACGATCGACGAGCAGATCTGGATCGAACCCGGTGAGTGGGGTGCCTGCGCCCGCCGTCTGAAGGAAGAGGGTTGGGCCCTGACCGATATCGCAGGCCTCGACACGATTGGGCTCGAGGGGCGGGGAGCTTTCGAGGTTGTTGCGCAGCTTCTCCACCCGGAGCTGAAGCGACGCCTCATGGTCCACGTGCCGGCGCCGGGCGAGCCTCCCACAGCGCCCTCCGTAGCGGATGTCTGGCCGGTTGCGGATTTCCCCGAACGGGAGGCCTACGACATGTTCGGAATCCGTTTCGAAGGGCACCCTAATCTTGCTCGCATTCTGATGCCGGATGAATGGGAGGGATATCCCCTGCGCAAGTCGTACGGCGTCGGCAAAGTGGCTATTGAGTTCATTCCCCAGCCCGTGATGCAGATCCAGAGCTCCGGTCAGTCGCCGAAGCCGCGTGAATCGGACACCGACGTCGACCGGCTGGGCCAGCCGGAAGACGAAGGGTTGGGCGACCACGAAGCGGCCATGAAGCGAGCCCCGTTTGCCCGTGCTGCGCAAGGCGATGCCACCCCCGATGCGGACTCCAACTCCCCTCTGGCCCCCTCACCGAAAGGGGAGGCCCGCCCGTGAGCATTGCGGAATCGGTCATCCGCACGATCGAGGACAAGGGTGCGGGCGCCTTCGTCGAGTCCTACGACCCTTCCGAAGAGAACATGATCATCAACATGGGCCCGGTGCATCCGTCGACTCATGGGGTTCTCCGCCTCGTGCTCGAGCTGTCGGGTGAGACGGTGCTCGACTGCAGACCGGTGATCGGATATCTCCACACCGGGATCGAAAAGGAGTGCGAGGACCAGTCCTGGCGGGGCGCGGTGACCGCCGTGACCCGCATGGACTACCTGGCGCCGTTCCACAACGAGCAGGCCTACTCGCTGGCGGTCGAGAAGCTGCTTGAGCTCGAGGTGCCTCCACGCGGGAAGTACATCCGCACACTCATGTCCGAGTTGGGCCGGTTGTCATCCCACCTCGTGTGGTTCGGAACCTCGGGGCTCGACATGGGGGCGATGTCGGCCATGTTCTACGGGTTTCGTGAACGCGAGCTCTTCCTCGACTTCTACGAGATGGTCACCGGGCTCCGTATGAATCACGGCTACAACATCCCGGGCGGTGTGTGGCAGGACCTGCCCGAGGGGTGGGAAGAGGTGTGCGACAACATCGTGTCGATCATGCCCGTGAGGATCGACGACTACGAGTCCCTTCTCACCGAGAACCCGATCTGGCTCGAGCGAACGAAGGGTGTGGGCATCATGAGCACCGAGGACGCGGTGAGGTTCGGTGCCACCGGCCCGATCGGCCGGGCGGCCGGGTTGGACTGGGACCTCCGGCGGGACGTCCCCTACGAAGCCTACGGAGATCTGTCGTTCGAGGTGCAGGTTGCCTCGGAAGGCGATGTCTACGCGCGCTATCAGGTCCGGATGGCCGAGATGCGGGAATCGGTCAAGCTGGTCCGTCAGTTGATGGAGAAGATGCCCGAGGGCGACTACAAGAACATGGATCCGAAGATCACGCCGCCGCCCCGCTCCGAATTGAACCGCTCTATGGAGGCCGTTATCCACCACTTCAAGCTCGTCACCCAGGGTTACACGGTGCCTGCCGGGGACGCGTACGCGGCGGTCGAATCGCCGCGCGGCGAGCTCGGCGCCTACGTCGTATCGGACGGCGGCACGAATCCGTACCGATGCCACGTTCGCGATCCGTCATTCATCAACCTTCAATCGCTTGCGTCGATGGCCAAGGGGGGACTCGTTGCGGATCTGATTGCCGTGATCGCCTCGGTCGATCCCGTGATGGGCGGCGTGGACCGGTGACCATTCCGGCGCCCAATCCCTACGAGCAGAACCGGGTACAACGCGAGCAGCAGGGCCGCGCTCCGCAGGGCGAGGAAGAACGGGTCTTCGACGACGAGCTGCGGGCCAAGGCTGCCGAGATCGTGGCCAAGTACCCGAATCCGCGCTCGGCCGTGTTGCCGCTGCTCTTCCTCGCCCAGTCGGTCGAGGGATACGTAACCGAAGCTGGGATGCGGGAGGTTGCCGAGATACTTGGGCAGACACCGGCGTCGGTTCTTGCTGCAGGCAGCTTCTACTCAATGATCAAGAAAGTGCCCCAGGGCGACTATCTAATCTCGATCTGCAGAAATATCTCGTGCACCCACATGGGCGGCCGGAAGCTGATCGCTGCTGTCGAGGAGCGACTGGGGATTACCGACGGTGAGTCGACCGATGATGGCAAGTTCACGCTCGAGACCGCGGAATGTCTGGCGACTTGTGACGGAGCGCCGACAATGCAGATCAGCTACGAGGACTTCTACAACGTCACGCCGGCCAGCCTGATCGAGGCGATCGACCGGCTCGAGTCCGGCCACGAGGTCAAGAGCAAACGCGACGAGCCCGTGAAGACGGCCAAGGAGGTCTCCTACGAGACGGCCGTAGTCGGCATCTACAAGAAGATGGGCGAGGACATGCGCACCCGCACCACGGGGGGAGAGGTGCTGCCGCCGGACATGGCGCCCGGCTTCCGGCCGCCTGAGCGCGGATCACTCGAGGGCGGAGGCGCTGGGGAAGGGAACGTGTCCGGTGGCTGAGGAAACGCGGGGCCGGCTCGACGGGACCGCAGATGACAATGGGGGCCGGCCAGGCGGGGCCGCAGAAGAGACGCGCATCGTCAAGCGCCGCATTCACGAGTACCCGGACGACTCGTGGACGATCGAGCGCGCCCTCGACGACGGCGCCTACGAGGGCGCCAAGAAGGCCGTCACGACGATGCAGCCCGACGAAGTCATAGACCTCGTAAAGGCGTCCGGGTTGCGCGGGCGCGGGGGAGCCGGCTTTCCCACCGGGGTCAAGTGGAGCTTCGCACCCAAGGACGTCTTTCCGAAGTTCATCGTCGTCAACCACGACGAGGGCGAGCCAGGGACGTTCAAGGACCGTGAGCTCGGCGAGAACGATCCCCACCAGCTCATCGAGGGCATCACCATCGCGGCCTGGGCGGTTCAGGCATCATGGGCGTTCATCTACTGCCGCGGCGAATTCGCACTTGGGTCTCGCCGGCTGGACAAGGCCATCTCGGACGCGTACGAAAGATTGCTCCTCGGCGAGGGGATCTACGGATCGGAGTTCGACCTCGAGATCGTTCTCCATCGGGGCGCCGGCGCCTATATCTGCGGCGAGGAGTCCGCACTCCTCGACTCGCTCGAGGGTTTCCGTGGGCAACCGCGCCTGCGTCCCCCGTTTCCTGCGGTCAAAGGGCTTTACGGTCAACCGACGATCGTCAACAACACCGAGACGCTCGGCAACCTGCCCGACATCGTTCTGAAGGGCGCCGACTGGTTCAAGCAATGGGGCACCGAGAAGTCTCCGGGCACCAAAGTGCTTTCGGTTTCCGGCCATGTCAACCGGCCCGCTAACTACGAAGTTCCAATGGGCACTTCGCTCGCCGATGTCCTCGAGCTGGCGGGCGGCATGCGTGAGGGGCACACGTTGAAAGCGATCATCCCCGGGGGGGCCAGCGCCCCACTCCTCACCTCAACCGACATAGCCATGGACTTCGAGTCACTCAAGGACGCGGGGTCGATGCTCGGATCGGGCGCGGTCGTGTTCATGGATGAAACCACCTGCATGGTCCGCAACGCGCTCGTTACCACCGAGTTTTTCGAGCACGAGTCATGCGGGAAGTGCACTCCGTGCCGCGAGGGGACGTGGTGGGGCGTCAAGGTGCTCGAGCGCATCGAAGAAGGCGACGGGCGCCCCGAGGACATGGACCTCCTGCTCGACATCTGCGACGGCATCGACGGACGATCATTCTGTCCGCTCGGGGATGCGGCCGCATGGGCACTTCGCTCCAACGTGAAGCTCTTTCGCGAGGAGTTCGAGGAACACGTGGCCCTCGGACGCTGTCCGTTCGAGGACGAGGAGCGTGTGCTCGTCGGCGCCAATCAGGGTGGCGGCTCCGGGGAAGCAGGTGTCATGCCCCAGCCGGCCGCCGGGGTTCCATCGGACTCGGACACGGAATCATGAGCACAAACGGCCTCGCGAAGGTAACGATCAACGGGCAGACCGTCGAGGCCGAACCCGGGCGTCTCCTTATCGACGTAGCGGAGGAGATGGGGATCTTCATCCCCCGTTTCTGCTACCACCCGGGGATGAAATCCGTCGCCGTCTGCCGGATGTGCCTCGTCGCCGTCGAGGGAATGCCGAAGCTCGTGCCCGCCTGCGCGACACCCGTGGCCCCCGATATGGAGGTCAACACGGTGGACGAGC
>JALZIC010000117.1 GCA_030860455.1 Actinomycetota bacterium
GTTACAGCTCCCGCAGGAGAACAAGAGACTCCGCCGGACGCCGGCCGGGGGGCCCGACTCGATGGCGACATTCCGCCACCTGAACGCCTCCTTGGTCACCCGACCACCCTCCGGACGTCGGTGGGGACGGGGTCGCTACTTTGCGTCGCCGCGCCCGTTCATCCCCGGATACTCGCGGCCGCCGAACGGGAAGCGGGTGGACAGTCGCCAGGCGTCGGCGGCTTCGAACCGGGCGTGGTAGTCGAACATACCGAGCCGCCGCCCCTGGGCGCGGCCGGCCCTCAGCCAGATGGACGCGGTGCGCTCCGCCCTCTCCTTGGCTGCGAGCTCGTCGAGCGCCCGGGTAATGGCTTGCCTTTGCGCGTCGCTGGGCCGCCCCTCGATCGAGACCACTTCGAGCCGGTTGTGCCCCCCGTGCCGTTTGTTGGATTCACTCACAGCGGAATGCTCCCGTGCTTTCTCTGAGGGATGGTTTCGCGTTTGGAGCGCAGCATCTCGAGAGACTGCGTAAGCCTCGCGCGGGTGTCTCTCGGTTCGATCACGTCGTCGACGTAGCCTCGTTCGGCTGCGATGTAGGGATTGGAAAACCTTACGAGATAGTCGTCGAGCAACTCCTGGCGCTTCGTCTCGGGATCATCTGCCCCCGCAAGCTCCTTGCGATGAATGATGTTGACCGCACCCTCTGCGCCCATTACCGCGATCTCCGCAGAAGGCCAGGCGAACGAGATGTCGGCGCGCAGATGTTTGGAGTTCATAACGAGGTACGCGCCTCCATAGGCTTTGCGCGTGATGACCGTCACGCGCGGGACCGTCGCCTCGGTGAAGGCGTAGAGAAGCTTTGCTCCGTGCCTGATGATGCCGCCGTATTCCTGCCCGGTGCCGGGCAGGAACCCCGGCACATCGACGAAGGTAACGAGAGGGATGTTGAACGCGTCGCAAAAACGCACGAAGCGCGCCCCCTTGATCGACGATGAGATATCGAGGGTCCCGGCCAACACCTGAGGTTGGTTGGCAACGATTCCAATTGGATGCCCAGCGATGCGGGCAAAGCCGCACAAAATATTCTGCGCCCACTGTTGGTGAACCTCGAAGAACTCACCGTCGTCGGAGACTGATCCGATCACATGATGCATGTCGTAGGGCTTGTTCGACGAGTCGGGCATCAGATCGGTCAGCTCGTCGCATGAACGCATGGGGTCGTCGGTCGGCGGGAAGAAGGGGGGAGACTCAAAGTTGTTCGAAGGCAGGAACGACAATAGATAACGCATCTGTCGAAGACAATCATCATCGCTTGCCGCAACGAAGTGCGTCGCCCCCGATTTCGAGGCATGGGTCATCGCGCCGCCAAGCTCCTCCTGGGTGACGTCCTCGCCTGTGACGGCCCTCACGATCTCTGGCCCGGTGATGAACATGTGGGACGTCTCGTTCACCATGAAAGTGAAGTCGGTGAGCGCCGGGGAGTAGACCGCTCCGCCTGCGCAGGGGCCCATGATGGCTGAAATCTGCGGGATGACACCCGAGCACCGGACGTTCCGGTCGAAGATGTAACCGTATCCGGCCAGCGACACCGCACCTTCTTGGATTCGTGCTCCACCGGAGTCGTTGATGCCTATGACCGGCGCACCGGTCTCGAGGGCTAGGTCCATGATCTTGCAGATCTTCTCCGCCATGACCTCGCCCAGGGACCCTCCGAACACCGTGAAGTCCTGGGCAAAGACGAAGACCTTGCGATCGTCCACCGTTCCCCATCCGGTCACGACTGCATCCGAGTACGGGCGCCGGTTCTCGATGTCGAAGCCATGCGAGCGATGCCGCACCAGCATGTCGGTCTCGACAAAGCTGTCCTTGTCCAGGAAGTGCTCGATGCGCTCACGAGCGGTCAGCTTGGCGCGATCGTGCTGTCTGGCGATGGCACCCTCGCCGCCGGCCACCACAGCCTCCTGCTTCTTGGCCCGCAGGTCTGCGATCTGGTTGTCGATGGGGGTTGCGTGTTCGGGTATCTGCTCCTCGGTTGACATGTTCGGGAGTCTAATGGCGGCGCGCCACCGGCCCCGGCACTGTCCGGGCCGGGTCAGAGGGCCGAGAACGCGCTCTCGGATCCGTCCATGGACCCCACCAACCCCACCGGCTCGATGACCACCCGGCCGGAGTCGTCGCCGACGACACCCAAAGGCGCCGCCTCGTAGCCAGCGCCTCGGAGGCGACCGAGGGCTTCGGAAGCGTCGTTTGAACGGACGATCACCACGAACCCGACCCCCATGTTGAAGACCCGGAACATCTCGGCGTCCTCGATTCCACCGGTCTCCTGAATGAGCCCGAAGATGGGTGGCCGGGGGGGCAGGGTCGTGATCGTGTACCCGACGGCGGCCTCGAGGCGGCAGAGGTTGGCGAGGCCGTCGCTCGTGATGTGGGCCAGCCCGCGCACCGGCAGGCCTCGCAGGGCTCTGACCGCAGAGGCGTAGATGAGAGTCGGTTCCAGAAGCTCCTCCCCGAGGGAGCGCCCGAGGGCTGCGACGTGTGTACCGAGCCCGTCGCCCCCTGCGGGTAGCAGCACCCGGCGCGCCAGCGTGAGCCCGTTCGAGTGGATCCCGGACGAGCTCAACCCGATGATGGAATCTCCAGGGCTGATGTCCGCCCCCAGCACCAACCGGTCGGGGTGCACGACCCCGACACAGGTTCCCACCAGATCGAAGGCGTCTTCACGGGGGCCGATCACCTCGGGAAGCTGGGCTATCTCGCCCCCGGGAACGGCGATGGCCGCCTCGGCCGCCGCGGTGGCGAGCCCGCCGAGCACAGCCTCGACGCGCTGCGGATCGAGCGAGTTGACCCCCAGGTAGTCGACCATGGCGACCGGCGCTGCACCTACGCAAAGCACGTCGTTGACGTTCATGGCCACACAGTCGAAACCGATCGTGCTGTATCGATCAAGCGCCGACGCGATCAGCGTCTTGCTGCCGACCCCATCGGTCGAGATTGCAAGAGCAATGTCGTCGGACACCTTGAGGACGCTTGCGTAGTGGCCGAATCCCGTCATCACCTCTGCGCAGTCCGGGAGGGTGAGCGTGGAGCCAAGGTGGTGGAGCACGGACGAGACCGCGGCCCCCTGACCCCTGACCCCTGCCTCTTCGTATCGGCCCCCGTTCATCTGTCGAACGCTATCGCGGCCTGCGCCGCCGCCCGTGTGGTTCGGCGCGCCGAGAAGAAACTTCGGGCTGCGGCCACATGTCCACGTGGCCCTGCGCCCGCGAAGAGTCATGCTGGCGCCGCGCCACATGGGCTGGTGCTACGGGGTCGTCCGCCGGGGGAGCCTCAGGGCCGCCAGGAACACCAGGGCGGCGGGGAGGGCGCCTGCAATGTAGGCCGCACCGAAGCCGGAGCGTTCGGCCAGCGTCCCGACGGTCAAGGGTGAGGTGAGGTATCCGAGGTCCCCGGCCATCTGATTGACTCCTACCGCGGCACCCGATCCCGTGCGGGGTATGGCATCGGCCAGAAGCCCACCCGAGGCAGCACCTACCGCCGCGATGCCCATGCCAACGGCCATCATCAACGGGTAATACGCCCAGGCAGAGCCCGCGTCGATCAGCCCGATTGCCGCTGTGGCAGCCGCTGCGACCGCCAGCGCCGGTGCAAGTACCACGCGGCGCCCGTAGCGGTCCGAGGCGCGCCCGGCGACAAACAGGATGAGGACCTCACCAACGGAGAGCATCGTGATTGCGAGACCGATGGCACTGCTCGAGAGCCCCAGGACCGCTCGAGCGAACACCGGCCCAACTGTTTGCGCCGGCCCGGCAACCGTCCACCATGACACCAGGGTCGCCAACAGGGCGATGATGTAACGCCGGTCGCCCAACAACGGACGAGCCGCCCGCAACGCCTCGAGAGGCGAGCGCTTGGGGCCATCGCCGGCGAGCGTTCCACCCGCCATGACGAACCAGGTGATCGCCGTCGCTACCAGCAGGCCCGTTGCGTAGAAGATGAACGGGGCGCCGAGCCCGAACTGTGTGGCGACGAGTCCGCCGACTAAAGGGCCTGCCGACGCGCCTACGAGAAACGATGCCCTGAACGCGCCTGTTGCGCTTCCCATCGCAGACGGTTCGATGATTCGCAGAATTCGGTTCATCAACCCCGAGATGAACAGAGCGGATCCCACGCCCCCCATCCCGCGCGCCACTACAAGTTGCGGGAAGCTGGCTGCCAGCCCCGCCCCGTAGGAGGAAACCGACACGATCAGGAGCCCGGCCATGGTGCAAACCCGGTCACCGTAACGGTCGACGACCAGACCTCCGACGAGCCCGAACGAGAAACGGGTCAGACCGAACACAAGCTGGATGAATCCGATGTCGGCCAGACCAACTCCGAAAGACTCGGCGTAGAGGGGAAGCACCGGAATCACCATTCCGAACCCAAGCGCAACGGTGATCGAGATGGCCAGTAGCTTGCGAAACTCGGGGCGCTTGAGAGGAGGGACGACGTCTTTGGGTGCCAAGCTTGCAGGAGGCATCCCGACGTCCTCGTGGACGCCGGCCGGGACGTCGTTGGAGGCATCGTCGGCGCCCGGTTCGTGGCGCTCATCGCCTGGGGGCGGGGCCGAGCTCTTGGCGCCGAGGGGGCCGGTTGCCCTTGCCTTGATCCCGGCGGGGGCGCGCTTGTCCGACCGGCGCCGTGGCCTATTGGCGTCGCCCCTCACCGAGGTCGTTGGATCAGTTCGATCAACACACCGTTCTGCGAGCGCGGATGGACGAATGCTATGAGGCTCCCACCACCACCCGGGCGCGGCGAATCGTCGATCAGCTCGGCCCCCTTCTCCCGTAGGTGCTGGAGGGCGCCTTCGATGTCATCGACCCTGAAAGCGATGTGGTGGAGGCCTTCGCCACGCCTCTCCAAGTAGCGCATCAGCCTGCTGTCTTCACCGGCGGGAGCTACGAGTTGCAGGCTGCAGCCGCCAAGCGTCAGCATCGCTTCCTCGACTCCCTGTTCCTCGACCCGTTCCCGGGTGGCCTCTTCGACGCCCCAGATGGCGTGGAAGCTGGCGAGGGATTTATCGAGATCCCTTACGGCCAAGGCGACATGATCCATTCGTTCGAGCATGGGCGAATCCTAGTGCTTCGGCGCGTAGGGTCAGTGGCCGGCCTTCCAGAGTGTCTGGTTGCAGTCGCCGTTGTCGGACGAGGCGCGCCTACAATGGAGAGGGCGTCTCCTGTGGCGCGGTTCTCTCCAGAGAAAGGCTGCCCAGTTGGCCGGCTCAGTCATCGTGTCATCCGCTCGCACTGCCGTCGGCAAGTTCGGTGGCGCCCTCAGGGACGTACCGGCCGTTCAGCTCGGCGCCCGTGCGATAAAGGCTGCCCTGGACCGCGCCGGAGTAAGCGGTGAGCATGTCGATTACGTGATCATGGGCCAGGTTCTTCAGGCTGGAACCGGACAGATCACATCCCGGCAGGCGGCGTTGGCGGCGGGAATTCCCGAATCGACCCCCGCCATCACGGTGAACAAGGTGTGCCTCTCGGGGCTCAATGCGATTGCCCTGGCCGATCAGCTCATCCGCGCCGGGGAAGTGAGCGTCGTGGTGGCCGGAGGAATGGAATCGATGGATCAGGCTCCGTACTTGCTGCCGGAGGCGCGATGGGGGCACCGGATGGGCGATGGCGCCCTCCTCGACTCGATGCAACTCGACGGCCTCGTAGATGCGTTCTCCCACAAGTCGATGGGGGCACAGTCCGACGAAGTGAACGATGAGCTCGGCATCTCCCGATCAGAGCAGGATGTCTGGGCTGCACGCTCCCATGCCCGCGCCCATGCTGCGACCGAGGAAGGACGTTTTTCACATGAGATCGCACCGCTTGAGGTCGCGCAGAGAAAGGGCGACCCTCAGACTTTCGACCGCGACGAAGGCATTCGTTCCGACGCGACCACGGAATCGCTCGGCGCCCTTCGTCCTGCGTTCGTCGAAGGCGGGACTGTAACCGCCGGCAATGCCGCTCAGATATCGGACGGCGGTGCAGCCGTTGTCGTGATGAGCAGAGAACGCGCAGAGGAGCTCCACATAGAGCCGGTGGCCGAGATTCTGGCCCATGGCATGTCCGCGGCCAAACCGCCTTACCTGCACACGGTTCCTGCGCTGGCGGTGCAAACGGCTCTCAAGAAAGCTGGGTTGTCCCCGGAGGAACTTGACTTGCTCGAAATCAATGAGGCGTTCGCCGCAGTCGCCCTGCATTCCACGCGCATGCTGTTCGGCGATGACCCATCGGCGGAGAACAAGGTCAACGTCAACGGTGGCGGGGTTGCGCTTGGTCATCCGATCGGATGTACGGGCGCCCGCATTACTGTCACGTTGTTGCACGAGCTCCACAGACGCGGCGGGGGGATCGGAGCAGCCGCGCTCTGCGGGGGCGGTGGGCAAGGTGACGCCCTCATTTACAGGGTCCGCTGAATGCCGTCTGTGGCCGCTTCTGTGTTCCATCAGCCGCGCCCCGGGCGGGACGACGGCAAGGACGCAGGCACGGGTAACATCGGGGAATGAGCGAAGGGCTTGGGTTTTCCCTCACCGAGGAACAACAGGCTTTTCGCGCTGTGGTGCGCGAGCTGGTCGAGGACAAGATCGCCCCGCGCGCTTCCGATATCGACGCCGAGGACGAATACCCGTGGGATATCGACGACCTGCTCGTCAAGAACGGCCTGTCGGGGGTCTCGTATCCGGAGCGGTACGGGGGCGCCGGTGGTGGTGCGGTCGAGCTCTGCATCCTCGTCGAGGAGATCTCCCGATGGCAAGCAGGTGTGTCACTAATCCCCGCAGTGAACAAGCTTGGCGCTGTGGCGGTTCTGCTCGGGGGGACCGAAGACCAGAAATCCCAGGTGTGTTCCGGCATAGCAGAAGGAAAGCATCGGATGTCGTACTGCCTGACGGAGCCGGACTCGGGATCGGATGCAGCCAGTATGCGAAGCCGGGCAACGGCCGACGGTGACGACTGGATAATCAACGGGACCAAGCGGTGGATAACCAATGCGGGGGCCTCCGACCTCTATACTTTCTTCGCCGTGACGGATCCGGAGGCGCGCAAGGGAGAGAACATCACGGCTTTCCTGGTGTCGGGCGACATGGAGGGGTTTTCCCTTGGCCGCAAGGAAAAGAAGCTGGGGATTAGAGGCTCGCCCACGCGCGAAGTGATACTGGAGAACTGCCGTGTACCGGGCTCGAATGTGCTCGGCGAAGTGAATCGCGGTTGGGACATAGCAATGAGAACGCTGGATTTTTCACGACCGACGATTGCGGCCCAAGCGCTCGGAATCGCACAGGGCGCATTCGATTATGCCGTCTCCTATTGCTCGGAGCGCAAGCAGTTCGGCAAGCCGATTGCGTCCTTTCAGGGTATGCAGTTCATGTTTGCGGACATGGCCATGAAGCTTGAAACCGCTCGTTTGGCGGTCTATCGATCGGCAGTTGCCGTTGACGAGGACGATCCCGACGTCTCCTACTGGGCCGCGATTGCAAAGTGCTATGCCTCGGATGCCGCCATGGCGATCACCACCGACTGTGTACAGGCACTTGGCGGGTACGGATACATCAACGACTACCCGGTCGAACGGCTCATGCGTGACGCTAAGATCACGCAGATCTATGAAGGCACCAATCAGATTCAGCGGGTCGTCATAGCCCGCAAGATATTCGGGAAGCTTGACTAGCCCGATGCCGACGCGACTGCAAGCACCACCTCCCCCCGTGGCCACACGCTTTGGCGGCGGTGGCGGCTCGGAATGGATCGAGCTGGTCAAAGCTGCGGACGATATCGAGGCGCACCTTCTGGCCGGACGCCTGACGGAAGCGGGGGTCGAGGTGCAGACTCTGCCGGACAGGGCGGCTCCCGGAGCATGGCTCTACGGCGGATCGAACCCGTGGGCGCCGGTGACTGTGCTGGTCCGCCGCCGCCAGTTGGAGGAGGCGAGGCTGGTCCTAGCGGAGATCTCTTGGGCCGGCCCCCCGGCCGACCGTGACCGGCCGTCACCGGCCTCGCGACATGTGCCTTTCTTGTGGTGGGCGACCGCCATTGCACTCGGGACTCTCTTCTTCGCTGCTGCACTCCTACAGGCGACGCGTGCAACGTCTGCCTGCGTGGTGCCCGTGTTTTGTGATGATCCGGCGCGGCCGGGCCAAGAGTGAGGTCGCGGGGGGATCGATCGGGAGGTCGTCAAGTGAGTCCCACTCGGACTGAAAGAGACACCCTGGGCGAGGTCGAGGTTCCGGCCCAGGCTCTCTACGGGGCGCAGAGCCAAAGGGCGCGCGATAATTATCCGATCTCCGGGCTTCCTCCACAGACCGACTATGTCTGGGGGATGGTAACGATCAAGAAGGCGGCCGCGCTGGCCAATATGGACACCGGCCGGCTCGACAAGAAGATCGGAGAGGCAATCGTAGAAGCCGCCGATGAGGCTCTCGACGGCCGGCATGACGAGCACTTTGTGGTCGATCCGTGGCAGGCGGGTGCAGGTGTGTCGCAAAACATGAACACGAACGAGGTGCTGGCGAACCGGGCTTCGGAACTATTGGGTGGTGAACGAGGCAGGGACCGGAAGGTTCATCCCAACGACCATGTCAACATGGCGCAGTCGTCGAACGATACGAATCCGACTGCCGTTCGCCTGGGAGCACTGCGAGCCTCCGGCCGCCTGGTTGAAGCACTCGACGGCCTCGCAGCATCCCTCACCGCCAAGGCGCGGAGCTTCGATGACATCGTCAAACCGGCGAGGACTCACCTACAGGACGCAGTGCCGATCCGTTTGGGCCAGGAGTTCTCCGGATGGGCGCGGGCCGTCGAGCTGGGAACCGAACGTCTGGGCTCGTCGGTGAGGGCGGTGGAGGAGATCGGTCTGGGCGGGACGGCAGCGGGAACCGGTATAAACGCCGAGCCGGCCTATATAGACGCCGTGGTAGTTCATCTGCGCGAGCTCACGGGCTTCGACCTTCGGCGGAGCGACAACTTCTTCCGGGTAACCCAATCCGGCGCCGACTTGGCCCACGTCTCCAGCGCGGTTAAGAACGTCGCAGTCGAGATCTCGCGGATCGCGTCCGACATCCGGCTGCTTGCTTCGGGCCCCCGTACCGCAATCGGCGAGATCA
>JALZIC010000128.1 GCA_030860455.1 Actinomycetota bacterium
ACCTCGGTAAGCGGGGCATCCTCGGACACCTCGACATCGATGTCGACCTCCGGCCGGCTCCCGTCCTCCACCATGCGGACGTTGGCGGAGCGGACCGCCGGATCCTGCTCAAGGTCATCGGACAGCGCCGAGGTCAAACCGGACGCACGCAGGGTCGTCCTGCCCTCAGCCGGATCACGAGTGAAGTCCAGCTCCGAAACCGACGGCGCTGAGGTTAGCTGCGCCTTGAGCCACCGGTAGGCAAGATAGGCAACGATCAACGCTACTAGGGCCATCAGGGGCCAAAACCAGTCGTCGATGCGGCCGAAGAACCCCGTTATCCCCCCTGTGAGAAGCGGCTCCTGTGCCTGGGTGCTGCCGAAGGCGCCGTACCCTCGCGCCACGCCGTACACCCCCGCTGCAACCAAGAGAATCCCAAGCAGGGTAAAGACCGTGCGGTTGAGTGTGTCCGGAGTGCTGCTCACTTGCCCCCCCTGGTTCTGAGATTGACGACCACGTCTGTCGGCGAAGCAAGGTCGACGGAGGCGAGCCTAGAGGCAACAGCGGAATGGATACGTTCCTTGAGGTCTCCTTCGACGCGACGGTTGGTCGTCGCCGACACCTGCGCCGTCCCGGCCTTCTTTATCTTCACGCGCGCCTCCGAAACGCCTTCGACGCTCATTGCGCTTCTGGCCAGCGAGCCCTCCAGACCCTTGCGTTTGACGAGCGCATCAACCGAGTCGTCAGAGCTCGTCAGCGGAAATCCGAGTGGACGCCTGGCTGCCAGAGACAGATAGAGCAGGACAAGGCCTGCCAGAATCAAGCCGATGCACAACAACCGGATAGCAGGGTTGCTCCATGGATTCTGAAGGGCTCCCTGGTACCAGGTCGTGTAGGGGATGACCAACGCCGGTTGTCCCAGCCCCGCCAGCAATATTTCGAGAACAACGAGCAACGCGCCGACGAGCAGCGCAAGCGCAAGCAACGCGGCTACTATCCGTCCGAAGATGCGCAACATCTCCTCCTAGATAACTCTCGGCCGCGGGGGCGGCGCACTCGGAACCACGAGCTCGGGAATGGTCACATTCACTTCTCCTACCTGCAAACCGGTCAGCTCGTGCAGACGTCTGACGACATGCTCTCTAACACGGTTTGCGACCGCACCTACCGGCTCCGGGTATCTCACGCTGACGACAAGGTCCACCGCCGTGGAGGCCCGATCTACTTCGGCATGTGCCTGGGTCTCCCGCTTCTCGGGGCCGGAGAACAGGTCGGTAAAGCGACCCAGTCCAGACGATTGGACGCCACCGACGCCGTCGACCTCCGATGCGGCGCGACCGGCTATCTTCTCGACCACTCGCGGCGTGATAATGGTGTGTCCGCGCTCGGTGATCAGTAGGTCATTCGACGCAGTGTCATCCTCGGCCGCCTCGGCGGTTTGCGTCGCGGCGTATGCGGCCGGGGGCGACTCGACGTGCTGCGGGGTTACTAGCGGATCTTCGGCCCCCGGAAGGCGAACCTCTTCCTCGTCCCACACGCCGGCCGCCGAAGACTCAGAGCGCCGTTCCGCTACGGGAATGAAAGGCCCCGGCTCTGCCGGCTCGGTCGGTTCCGGATCCCCTTCGGGAACGTAAGGCCTCAGTCCCTCCCCCTCCCCGGGTGCCTCCGAGGCATCTGGAGGTGTGCCCTCCTTGGGTTCGGCCTGACCTACCGGAATCATTTCGGGAGAAGGAGTCGCGCCGGCGGCCCACGCAGCCGCCGCGGTCTCACCACCAAGGGGGTCGTCCCGGATCGAAGACTCCTCGATCACCGGAATCTCCTCTATATGAGACGACTCGTCATTCTCGGCTGAGGTGTCTGCCGAAACCTCGAACTCCTTGGTCTCGTTTTCGTCGGGGTCGAAATCCCCGCGCCGGCTCATCGCCGGCTTGACCCGCCGCCGATGTACTGCGACACATCGAGCTCACCCTCGACGACCTTCATGACGACGAAACCCGCTGCGCCAAAGAGCGCCACCACGAGCATTTCGCCGAACCCCACCAACACCAGAGCTAGTCCCAGAATCAGACCTACAAAAAGCCCGGCAACCGTTGGCTTCATCGATTTCCTCCTCCCACGTCAGATAACTCTCCTTGGCCGTCTCCCGCTGCTCCATCGCTTGCGGCACCACGCAACCGGTACCTGCATACCCCGGGGTTTGTGATGGAAAACGACCTCTGAGCCGCTGTAACGGGTTCTCAGGCCCGATAGACGGCGATACTCTTCTGCCCCCGTTCTGAAGAAATCCGGGTGCCCTCCCCTGTCGGGATGATGCGCCATGGCGAACCGTCGCCACGCGTACTTGAGCTCGTCCTGGTCGACTCCGGGACGCACCCCCAGATGCGAGCGCGTTGATTGCACCTTCATCTCGAACCTCCGCCACCCTTCTTAGAAGTTCGCTTCTTCTTCGGGGCCTCCGAGCTCGGCAGCGGCACAGGCTCCCCCGGTATCACGTCCCCGGGCACTTCGTCCTCGAGCACCGGGTCGTCGGGGGTGATTTCCCCTGGAAGCACATCCGCAGCAGGGTCCGCCTGGGCCCTGGTCGGGACTGGGCCTGTTTGAGAGAGCAACAGATCGGCCTCACTCTCGGAAGTCAAGGGATCGGTTGCAAGTGGATCCAACACCGGATCCCCTGGAAGACCGACCGCCGGGGGAGGAGCTCCCGGCGATGGCTCGACGACCTCTCCAGGCAATGTTGCGCCCGGCGGCGGGGGGACAGCTCGTCCCACGGAGCCCGGTAACGACTCCTCGGGAGACTCTTCGGCGCCAAGAAGTGCAGGCGGTATATCGACGTCATCGATGTAGACGTCGACTGGGAGACCTCCACCCACCGGCGTCGCAGCGCCACGGACCTCGTCGGCAACCTGCGGGAGGGGTACATCCCACGCTGCCACCACGTGGACTTCGAGCTGCTCCTCACCCAATTTCACGCCTTCGACCCGCCTTCCGGGCAGGTATGTGGCCACTTCGGAGACGCGGCCACCATAGAGCCGAGCGACCGACGGGCAAGCCGCTACGGCTGCGGCGACGACCTCGACGTCAACTGGCATGATCGGTGTTATTGAACTCGAGGCTCGGGAGGCGGTGGCGCCGGCTCTTCGGGCTGCTCGATGTAGACGTCGTCTACCGTTACGTTGACCTCGGTGACCTGGAGGCCGCTCATGGATTCGACGCGCTGGATGATGTTGTCCCGGACCGCCTGTGCGACATCGACGATTGAAACGCCGTATTCGGTCACGATGTCGACATCAACCGCAGCCTGACGCTCGCCGACCTCGACCTTGACCCCCTGGGAGGGACTCGGCTGGCTCCCACCCATCGGCAGCTTCTCGACCAACCCACCGATCGCTCGGGACCCGCCCGAGCCCATGTTGTGCACACCCGAGACCTCGCGGGCCGCCATACCTGCAATCTTGGTTACGACCGAGTCGGCGATGGACGTCTTGCCCTTTTCGGTCAAGAGCTCGCTTCCCCCAGTACTGGCCAAGCTTCCGCTCATACCACTCCCACCTTTCCTTTGACATCAAAGGGACGCTGCCGCACCCGGCAGCAACCTCTGATTAGCCTTCCCCTAAACCCAACGGAAGTAACCTATCAAGAGCACTGTCACCGCGCACGGTTCCCGCCAAAATACTGCCAGGGGCTGTCCTCCTGGGTGAGAGCTGAGGCTATGGGAAGCTTCGAGATCCTCGATCACACAGCGGATGTCGGAATCAGGGCGCAGGGGGCAAGCCTCGAGGAGGTGTTCGAGCAGGCAGGTCGAGGGCTAGCGGACATCATAGGCATTTGGAAAGCGTCCTCGGCAGCGGGGCGAACGGATTCGGTGGAGGCACAACAGCTGGGGGTCGAGTTGCGTGCGCGAGACCTCGGAGGCCTGCTGGTCGACTGGCTCGGCGAAATCGTCTACCTCTCGGATGTGAAAGAGGTGTTCTTGACTCGCATCCGGGTTGAAGCGGTGACGGGACAGGGCGGCGTCGGCCCTGGGAACTGCAGGGCAAGTGGAAGACTGTGGCTCGAGCCTCGAATCGGTGGGGAGGTGCTTGGAACCCCCGTAAAGGCGATCACCTATCACCGCCTGAAGGTGGTGCCCGACTCCACCGGTTGGAGCGCGGAGATCTATGTCGATGTCTAGATCAACGCAACCGCGCAAGGTCGAAGAGTTCAACTGGGAGATCCCGGTTGGCTATGTCGAAGGGATGCGTGTCCCGGGCCATATCTTCGCTTCCGACGCGTTGTTCGACAAGGCGGCCGAAGACCACTCGCTAGAGCAGGTTGCCAATGTGGCTACCCTTCCCGGGATCGTCGGCGCCTCATACGCCATGCCCGACATCCACTGGGGATACGGCTTTCCGATCGGCGGCGTTGCGGCAACGGACATCACGAGCGGTGGTGCGATCTCTCCGGGCGGCGTCGGCTTCGATATCGGCTGCGGCGTGCGGTTACTGCGGAGCGACCTGCCATGGAACCAAGTGCGTAGGCGTTTGCCGGACCTCGTCAGGGCCCTCGGCCGCCAGGTGCCGCGGGGGGTCGGCCGCAAAGGCAGGTTGCAATGCAACACTTGGGAGATTGATCGCGTCCTCGAGGAGGGCGTGAGCTTCGCCTTGTCCCGCGGGGTGGGGTGGGAGGAAGACGCCGAGATGACCGAGGACTCCGGCACCCTCACCGGAGCACGCCCTGCATTCGTCTCCGAACGCGCCAAAGAACGAGGGGCGGCTCAACTCGGAAGCCTCGGCGCCGGCAACCACTTTCTGGAGGTTCAGGTGGTCGAGCAGATCCTCGACACACCCACGGCGGAGGCGATGCGCTTGTGGGAGGGTCAGGTCTGCTTGATGATCCATTCAGGCTCCCGTGGGGTTGGCCATCAGATATGTACCGACCACATCAAGGTCTTCGACCGTGTCATGGGCGAGCTTGGGATAGAGGTTCCAGACAGACAGCTCGCATGTCTGCCCGTTGAACATGAGCTCGCTCAGAAGTATCTCGGAGCGATGGATGCCGCAGGAAACTTCGCAAGGGCCAACCGCCACGTGCTCGCCGACGCGGCGCGTGCTGCGTTCGAAGAGACGATGCGCACCGGGGCCCTAGAAATGGGAATGACCACGGTGTACGACATCTCCCACAATCTCGCCAAGATCGAGACGCATGAGATCGATGGCGGGTCACGCGAGCTGTGCGTGCACCGAAAGGGTGCAACGCGAGCGTTTGGCCCTAATCATCCCGAGCTTCCAGATCGCTACATGCGATTTGGGCAACCGGTGATGGTCCCGGGGAGCATGGGCACCGCCTCATATGTTCTGGCCGGCCTCGAGGGGGCACGGACCCGTTCGTTCAGCTCAACGTGTCACGGTGCGGGACGGCTGATGAGTCGCACGAAAGCACGCAAGGTCATGGACGGCCATACCTTGAGGGAGCAGCTGAGGTCTCAGGGGATTCTGCTGGCAGGATCGAGCTCGAAGCAGCTGTCCGAGGAAGCCCCTTACGCCTATAAGGATGTTTCCGAGGTGGTGGACGTGTGTGAAGGCGCGGGCCTCACAAAGACCGTAGCGCGACTCCGCCCTGTAGGGGTTGTCAAAGGCTAGACCACGTCAAGGTTGGGCACCCAAGGACGAGAATCCGAGGAGAACAGGGAACCTTTTTGCCCCGCCGGTTCGTCAAAGGAATCATGAAAGCCAAACCGAACATAGGCGCAATGGACACACGTGCAACACGTGCAACACGTGCAAGGACGGCGGCCGGTCTGTTGACTATGGCGTTAGCTCTGGGAGGCTGCGGCGCTCCCGGAGCCAGCCCCGCCGGGCCCGGAGGGGCGGGGGCCGGACCGGATAGCTCCGTCTCGAACTCCCCAGGAACTGGCTCCGATAACGGAGGTGGAGGCGAAGTCGTATCTCCCCGGCCTGGAATGGCCGGCGTCCACCCCGTCGAATGGGACATCGTCAGGCTGGCCGAGGACGGCCGTAGCCTGTGGCTGCGATGGTGGGGCGGAGCGGAGCCCTGCAACGTGCTCGATCACGTCGACGTCCAGGCCGGTCGCCGGGTGATCATGATCACGTTGTTCGAGGGACACGTTCCGGGAAAGGAAGACGTCGCGTGCCCGGAAATGGCGCTACTCAAGGAGGTCGAGGTGGCTCTTACGGACCCGTTGGATGGGAGAAAGGTCGTTGACGGAGCGAAGTTGGCGGCGCTGAGGGACTCCGTGAGATGCGGGCCCGGCCTGACCGCATTGAAAAAGTGCCCGCTACTGTTCGACCGCAACCCCCGGGTTCAGCGACCGCACTAGCTCAACGAAGGAGACCAACGTGCGACGCCCCGCCTCCTGCTGGCGGGGCAGGTGGCGGTTCGCCTCGCTGAGGAGGTCACCGGCGTTCGCCCCCCAGTACTTCTCCATTTCCTCGCGGTCGGTGTCGTTACACCAACGCGCGATGATCTCCGGGGTCACCTCGAAGTGGAATTGGGTGCCGTAGACCCTGTCACCGTGACGAAAAGCCTGATAGGGAACGGCGAAGCTCGAGTACAAGAGGGTAGCCCCCTCGGGCAAATCGAATGCATCCTCGTGCCACTGAAAAACCCGGACCCCCGAAGCGAATGAACCAAGAACTGGGTCGGCCCGGCCCTCGTCCGTAGCTACAACCGGGTGGAAGCCAATCTCGCGAACCGGAGACGAGCGGACTTCCGCCCCCAGAGATCGGGCCACAATCTGAGCGCCCAGACATATCCCCATTAGGGGCAATCCGCGCTCGAGAACTCCCTCGACGAATCCGTGAACGTCACGCAGCCAGGGATGCGCGTCGAACTGCTGTGCATTCATCCCGCCCCCGAGCACCACGACCGCAGAGACGTCCTGGGCCCGGGGCCACTCGTCGCTCTTCCAAGCGTCGAGGTACCGGTACGGCGCTCCTATGGACGTAAAGACATCGGCGGCGAGGCCGAGAGGGGCATCACTCTGATGACGGATGCACAGGATCGGCTTCACGGCGGTGCCGGTTCAGATTCGCTCGAAATAGCGCATGAGCTCCCAATCTGTAACCACGTTGTTGTCGAATATCTTCTGTTCCTGCACGGCGGTGTTCAGGAGGTGTCCGAAAACGAGATCGCCGAAGGCTTCCCGAGCCACTTCGCTGCTCTCGAAGACGTCGATTGCTTCGTGCAGAGAGGTGGGCACACGCTCGATGTCGGTCGCCTCATACGCGTTGCCTTCGAAGACGGCAGGGGCTTCGATCTTGTTTTCGAGGCCGTAGAGGCCGCCCGCCAGTGTGGCGGCAAATGCAAGGTACGGGTTCGCATCAGCGCCGGGGATTCTCGACTCGATGCGGAACGACTGATGCTCCCCCACAAGGCGGTAGCCGCAGGTTCGATTGTCTTTGCCGAGAGCGATGGCGGTGGGCGCCCACGATTCGGCCTGATAACGCTTGTAGGAGTTGACCGAAGGGGCGAACATCCAGGCCATCTCTTTCGTGGTCGCCATCAACCCACCGAGATAGTGGCGGAAGGTCTCTGACATGTGGTCGGGATCCGAGTCATCCCACATCAAGGATTCCGACCCGTCCTGATTCCATAGGCTCGAATGCAGATGGCACGAGGAGCCTGCTTCCTCCATCTTGTACTTTGCCATGAACGTGAGGGACACGCCGTTCAGAGCGGCGATTTCCTTGGCGCCGTTCTTGTAGATCGAGTGGCGATCGGCAACCTCGAGGACATCGGCGTAGCGGAAGTTGATCTCATTCTGTCCTGCGCCAAACTCACCTTTGGAGAACTCGACCGGCACACCGGCTTGGTCCATGCCGTTTCTTATCTGGCGGATGATCCACTCATCCTTGGTCGTCTGAAGGATGTGATAGTCCTGGATGTACAGGGAATGTGGGCTTGGCTCCTGATAGCCGCGCGCCCGAAGATCGTCGAACGAGTCCTTGAAGAGATAGAACTCGAGCTCTGACGCCGCCATGAAACGGTAACCTCTGGCCTCCGCCCGCTCGATCTGCCGTTTGAGAATCTGGCGCGGGGTGACCTCGACAGGCTCGTCCCCCTCCTCCGAGAGGACATCGCAGATCACGAGCGCAGTTTTGTCCAGCCAGGGGATGATCCGGAGAGTCGCCAGGTCGGGTGCCATCTTGAAGTCGCCGTAACCGGTCTCCCAATTGGCATACTTGTAGCCGGGAAGAGGCTCCATCTCCATGTCAACGGTCACGAGATAAAGGCAGGCGTGCATGCCCTCGGCTCCCAGAACGTCATCCAGAAAGTAATGGCCTGTGACCCGCTTGCCCATGAATCGTCCCTGCAAATCGGGAAAAACACATACCACTGTGTCGATCTCGCCCGCGTGGATCATCCCTTCGAGTGTCTGGACATCGACGTTACCGGTCACTGATCAACCCCCTCAACCACGCGTCGTATCAGGTTCGGCGCGCCGGTCCTCCGCTTCCAGGCGGCCGAAGTCACCGAGCTCCGGATGCCCGCGCTCACCTTTGGAAACGGCGAACTCCTCCTCCGGAGAGAGCATCAGGCGGTGACGCCCGTATACGGCGAAGTAGATAAGGCCTGCGGCGAACCAGAGAAGCGCTCCAACGACACCCGGACGGTAGTCCGCGTTGCCAAACAACGAGATGAGCGAGATCAACGCGATTGCGGCGGCAACGACTGCTCCCGGGACACCCATGAAGCTCTTGTAAGGCCGCTCGATGTTGGGAAGATTCTTACGCATGAGCACGAACGAAACCATTTGCATGAAGTACGAGATCACGGCGCCGAACACCGCCATATACAGGAGGGCCGCACCAACCTGCGAGCCACCGAAACGATAGATGATGTAAGCCGCAATGTATCCGACGACCGCTCCCACGATAAGGGCGACGTGCGGCGTCCTTCGGGTGCTGTGCGTCGGCGACAGCCATTGGGGGAAATAGCCGGCCCTCGAGAGCGAATAGATGTTGCGCCCATAGGCGTAGATAATCGTGTGGAAGCTTGCGACCAACCCCGCTACTGCGATCAAGGCCAAGAGGGAGCCCCCCACTCCACCAAAAATCGCTTGGAACCCAAGGAACAGCGGCTCGAGCGACGTACCGACCTCTGCCGATCCGCCGTCGACCCCCGAGTTCAGAAATAGTGTGAGAAACGCCGCGATCGTGAGCGTGAGTAGCCCGAGCAGGATGCCTTTGGGCATGTCCCGCTTGGGATCGTGGGATTCCTCGGCCGCCAACGGAAGCTCCTCGATGGCGAGATAGAACCAAATTGCGAACGGTAAAGCCGGGAAGATCCCGCCGACCCCGTGGGGCAACCACCTCGATCCACCCGCGTCGGGTTCGATATTGAGAGCGAGGTCGAGGTCGAAGTGAGGGATGGCACCGACCCAGAACACAACGAGGATGCCGAGCGCAATAAAAGTGATTGCGACGGTGAACTTGAAGCTCGCCTCTGCTCCGGCGATGTTGAGCCCAACAAAAATCACATAGAAGAGCGCCCACCACAGCGGAAGGGGAAGGCTCAAGCCGATTAGGTCCGAAGCGATCGCATCCATATACCCGCCGATTCCGACGACGATGACTGCGGGCGTGAGGATGTACTCCATGTTCTCGCCCAGCCCGGTGATGAATCCTCCCCACGGCCCCATCACCGAACGACCGAACGAATAGGCTCCCCCCGTATGGGGCAAGGCCGGAGACATTTCGGCAATGCTGTAGCAAAGTCCCGCATACATAATTGTAATGACAATGGTGGCGATCAGCAGCCCCCCGAAGCCGCCCGCGTCCAAGCCGAAGTTCCAGCCGAAGAAGTCTCCGGAGATGACCGCGCCCACTCCGAGAGCCCACAGCGACAGGACACTGGCGACACGCTTCAGCTGACGATTCTCGAAATAGTCTTTCTCGGCGTCGCGATAGGTGATGCTCTTCTTGCGAACGCTCCGCTGACCCTCGTCGCCCAACGTTCCCCCCTTTCCTGCGGGGGCCCTGCCGGGCCCCGTCCCGAATGCAAGGTAAAGCTTGACAGTGGCAGGGTCAAGGAGCTGGACTCCAGGGCAGCCCCGGGGAGCACCAGAAGGACCCCATATGAGAGCCGTGCATGGCCTCCGCGGCTGGGACGAGACAAGATGAGCGTCTCCCTGCAAAGTGACGGAGCGGTTGGCAACGAGAGCGTCCGCACGAGGGCGACCCGACCCTGCCGCCTGCGCTCCGCTACAGTCGTCAGATGGGGCTTATGCGCCGGATACACGGAGCGCTGTGACTGCGGGGGCCCGGCCTCTCATCGGCCTGACCTCATACGTCCAGAAGGCCCGCTGGGGACCGTGGGACAAAGAGGCTGTGCTGGTGCCAACGTCCTATGTCGCCGCCGTGGAAGGGGCGGGCGGCGACCCTGTGATCCTGCCTTCTACGGGCGAGCCTGCTCCGGCGGCCATGGACGTTATCGACGGCCTCGTCGTCATAGGAGGCAACGATATCGATCCGGGCACCTATGGGGCCGAGCCTGCGTCCGAGACAACCGGTGTCCGAGAGGAACGAGATCGCGCCGAGCTCGCACTTCTGGAGCTTGCATGGCAGACGCACCTCCCCCTCTTTGGTATCTGCAGGGGGATGCAGCTTCTGAACGTCGAGCGCGGAGGCGATCTGATCCAACATCTCCCCCATCGAGTGGGCACAGACAACCACAGGGTCGAACGGGGGGAATTTCACTGTCATGACGTGAGGCTGGAGCCGGGCAGCTTTCTGGGCGACACACTCGGCGCCGAGGCGAACGTGCCATCTCATCATCACCAGGCCCCTGGGCGGATAGGAGAGGGTCTTCGTCCGACCGCCTGGGCCGAAGATGGCACGGTGGAGGGGTTGGAGGCTACCGGACGGCAGTTTGCCGTCGGGGTGCTGTGGCATCCGGAGGAAAGCACCAACCGAGCATTGCTCGAATGCCTAGTTCAGCAAGCGGCGGCTTTTCGATCAAGGAGAAAGTCATAGTGAAGAGCGTCATCAATCCTGCAACCGAAGAGACGATCGAGGAGATCGATCTAGCAGGCCCCGAGGAGTTGGACGCCGCGGTGGCGGCGGCTAAGACGGCATGGCCTCAGTGGAGGGATGTCTCCATCCCGGACCGTGCGCGCATGATTCGAAGACTTGCCGCCCTGATCGAAGACAGAGCCGAAGAGCTTGCCCTCCTCGAGACTCGCAACGTGGGCAAGCCAATCTCGGACTCACGAGCCGAGGTAGCGATGGTGGCGGATGTCTTTTGGTTCTATGCGGGCGCGATCGACAAACATCACGGCGAGACGATCCCGGTAGATGGCGGGGTAGATTTCACTTTCCGGGAGCCGCTTGGGGTGGTCGGTTTGATTACACCATGGAACTTCCCCATGAACATCGCAAGCTGGAAGCTGGGCCCGGCGCTTGCGTGTGGGAACACAGTTGTGCTCAAGCCGGCGGAAATCACGCCGCTCACGGCCATGCGTCTCGCCGACCTGGCTCTCGAGGCGGGGATCCCCGAGGGGGTCCTCAACGTCGTGGTGGGGTCCGGAAGCGTGATCGGCAAGGCACTGGTGGAACATCCCGACGTCGCAAAGATAGCGTTCACCGGCTCAACCGAAGTAGGGCGGGGCATCATGAAGGGCGCTGCCGAAACTATCAAACGGGTGACGCTCGAGTTGGGTGGCAAGTCGGCGAACGTCATCTTCGCCGATGCAGATCTCGAGAGGGCGGCTAGCTCCGCCCCCATTGCCATATTCGGAAACGCCGGGCAAGACTGTTGCGCGCGCAGCAGGATCCTGGTCGAGGCGTCCGTGTTCGACTCCTTCGTCGACCGGTTGATCGAGGTTACCAAGGCAATCACGGTCGGTGATCCCGAGAGCGAGGGCACCGAAATGGGCCCCCTGGTTTCGGCACAGCAACGAGAAGCCGTCGCCTCCTATGTTGACGGCCGGGCGGCATGGCAGGGTGAGACGCCGCCGGGGCGTGGATACTGGTTTCCCCCGACCATCCTGGCCCCCGTGTCCAACGACGACCGAGTTGCACGCGAAGAAGTCTTCGGGCCGGTTGTCGCCGTCATCCCATTTCGTGACGAAGCCGAAGCTGTCGAGCTCGCGAATGACACTCCTTACGGTCTCTCAGGATCGGTATGGAGCAAGGATGGCGCCAAAGCGCTGCGGGTGACCAGGCGCATCAACTCCGGGGTTATTTCGATCAACTCGAATACCTCGGTCAGAGTTGCCACGCCGTTCGGGGGATTCAAGCAGTCCGGATTTGGCCGGGAACTTGGGATGCATGCGCTCGATGGCTACAGTGAAATCAAGAACGTCTACATGTCGACGGAGGAATGATGGGGCGACTCGATGGCAAGGTCTGCGTTATCACCGGCGCCGGCGGTGGGATGGGGCGCGAGGCGGCCCTGCGGTTCTCACGCGAGGGGGCAAAGATCTGCGTCGCCGACATGAACGAGGAAGCAGGCAAGGAGAGCGCCGCCAAGGCGAATGCCGAGGCCGGAGCGGCCTTCTTTTTCAAGGGCGACGTTACCGATACGGCGAGCGTACAGGCCATGTATACCGAGACGGCCGAACGCTATGGAGGAATAGACATCCTCTACAACAACGCCGGCATTATGCCCGAGGACGATTCGTCGATCCTCGAGACCGATGCGGATGCCTGGCAACGGGTTCAGGATGTCAACACCAAAGGTGTGTATCTGTGTTGCAAGTTCGGAATCCCCCACCTTCTCGAGCGCGGCGGCGGCTCTGTGATTAATGTCGCTTCCTTTGTGGCTCTGGTGGGTGCGGCCACCTCGCAGATCTCGTATACCGCGTCCAAGGGCGCAGTGTTGTCGATGAGCCGCGAGCTAGCGGTGGAGTTTGCGAAGGTAAGGGTGCGCGTAAATGCTCTCTGTCCGGGCCCGGTCGAGACTCCCCTTCTGTTGCGCCTGTTCGAGAACGACGAGAACGCCGCCCAGAGGCGGTTGGTTCACGTACCGATGGGCCGGATGGCCCGACCGGAGGAGATAGTCGCCGGAGCTTTGTTCCTTGCGAGCGACGACTCTTCCTACGTGACCGGGACCACTTTCCTCGTCGACGGAGGACTCACGGCTTCCTATGTAACCTCCGAATAGCTAGGGACGAGCCTCTCGGATCGCCCTCCATACGCGCTCTGGCTTGAGCGGCATATCGATATGACGGACGCCGAGGTGGCTCACTGCGTCGATAACCGCGTTCTGGACCGCCGGAGTCGAGCCGATCGTCCCCGACTCGCCTATCCCCTTGGCGCCTAGCGGATTGAGTGGAGACGGTGTCTCGGTGTGGGCGGTTTCGAAATTGATGAGCTCAGCTGCCGTGGGGATGTCGTAGGTAGCGAGGTTTGCTGTGAGCGGGTTGCCCTCCTCGTCGTAGACAACCTCCTCGAACAGCGCCTGCGCTATACCTTGGGCGACTCCTCCGTGCACCTGTCCCTCGACGAGCATCGGATTGAGGATGCGCCCACAATCATCGACGGCGACGTGCCGCAGCAGTTCGGCTTGACCCGTTTCTGTATCGACCTCGACCACCGAGACGTGTGCTCCGAAGGGGTAGCTCATGGTGTCGTCGTCGTAGCCGAATCTATGCTTGGCCGACAGACCCGGATCCATTCCCTCGGGCAGTCGGGCTGAGCTCTTGGCAGCCGAGGCGAGCTCCCCCCACCCGATGAGTGAATCCGGCACCCCGGCGATCCCGAAACGCCCATCGTCGTCCTGCACGATGTCCTCGATGCCCACTTCGAACAGGTGGGAGGCGAGTAGCTTCGCTTTCTCAAACACGGCCTCGCTGGCGCCGTAGATGGCGCTGCCTCCTATCTGCAGTGAGCGTGAGCCCATTGTTCCGTCACCCTTTACCGTGAGCTGGGTATCGGAATGCACAACCTTGATTCGTTCGTGCGGAATGTTCAATTTTGCCGACACGAGCTGAGCCCAGGCCGTCTCGTGCCCCTGTCCTTGGGGCGCTGTTCCGGTTGTGGCGGTTGCGCTGCCATCCTCGTGCACCTCCACAGTGCTCGTGTCCGCTCCGAATCCGGTGAGCTCGACATAACAACTGAGGCCGATGCCGAGTTGTTTGACGTCATCGTCGGCGCGCCGCTCCTGCTGCTGTTTGCGCAGCTTCTCGTAGCCCGCTATCTCCAGGGCCTTGTCCAGTGAGGCTTCGTAGTCGCCACTGTCGTAACGTGCTCGTGAGGCGGTCTTGTAAGGGAACGCCTCCTTGGGGATGAAGTTCTTTCGCCGGAGGTCGACCGGATCCATGACGAGCGCATGGGCAAGCATGTCCATCGCTCGCTCGATCAATGCTGCCGCCTCAGGCCGGCCGGCGCCACGATACGCAAAGATAGGGGTGGTATTCGTGGCCACACAAAGGGTCTGGTAGCGGATGTGGGGGATCCGATAGACGCCCGACGCCATCTGCCTGGTCAGCGAAGAGAGCGATGACCCTTCACCTGGATAGGCGCCCTGGTCGGCGATGTTGCGAACTTCGAGATCTGTGACTATCCCTTCCTTAGTTGCCCCGAGCCGGACATGCTGTACCTGCGCGCGCCCTTGAGTCATCGCGACCATGCTCTCGCTGCGTGCCTCGACGTATCGCACCGGCCGTCGCAGACGATGAGCCAGAGCAGCAACAACGATCTGCTCAGGATAGGTAGCGATCTTGGCGCCAAACCCGCCACCCACCGCCGGCGCCACGACATGGACCTGCTCCTCTTCGAGATTCAAAGCCTTGGAGATCTCCCTCGACATCCAATGCGGGGCCTGGCACGGTATCCACATCTTCAGTCCACCCGTACTCGAGTCCGGAATGGCGAGGGCGCCGTTGGTCTCCATAGGGACGGGAGCAATGCGTTGGTTCGAGAAGCGCCCCGTCACCACGACGTCGGGCTCCTTTTCCTGGGGCGGCCTCGAGGTGAAGTTTCGCTCTACCGCGACGTTGCTCCCGTGCGCCGGAAACAACAGGGGTGCACCTTCCTCGACGGCTGCCTCTGGGTCGACGATCACCGGGCGAGGCTCATAGTCGACCATCACCAGCGCGGCGGCGTCCATTGCCTCGGCCAGGGTCTCGGCGACCACCACGGCAATGGGCTCGCCAACGAATCTCACTCTGTCCGTTGCCAGCATGGGACGGGCGAAGGCGTCTGGAACTTCATCCGAGTTCTCAGGTGCAAGGCCGAGGTCATCGGCTCTAAAGACGTCAACAACACCAGGCATACCCACAACCGCTTCGAGGTCGATACCCCCGATGTTGGCATGGGCCATGAAGGAGCGGACGAAAACAGCATGTAGCGCGCCCTCGACAAATACGTCCTCTGTGAACTCGGCGGCACCGGTCATGAAGCGCGGGTCCTCAACTCGCCTAACCGGATGTCCGAGAATCGATCCTTGCATGAACTGCTTTCTCTCTAGGAATGCTGGCAGCGAGGACAATAGGTTGTCCCACGTCCACCCAGCACCATCTTTCTGAGTGGACCGCTGCAACGAGGGCATGGTTCTCCCCCTCGACCATAAGCGAAAAGGAAACTTGCGTTGCGCCCGCTGGCTCCATCGACCATTCGATAATCACTGAACGTCGTGCCTTCGCGTTCGATTGCGGCGCTCAGAACTTTTCTGATCGCCGCATGGAGGACGCGTGCCCTTTTGGGTCCCACCCGCCGGGAGGCAGGATGGATGCGAGCCACCCAAAGCGCTTCGTCCGCGTAGATGTTGCCCACACCGGCAACCGGCCTTTGACTGAGCAGGAACGGCTTGACCGGAGCTTTGGTGCGGGTCAGCTCGAAGCTGAAACGCCCGGGGTCGAACGCTTCAGAAAGTGGTTCGGGCCCGAGGTGGGCCAAAGTCGGAATCGACTCGTAGCGACCAGTGTCCACCACTGCTATCCGGCCGAAGCGACGTACATCCTTGAAGACCAACCTGCGCCCGTTGTCGAGCGTGAGGCTTGCACGCGTATACGGATCGATAACATCAAGGCGGAATACCCCCGTCATTCCCAGGTGCATCACCAGCTCGAGGCCACGATCCAACGGCGATATCAGAAACTTGCCGCGCCTGCCGACACAGGAGATCTTCCGTCCCCTCAACTCCCCGACCCGCTGGAATTGGCGGGGGACCATCGGGTGGGGGTCCACCCACACGTCGAGGACCCGGCGTCCACTCAACTCCGGATCGAGCTGGCGGCGCACCGACTCGACTTCTGGAAGCTCCGGCATATTCGATAGGTTACGAGCCATGGGAACAGCCGATCGCCCTTACGCGCCAGATGGCTTGCCTCTCAAAGAGGACATCGGCGGAGATGGATTCTTTGCCGTGGACATGCGGGTGGGTCGTATCGTGGAGGTCGAAGGCTTCCCACAGGCCCGCAAGCCGTCCCTGAAGCTCACGGTCGATTTCGGGCCGGTGGTTGGAGTGCTGAAGACGAGTGCACAGGTCACCAACTACACCCACGACGAGCTCAGGGGGCGTCTGGTCGTCGGGGCGATCAATCTCGGGGCGAGGCGAATCGCCGGGTTCAGGAGCGAATTCCTCGTCCTGGGGGCCATGGACCCTGACGGAACTGTGAGGCTGCTTCAGGTGGAGCCCGACGTAGAGCCCGGTGCACCAATCGCCTAGCGCCCAATTCCTCATCTCCGCTGGTGAAAGAGGAGCCCTCCCGCCGGCCGGGGGCATTCTCTGGGACGAAACGGTTGTGGGGCGACCATCCCGTCCCACAGATGAGGGTTACACCCGGAGCCATCGAGTCACAGTGACCTGCGCCTCTTGCCCTCGTCCGGCTTCATGGGGTAGAAGTGCGTGGGGCTAGGCGAACCAGGCGGGCGAATACATGGGGCATTCCGACAACTCAGCACTCTCGGGCACGGACGGGCCGACCAAGGGACCAAATGGGGCCGCGCCGGTGTCCCCCGTGAGGGCGTTCCTGCTGCTTCTGGCGCTGCTCGTGCTCGCAGGGGTGGTGTTATGGGTGACCACGCGTCCGGACCGTGCAGAGCCGATCCGGATGGAGCGCCCCGAAGCCACCGGAGAGACCCGAAGCACGCAAACCCAAGCCGAGAGCCGACCCAACGAGCGGCCAACCAAAGCCGAAGCCAGGAAGATTTTCAGGGAGCTGAGGTCGCGCGCCTACAAAGCAATCGAAACTCAAGATCTCAACACCCTTCATCGCATTTACACGGCTAACGGTCCCCACTTCTCCCGTGTAACTAGGCAAGTCCGCTCTCTGATCGAGGACAATGTGATTGCCCAAAGTCGCGCCCATCTGCTTCGGCTTAGGGTGCTTGTCCGAACCCGCAACTCTATCGAGATTCGTTCCAAGTCTCGCTTTTTCCCCTGTTTCACGGACGCAACCGGTCACAACG
>JALZIC010000020.1 GCA_030860455.1 Actinomycetota bacterium
CCCCCGACGTCAACACGTCCTCGTCGGCAGCGTCGATCCCGAAGCCGGCAAGCTTGGCGACGTACTCATCAACCGTCGATCGCGAATTGTTCGTGCAGAAAATCACGTTCACACCGCGTTCGCGCAGACGTCCGATCGCTTCGGGCGCACCTTCTATCAAGCGATCGCCCCGGTAGATCACGCCGTCCAGGTCGCACATTAGAGCATCGAATCTGTCGGAGATCGCCTCTGGATCCAGAGGCGTGGTCACGCGGTCGGCTCCCTCACGCTGTGTCAGTTCCCTCCGCCGACCGCTCGGTCTTTCCCATCGGCTTGCCATCCTCTGCATCCTCGTGCCGGAAACGCACAGGCGCACGTATCATGCGCCAAATCTATGCCCACCCTGAGACCTTTTCACGGGATCCGCTACAGCTCCGGCGTCGAGCTGGCCGACCTCGTCTGCCCCCCTTACGACATCATCTCGTCCGACACCCAGGAGCTCCTTGGACGGCGCCATGTCAACAACGCCGTTCACCTGGAACTTCCGCCGGAGTCGCCCGACGGCTCGGAGGGCTACGCCCGGGGGGCCGCTACCTTCCGGGAGTGGATGGAGGCAGGCGTCCTGCGGGCCGACGAGAGCGCCTGCCTGTACGTCTACCGCCAGGATTTCAAGGGCCCGGGGGGTGAGCGCCGGCGGGTGGCGGGTGTCCTTGGAGCCCTTGACCTGGAGGCTTGGGGACGCGGCTCGGGGGTCCTTCCCCACGAACGGACAATGCCCGGACCGGTTGCCGACCGGCTCGATCTCTTGCGAGCCTGCCCGGTGAACATCTCGCCCATCTATGCGATCTACCACGGAGCAGGCGGCCTGGCCCCCTACTTCGATACCCTCGAGAATCGTCCAGCCACCGCCAACTTCGTCGACGACGAAGGCACGCGGCAACGATTATGGGTCATCGATGCTCCCGCGGAGATCGAGATGCTGAGTGCGGCGATCTCGCAGGGGCCCTTGATCGTGGCGGACGGACACCACCGTTACGAGACCGCACTTGCCTACCATGCCGAGCAAGGCCGAGCCTCGGGCGGACACGACGCCATCATGAGCCTCTGTGTCGACGTCGACGGCGAGGACGTCCTCGTGCTCCCGTATCACCGCGCAATCTCCACACCGGTGAGCGACCTCGAGTTGAAGCGACGGCTCACCTCTTCCTGGGGTGCGACCCCTCTGAACGACGCCGAGGTACCGGCCGCACTGCAGGCTTCGCGCGCCGGCCACTCCTTTGTCTTCGTGCTTCCCGGGGACAACCTCCTGGTCGAGGTCCCCGGCACACGCGGCGAGGCCGTCCTCGACATCGACGTGCTGCACGGCGACATTCTTCCGGGGGTCTTCCCGGAAGGCATCCAGGATCTGCGCTTCTTGAGACATCCGGCCGAATTGATCGAGGCCGTGCGCGCGGGCAGATGGAATGCGGGGGTTCTTCTCGAGCCCGTTGAGGCAGCGCAGGTTGCGGCGACCGCGCTGGCCGGCGAACGGATGCCCCAGAAGGCGACCTATTTCTGGCCCAAGGTGCCGACCGGGCTGGTGTTCCGCTCGCTCGGTTAGACGCCCCGGCGAGCCGGAGCCCCGGACTGGAGGCCGAGCGAGCGGCGACTCGCGGGGTCGTCCAGATCGAGCTCGAGCCTCGGGTGGCCCCCGAGATCATCGGCCGCATCGATCGCCTCGGCAGTGCTGCGCAGCCGGCGCGCACGGCCGAGTAGTCCCGTCCCGGTCGCCAGCACGACATAATCCATGCGGGAGGCCCTCACCAGTCTGAGAAGGTTCTCGGACGGCCCACGGGCGCATACGACCAGACGCTCGACGCCGGCCAGCTCCGCGCCTTCGAGCACGGCTTCGATGGAGGGCTGTGCCTCTTCGAACAACACAACGGTCCGCACGTCCTGTGCAGCACGCTCGATGAGATCTGCATCCGTTGCAGGCCCCCGGGCGACGTACGCACCGAGCTCTTTCCAGAGCGCCGCCAATGCAGCGTCTGGCTCGATTACCCGGACCGTGTCGCTCTGCATCGTCAACAAGCCAATGACGGCCGTTCCGATCTGTTTGGAGGGACAGACGAGGAGCACGCTCATAAGGTCAAACTCTTACCTTCAGAACGTCTCTTGCAACCGAGAAACGGACGTGAGAAGCGGTCCCAAGCGGCTCACCGTCGACATGGCGGCTGAACGGCTCCCGCGCGTTAACCTCGAAGGCCTCCTGATCGGTGCTGTAGAAGGCGTCGGCATGATCCGATAGACTGCCCGAAATCACGGACTTCCACGCGTAGGCAGGGAGCGCCTCGAGCCGCATCCTCCGTAGTGCAAACACGTCGACCCCTCCTTTCAGCACCGGGGCCGGCGTCAACTGCACCGGCCGCCCCAGGAAATAGGCGTAGGGGCCGCTGTTCGACGCGATGACCATCGCCACTCCAACGGCACCCCACTCTCCCTTGAGCTCCATGGACGGGTTGCGGTGCCGATAGGTGCTTGCGAGCAGGCGCCACGCGCTCCAATAGAAGTAGGGTTCCCCGAAGCGGTGCTTGGTTGTGATCCGGCTCTCGACGCGTTCCGCGGCCTCGGCATCGAAGCCACACCCAGCGCTGAACGTGAAGTACCTATCATCCATTCGCCCAAGCGTCACCATTCGTTCTGTCCTGCGTTCGTCGGTTAGATGGGCAACCGCGTCGAAGGGATCGCGCGGCACTCCCAGCGTGCGAGCAAAGACGTCCATGGTGCCTCCGGCGATAATCCCGAGGCACGACGGAGTACCGGCAAGGCCGTTTGCTACTTCGTTGACGTGCCCGTCGCCACCCCAGGCGATGACAAGCTCCACCCCCGCCCCTGCCGCCTGGGACGCCAGCCCTATCGCCGCATTCCGGCCGGTGGTGGAATAGACATCGAGAGTGTATCTAGCCTTTAGCGCACTCAACACGTTGGTCGACAGAGATGCGGACAACCGGCGCGCGTTGGGATTGATTAGGACAACCGCAGTCCGTTTATCCCGCTCCGCTATCATTCGACCATGGTGCCCCAGTCGGGAGGTGCGAGGGACATACACATTATCGACACCGGGATGCACGGCGGCAGGGGCATCACCGGCGCGTTCATCGTCCGGGGTGAACGAACGGCGTTGGTCGAGACCGGGCCCAAATCCACACTTGCCAACGTACTCTCCGGTTTGGAGGCGGCCGGCGTCGAGAGCATCGACTGGATCGTCGTCACCCACATCCACCTCGACCACGCCGGAGCCGCAGGGGCCCTCGCACAGCGCTGGCCCGAGGTGAGAGTTGCCGTCCATGAGCTCGGCGCACCCCATCTGGCCGATCCCTCGAAGCTGTGGGCGAGTGCCCGCCGCATCTACGGCGACGCCATGGAGAAACTGTGGGGCGGCGTCGACCCCGTACCCCGAGATCGCATCGAAGTCCTGTCCGACGGCGATGTGATCGACCTTGGGGGCCGGACGCTGCGGGCCGTCGAAACACCCGGACACGCCCGCCATCATCACGCCCTGCTGGATGACTCGACGGGTGCCCTCTTCGCGGGAGACGCACTCGGCGTCCGGCTCCCCGACGTCGGCGTCAACCGGCCCGCCACGCCTCCGCCGGAGTTCGATCTCGAACAAGCCATCCGCTCGATAGATCGCATACGCGATCTAAACGCCGAATCATTGTGGCTAACACACTTCGGGCCAACCGACCGCGGCGCGATCCCAGCGACACCGTCCGATGCCTGTTCGGAGGCCGTCGAATCCCTGACGCAGTGGGATGCCTGGGTGCGCGCCGGCCGTAAACAGAGCAGCGACGCCGAGTCGGTGACGCGCTTTGTGGTGGAGAGGTCGAAGGAGGCGCTCGAGGGTTCTCTTGGAGCCAGCGCCATTGACCGCCTCGAGCTGACTACTTCGTACTCCATGAACGTGTCGGGTTACATGAGGGCGATCGACAAGGCCGAGGCCCCTTCTACCTCTTGACGCGTAAGTGGAAGCTGGTTCTTGGACCCAGTCCTGAACGCCGATCTTCTCGAGCTGTAGACCCTCTGACCCATCATTGCCGAAGAAACGAAGGCCGTCGCCGAGGAGCACCGGCATGACATCGACACGAAGCTCGTCCACCAGACCTGCCGCTTCGATCGGCTACGAATCCGTCGAGCGAGATGGTCATCCCGACGATCACATCGGCCATCCGAAACCCTTCCTATTGTCTGGATTCACAGCCGGCCGGCACGCTCCGGGGCGTCGGTGAGCTCAGGGTCGACCGCAGCAACCGCCTCGAACCAATCACGCGCCTGCGTGTAACGTCCCCGGCGCGCCAAAAGGTCGGCCAACACGTACCAGGCGCGCAAGT
This sequence comes from Actinomycetota bacterium, assembly GCA_030860455.1. GTDB lineage: Bacteria > Actinomycetota > CADDZG01 > CADDZG01 > WHSQ01 > JACDDL01. The sequence continues at coordinate 4,350 of JALZIC010000020.1, forward strand.
GGTGTTCCTCTGCAGCCTCGGGGCGAAGCTCGAGGCGCTCGAGTCGGGAGATGGCATCGTCGATGCGGCCCATGTCCGCCAGGGCTCCGGCGCCCACGATCGCGGCCTCATAGAAGACGCTCGGCTCGCTGTCGCCGGAGATGACCTCATCGCACAGCTCCAGGGCACGCTGTGGCTTGTCCATGGCCCGGTAGCAGTCGGCCAGCACGGGGTTCTGATCGGTCGCCCCCGAGATGCGCCGAAAGGTGGACAGCTCGGTTGCCGCCTGTTTCCACCTTTCGGCGTGGTAATGGGCAAGGCCGAGGAACTCGCGAACGGTCGTCGATCGCAACGCAATGTGCTTTGCCTGTTCGCCCAGACGGATGGCTTCGTCGAGGTCACCGGCCATGAATGCGCCGACGGCCTCCGAGAAAACCTGGACGAGGATCTCGCCTTTGCCCGGGCGAGCGGTCGCCTGAAGCTCCCTGACGATCTCGTCCGAAAGATGCGCCGGGTCGTGTTTTCGGGCGCGTGTGGGTGGCGCCTTGGAGCGCCGGGGCGGAGGGCCGGCGCGCCGTCCACCCTTCGCAGGGGGGGAGCTTCGTCTTGATGGCTGATTCGGCATGAAGCGACCCTACCTGTCACGCGCAAAGAGGCCGCCCGAAGGCAGCCTCTCTTCGTCCAACAAGAATCCCGGCGGCGACCTACTCTCCCGCCCCGTCTCCAGGGAAGTACCATCGGCGCTGGAGGGCTTAACTTCTGGGTTCGGAATGGATCCAGGTGTTTCCCCTCCGCCATTGCCACCGGAA
>JALZIC010000040.1 GCA_030860455.1 Actinomycetota bacterium
GCACGGCCCTGCGCGCCGGAAGCGCGGCGCGATCCTCGGTGGCGGCGCGCTCCGTCGCCGCCAGGGCGGTCCGGGTGCGGGCGAGCTCTTCGTTGAGCGCGGCGAGCTCCGTCTCGCGCATGGCTGCGTCCCGGCGGGCGCGTTCCAGCCGTTCGGTCGCGCCCGCCATGAGTGTCTTGAGATGCCGCAGGACTCCGTCGCACCTGGCGACCTCGACCCAGCGATCCTCGATGGCGGCTTCGACCTCGGCGACTATCGCGGTCGCGTCGACCTCGCTTGCGGATGCGAGACGTACGGCCTCCCCGGCATCGGCCCTCAAGGGCTCGAGGCGGGCCAGAACGTCGTCCCGATCGTGAAACAGTCCGGCCACCTCGTCGAGGGTTGCCAGGCGCGCCCCCGCGGCGGCCCGTTCGACCTGGCTTACGCCGAGCCGGCCCCTCAGACTCTCGGCGCGTTCGCGTTCCTCCTCGTGACGGGCTTCGGCCTCGGCCGCTGCGGCGACCCCCGACGACAGATCGTTCCCCAGAGCGGCGACCTCGGCCTCGGCCCGCACCACGGCCCCGGCAGCTAGCTCGAGGGCTCCCTCCGCCACCTCGCAGCGCTCGAGGGCCGCGTTCGCCCGGGCCTCAAGGGCGCCGAGGCTCGTCCGCCCCGCCGCTTCCGCGCCTTCGGCTCGGACGAGCTCCTGGGCGGCGGAGGTTTCCTCCGAGCGGGCTTCGGCAAGCACCGCCTCGGCTCGCTCGGACGCGCTCAGGGCGATGGTTGTGCGCTCCTCCCGTGCGGCGGCCGCACGTTGAGCCTCTGCCGCGGCACCCCGTTCCTCGGCGGCGGCCTCGTCCCAGCGCGCCCGTTCCCCCTCCAGAAGCCGGATGCGTTCCTGATAACGCTCCTCGGTGGCCGCCTCGAGCTGCGCAGCGATGCGCTGGACCCGTTCGTGAGCCAGCCGAGCGGTGCCGGCCAGGCGGTCCGCGCCGCGCACGATCCGGGTTGCAAGCGCCAGCTGGCTCTGCGCCTGCCGGTCGAGCTCGACTCGCTCGCCTGCGGCTCGACCCAACCCCGCACGAACGTGCTCGAGCTCCTCACGGAGCAGACCGGCGCGCCGCTCTTCACCCGCAGGGTCCCAGCGGGCTTCGGCGGAGGCGAGCCCGGCGAGCTCCGCGGCGCTAAGCCGTTGGCGGAGCGCTCCGTGCTCCGCCATGAGCTCGGAGTGCTGCGCCGCGGCCAGCGCCTGGCGCTTGAGCGGGCGGATCGCCCTCTTCAGCTCGGACATGACGTCGCCCAGGCGCGTGAGATTGTCATCTACCCGCTCGATCTTTCGGACCGAGCGGTCTTTCCGGCGCCGGAATTTGCCGATCTGGGCCGCCTCTTCGATCAGGGTGCGCCGGTCCTCCGGACGCGCCTGGAGGACGACATCGAGCTGGCCCTGGCCCACAACGGTATGGAGGTTGCGGCCGATCCCCGTGTCCGACAACAGCTCGGCCACGTCGAGCAGCCTGCAGGCGACCCCGTTGATCTTGTACTGGGAGATGCCTCCGCGGTCGGTCGAGCGGCTGATGGTGACCTCGGCGAGGTCGAGGGGCATGTCCTCGAACGAGCCCTCGAGGGTGAGCTCGACCTCCGCAACGCCGAGGCGCTCCCGGCGCTGCGATCCGGCGAAGATGACGTCTTCCATCGATGCCGACCGCAGGCTCGAAGGCGCCTGCGACCCCAAGACCCAGGCCATCGCGTCGGCGATATTGGACTTGCCCGAGCCGTTGGGGCCGATGATCGCATTGACCCCCGGCTTCCATTCGAAGGTGACCGGGTCGCCGAAGGACTTGAAGCCCGCGACCCGCAAAGACCTCACATACATGCATTCACGCTAGCAGCGAGGGGCGGGGGGGCTCCGGATCTACTTCAGTCTGAAGGACTTCTCGTTCTTCGGAGGCTCCCGATCGACCTGAACGCCCGATACCTGGGCGCCCTGGGGACCGGCTCGGCATAGGCCCACGACCCGGTATACGTCGTCGCGCGGGCCCTCCAACACGGCCTCGATGCGGCCGTCCGGCAGGTTCTTGACCCATCCGGCGACATCGAGCTCGTTCGCCTTGTCCAGCACCGCCTGGCGAAATCCCACGCCCTGGACCGTGCCGGAGACGAACACATGGACGCGGGTCCTATCTTCCAATCTCGCTCCTCCCGATGACAAAGCCCGGACGGGTCACGTCTGGCACTGTGGACAAAAGTATGCGTGGCCCCCGTCTATTTTCTCCCTTACGACGCCATGCCGGCAACGCCGGCAGGGCTCGCCGTCCCGTTCGTAGACTTTCAGCTCCAGTTGGTAGGTGCCCGGCACCCCCTGGAGGTCGACCCAGCTCCCACCTCCGGCCGAGCTCGTCCCCCGCGCCTTCAGCGCGTCCTGGAGAGTTTCACTGAGGCCCCGGTAGAGCCGCCTGACGTCCTGGGACGACAGCTTGTTGGAGAGGTGGCCGTGGCGCAGGCCCGCCGCCCACAGGATCTCGTCCGAGTAGATGTCCCCCAAGCCACAGATGAACGACTCGTCCATGAGCAGATCCTTCAGCGGTTGTTCCCTCTGGCTCAGGAGCAGAGAGAATCGCTGCCACGTGAGCGGGCTCTCGAATGGGTCTATGGCCCCGTTGCTGCCCACGGTCTTCAGCTCGTCGACTGGGAGGACGTAGATCTCGCCCGACTTCTCGGGATCGATGTAGCGCAGCTGTCCGCCGATGGTGAAACCGATCACGACGTGGGTATGGGGGCCGAGTCCGTCGGAGGCGCTCGTCTTGAGCAATTGCCCCGCCGGCCCGGGATGGATCACCAGGGCGTGTCCGTTGTCGAGCTCGAGGACGAGATGGGTGCCGATGCGCCCTGCCCGGTCGATCCTCGCGCCCGTCAGCAGGTCCTGGAAATCCTTACGGCGCCCGTGGTGCCGGATGATCTTCATTGCGTTGCTGCTGGGGCGCACCTCGGCCTCCTTGACGCGGCGGCCGACAACCTCGCGTTCGAGGTCGCGCCTCAACACCTCGACTTCAGGAAGCAAAGGCGTCCCGCCCCCCGCCTCTTCCGTGGACGGTGCCGGGGGTTGGCTCCGGGTTGGGATCGTCGTCTGCCGCAAGCCGCTTGAGCGCCGTCCGCGCCGCGTTCTGCTCGGCCTCTTTCTTGCTGCGGCCGTGACCGGTCCCCAGCGTGACTTCGCCGAGCACGACCTCCGCTGCGAAGCGCTTGTCGTGGTCGGGCCCAGAGGCGCTCACCGTGTAGGTTGGCAGCGACGCGAGGTCGCGCACCGCCACCTCCTGCAGGGCGTTCTTGGCATCGTAGCGCTCACCCTCCGCGACAAGGCCAGACAGCTTCGCCGCGAACAGCGGCCTCAGAACGGAGGTCACGTGCTCGATCCCCCGATCGAGATAGAGGGCTCCGACGAGTGCTTCGAAGGTGTTGGCGAGAAGGGAGGGCTTGGCTCGCCCTCCGCTCGATTCTTCGCCCCGTCCCAAGCGGATCTGAGCGCCGATCCCGAGGTCGCGCGCCAGCTCGGCCAGGGCATGGGTGTTGACAACCGCTGAGCGCAGACGGGCCATCTCGCCCTCGGGCAGTTCCGGGTAGTCCTGATATAGCAGCGTTGTGACCACCGCCCCCACGATCGCGTCGCCGAGGAACTCGAGCCGCTCGTTGTGGGTCGCCGGGCCAGGTGCGCCGAGGGGTTGTTCGAAGGCGTGGGAACGGTGCGTCAGGGCAAGCTCGTAGAGCGGGCCGCCACCGGGCGGAATCCCGAGATCCTCGAGGCTCGATTCCCTATTCAGTCTCGACGGCCTGTCGGCCTGCGTAATGGCCACAGTTCGGGCACACGCGATGGGGCAGCTTGGGTTCGCGGCACTGCGGGCAGGAAGAATAGGTAGGCGGTGACACGCGCCAGTGCGCTCTCCTCATCCGCATCTTGGAACGGGTCTTTCGTCGTTTGGGTACGGCCACCTTGCTCCTCCTGGGTTGCTAGTTTGCCTGGTCGCTAAGTTTGTCGCGCAGGGCGCTCAGGCCGGCCCAACGGGGATCGGGCTCCTCGTGGGAGCATCCACAGGGCCCCTCGTTGAGGTCCCGGCCGCAGCTGCCGCACAACCCCGCGCAGTCGGCACTGCACAGCGGCCGCAGTGGCAACGCCAGCGTCAGCGCGTCTCGCAACATGGGCTCCAGATCGATGGCCTCGTCGTCGACCGCATAGGCGTCCTCTTCGCCCGGCCCCCCGGGCCCCTCCACAAACAGCTCACAGACTTCGAGGCTCACTTCCGAGGAGAAGGGCCGGAGGCACCTGGCGCATTGCAGCCGCGTTCCGGCACCAACAGACCCGCTGACGAGGATGCCTTCGACCACAGAGTCGGCTCGGAGACGGGCGTCGAGAGGCGTTTCGGCCACCGCCGCGAGCACCGTTTCGACCCCTTCCAAGGACCGGGACAGGTGGATCTCCCGGCCGGCGCCAGGCCGGCCGAGTATCTGGGCCACTGAAATCTTCACGTCTTGCACGCGCGCAACCTTCGATCCTTCTGGCTTGGTTCGGGCCTCGGCGGGACCGGAAACCCCACCTCTCTCGACCGGTCCAACGATACCAGCCGCTCGCCGGATCCTGGCTGAACCGCCCCCTCTGCCGGCCGGCCCCTCAGACGGAGCTTCCGCCCAGCTGGGCTGCATCGAAGGGGGCCACCGCGGGCCGTTCGTCCAGGACCACTTCTCCGGGGCCGGCGGACCTCTTCTCGGCCTCGAGCTGAGCCCGGCCCCGTTCGACAGCGGCAACTGTCTTGTTGAGCCACAGCTCAAACGCGTTGAGGCGTCCGTCGATGTACTCGTCGGCGTCGGTCGAGAGCTGCGCGGCGTGATCTCGCGCCGCCTGGGTGATGCGCTCGGACTCCCGCCCGGCGTCCTGCATTATCTGGGTCTGGGACAACAGGCGGTCCCGCTGAGCGCGCGCTTCGGCGATTATCCGCTCGGCCTCTTTGTAGGCCCGAGCCAGCAGATCGTCCCGGTCCCGGGTCATCCAGCGAGCCTGACGTACCTCGTCGGGGATCTGTTGCTTGAGCTGGGCCAGCAGCTCGAGCACCTCCTCCCGGTTGACCACGGCGTTGTTTGACAATGGCACCGCCTTTGCCTCTTCGATCACCAGTTGCAGCTCGTCAACCCCTTCGATGAGATCCATCTCCGTCACCTTTCCCGGCCATAGCGTTCGCTAAGTGCCGTCGCCACCCTCGGGGGCACGAGGCCCTCGACCGAGCCCCCATATCGGGCCACTTCCTTTACGAGGCTAGAGGATAAAAAAGCCCACGACGGCTTCGCAGTCATGAACATCGTGTCGAGCCCCGGCGCCAGGGTCGAGTTCATCTGCGCCATCTGCAGCTCGTACTCGAAGTCCGACACCGCACGAAGCCCCTTAACCACCAAGGTAATGCCCTTGGAGCGGGCGAAGTCGACAAGGAGCCCATCGAACGACACGATCTCGACGTTGTCCACGTGGGCGAGAGCGTCTGCGAGGAGGCTCTCTCTCTCCTGCGCGCTGAAGAGCGGCGCCTTGGAGGGGTTGGCGATGACCGCAACGACGACCCCCTCGAAGTAACGGGAGGCCCGTTCGACCACATCGACATGACCCCTGGTGGGCGGATCGAAAGAGCCGGGGCACATGGCGACCGGCATCAAGCCTCATTTGCTTCGTGGCTGTAGACGATCAGCTGGGACTGTCCTATGGCCCGCTCCCATACGATCTCCAGTCCGAGTGGCTTGAGGCCGGATTCGCGGGCGGGCCGGTGCACCACGATCCGACCGTCGTCGGCCAGAAAGCCGCCGGTGACGAGCTCCTCGAGGTCCTCCTGGACGCCCGTTTTCGACATCGAGTACGGCGGATCGACGAAGATGAGGTCCAGCCTGTCGGTGGCGCCCTGCGCCAGCGTCGACTCGACGTCGGCCCACAGGACCGTGGCGCGGTCGCCGAATCCCGTGACCGCCACGTTGTCTTCGAGTTTGAGGATCGCGTCGCGCGCGCTCTCGACGAAGGTGGCGGACTCAGCGCCCCGGGAAAGCGCCTCGAGGCCAAGCGCCCCGGACCCCGCGTAGAGGTCGAGGACGGTCGTGCCGGTGACGTCGCCAAGAGACGAAAACAGGGCTTCTTTCATGCGGTCGGTCATCGGACGGGTTCCCATCCCGACTGTCTTCAGCCGCCTGCCCTTTGCCTCTCCTGCGGTAACTCTCATAGGGACAAGTTAACTAGACGATTGAGGGGTCGCCAAACCGCGCTCGCCGGGCTCACCCGGATTGCACCACGTCGAGCTCCTTGGCGCCCCAGCGGGAGCGCATCTCCCGGCCGAGGTTGATGTTGGCAAAGTGCGTCACCTCCGGATCATCGTCCAGCAGCGAGACGGCGAGGCGGCGAGCCATGACCACTACGTCCTGGTGCTCGAGTACCCGCGCCAGCTTGAGCTGGGGCACCCCCGACTGCCGTGCACCGAAGAGCTCGCCCTCCCCCCGGTGGCGGAGATCCTCGAGCGCAAGCTTGAAACCATCGGTGGTGCCTGCAACCGCCTTCAGGCGGTCGAGGGCAATGGCGACCGAAGGATCCGATTCAGCCCGTTCGAACGGGAGGTTCGAGGCAAGGATGCAGTGGGATGCGTGGCGCCCTCGCCCTATGCGGCCCCTGAGCTGATGGAGCTGCGCCAGCCCGAAGCGTTCGGCGTCCTCGATCAGCATGATGCTTGCGTTCGGGACGTCAACGCCAACCTCGATGACGGTGGTGGCAACGAGCACCTGGGTCGCGCCGTCCCTGAAGGCGGCCATCGCCGCCTCCTTGTCGGCGCTCGCCATGTCGCCGTGGACCAGACCCACATGGAGGTCGGGGAATACCTCCGCTGCCAGCCGCTTCGCCTCGGCCTTGGCGCTCCTCAGCTCGGTCTTGGCGGATTCGTCACGGAGGGCATAGACCACGAACGCCTGCCTCCCTGCCGTCACCTCGGACCGGATGGAGCCGTAGGCGTGCCGGCGGCCCCCATCACCCGCCGCGATGGTGGTGCGAATCGGCTTTCGGCCGCGGGGCAGCTCGTCGAGGATCGAAACGTCGAGGTCGCCGTAGATGGTGACCGCGAGCGTGCGGGGTATAGGGGTGGCGGTCATCACCAGGATGTCCGGCTCTCCCTCGTTCCCTCCTCCTCCCTCGTTCCCTCCTCCTCCCTTTGCCCTGAGCTTCTTGCGCTGGTGCACTCCGAAGCGGTGCTGTTCGTCCACCACGGCGACCCCAAGGCGAGCGAATTTCACGGCGTCCTGTATGAGCGCGTGGGTGCCGATGAGCAGATCCACGCCGCCGTCCGCGGTCGCCGTGAGGATCTCCTCCCGCCGGCGCGCAGGAGTCGACCCGGTAAGGAGCCGCACCACGGGTCGCCTCGAGGTGGCGGCAAACAGGTCCCTCGCCTCTGCCGAGCCGAAGGCGCGCGTCAGGAGCTCGTCGACCGTGAGGTGATGCTGTTCCGCGAGCACCTCGGTAGGGGCCATGAAGGCCGCCTGATGCCCACCGCCGATAGCCGCCAGGCAGGCATACAGGGCGACGACCGTCTTGCCGGAGCCAACCTCGCCTTCGATCAGGCGGTGCATCGGGTAGCGGCGGCCCAGGTCGCCGGCCACCTCCTCGCACGCCCTTCGTTGTGCGCCGGTGAGCTCGAAGGGCAGGGCCTCGATGAAGCTGGATGCAAGCGACCCGTGGCCGGGGTCGGGGTGAGCGATCCCCTGGACCGTGCGCTCCAGCTTTCGCTTGCGGTACACGAGGCCGAGCTGCAACGTGAACACCTCGTCGAACACGATCCGTCTCCGGGCGGCAACCACCTGGTCTTTGTCTTGGGGAAAATGGATGGCCCTTACGGCGTCACTGCGCGCAATGAGGCCAAGCCTGCGGCGGAGGTCTGAGGGGAGTGGGTCCAATATGGGACCGACGCTCTCGAGGGTGTCCCACATCACCCTGCGGAGCCGGTCGGTGGACAGCTCCGCAGTGGCGGGGTAAACCGGCACGATCCTGCCGACGTTGAAGGGTTCCTTGCCCGTCCTCACCACCTCGAAGCGGGGGGCGGTCAGCTGCGGCCGTCCTCCGAAAAGGCTCAACCTGCCGTAGAAGAACGCCTCGGTGCCGGGCCTGAGAGCCCGCGCGACCCAGTCCTGATTGAACCACGTCACGGCCAACGACCCCGTTTCGTCGCCGATGCGGCCGCTGATCATGCGCCTGCCCTTCCGGGTGTTGAGTCGGGCGATCTTGTCGACCCGGGCATGCAGCTGGACCTCGCCAGGCGGGAGGCCGTCCGGGCCCCGCACGAGCTCGGCGATGGTCTTGAGCTGAGTGCGATCCACATGATGCCGGGGGTAGTGCTGCAGCAGACTCTGGACCGTGTGGATCCCGAGCTTGTCCCACCCGGGAGCCGATGCGCGCGGCATCTTCAGCGGCGCCTGTTCGCCCGCCGCGGCGAACAGCTCGAGGCCCCGATCGAGGGCAGAGACCGTTTCGGCCATAGGGCTGAGATTACGTGCGCGCCGGGCCCGTCTCTGTCATTTGGTAGGCTTTGCGGCGATATGGCAGCGGTATGCGACATCTGCGGCAAGTCCCCACAGTTCGGGAACAACATCTCGCATTCACATCGGCGAACGCGCCGGAGATGGAATCCGAACGTGCAGAAGCTGCGCGTCCGGGTTAACGGCACGCCCAAACGCCTGACGGTCTGCACGCAGTGTCTGAAGGCCAATAAGGTGTCCCGAGTCGGCTGAGCGGGCCCACCGCCTCGGCCGGCTGTCGAGCTGCCGGTTGAACCCTCAGGGCCCTAGCGCCAATCCTTCATCGAGGGGCTTAGTCCTGGTAGCTTCGGGGGCAGGCGAGGCGGCGAATCGTGTTGCGCGCGGCCCGAATCGGCAAAGCAGGGGCATCGGCCCATGGGACGGACAGGCAGAAGCTAGGGAGGGGTAGTGACAGACGAACCTATGGACCGGACGCCGCCGCCAAGCGAAGGGCCCGGATCCGAATCGAGCGCGGCGAGAGCCGCTGCTGTACCCTCCGGGGCCGGGTCACAGGGCGCAACCTCAGTCGGGGCAACCTCGACCGGCGCAACCTCCACGACGACGTCGGGCGCCGAGGGGGCTCGGCCGGGTGCCTTTTCCTCCTTCGTGAGCTCGCGACGTTCCAACAAGTCGGCCGGACAGCTGATGAAGGAGGTCAGCGAGGACTTCTCCACCCTGTTCCGCAAGGAGATCGAGTTGGCGAAGCTCGAGCTGACCGAGTCGATCTCCGCCAAGGCAAAGGGCGCCGCGATCATCGCGGTCGCGGCAGTCTTCGGCTTCTTTGCGCTGATCTTCCTCCTGCTCGGCCTCCGAGACGGCCTGGACGCCTTTTTGTGGAGATGGGTGGCCGACCTGATCACCGCCCTGATCCTTCTCCTGCTCGGCGGCGCCGGAGCTTTGATTGCACGCCGCCTCCTCGGCACGCCCATCAAGACCGACATGACCAAGAAGACGATCAGAGAGGACGTCGAATGGGCCAAGACCCTCGGCAAACGCTAAGGGATATCGAGGCAACACGTGAGGACCTCGGAAAGAAGGTCGACGAGCTAGTCGATCGGGCCAAGGTTGAAGCCGGTGAGCTCGGCAAGAAGCTCAGCGTCGGGGCTGCCGGAATGGCGGCGTTCGCGCTCCTCGGCTACATCGCAAAAAGACGCGTGAGATAGGACCGATGGGTTCCGAGCCAGCGCCGGCCGGTACGGATGCTTTCGGGCTTCCCGCCGAGCTTCGGTTCTCGGGCGTCGTTGCGGTTTCCTGGCGCCTCTACCGGTCGCATGGCCCTGCGTTGTTCCGGCTCTACGTTGCGATCTTTCTGCCACTGGCAATCGTTCGAGTGGGAATTCAGGTGCTGTTGAGCGCGACTACATCAGCGGTTGCTGCACAGGTGATCCTTACGCTGACCTCGGTGGTGCTGGTGGCGCTTGCGGGAAGCTTTGCTCTTCACTGTGCGACGGTGATCTTGGCCGACGGGGTGAGCGGCAGGGGGACGTCCCCTCGCGCCGCAGCGCGGTCGCTGCGAGGCCGGCTCAAGGACCTCATGAGCGCCGGCCTCCTGGTGGGGATGCTCTCGATCGTCGCCCTGTTCCTGCCGTTCGGACCTCTTGGCTCGGTTGTGATCGTCCCGATGCTCTTGGGCCCCCCCATCCTCGCCCACGTCATCGCAGTCGAAGCAAGGTCGTTCCCCGAGGCGTTCGCACGCGCCCGTATGCTTTTGGGCGGCAACTGGGGGCGGGTGCTGGTCACCTTGCTGAACATCGCTTTCGTCCTCGGAATCCTGCAATTGGTGCTCTTGAGCTCGGCCGTCGCCCTGCTGGCCGGGGCCGGAGGACTAGCGCTGCTCCTGTTGACCCTCTTCCAGACGCTCATCGCGGCGCTGGCCCTCCCCTATCTCGCGGCGGCTGCGTTCGTGACCTATCTCGATCTCCGTGTTCGCAACGAAGACCTGGGCTGGGCCGGCCTGGCCGCCGAGCGCACCGCATCGCAGATGGCCTGACTCTGCACCTACGGTGCCTCTCTCGGTCCACCCGGCAACCGCCAGCCCGGGTTGACCGGTCCCCAGCCCCCGCCGAGCCGGAGTGAATGTTCGATGGCGCCCGACACGAACTCCTTTCCGGCAGTCAGGGCGCCAAGCAGGTCATCCCCCCAGGCCAGACGGGCAGTGACCGCTGCGGCGAGGGTATCCCCAGTTCCGTGCGTGTCCTGCGTAGCCCAGCGCGGGCCTTCGAGCTCGACCATCTCGGCGCCGTCGTAGAAGACATCCACCGCCGACGATCCCTGGAGGTGGCCGCCCTTTACCACGACGCTGCGCGGTCCCATCGCCTGCAGCGCCCGCGCCGCCGCCCTCATGTCCTCGAGGGAGGTGATCGGCGTGCCCAGCAGGTCGCCGGCCTCCTCCAGGTTTGGGGTTATGAGCACCGCCAGGGGGAACAGTCGCTCGATCAGGGCCTCGACCGCCTCTGCCGCCAGCAACCGGTGACCGCTCTTGGACACGAACACGGGATCCACAACCAGCCTGGTGATGCCGTGCGACTCCACCGATCTGGCCACCGCTTCGACGATCGGCGCCGAGGCGAGCATTCCGGTCTTGGCCGCGTCGATTCCGATGTCGTCGGCGACGGCTGCGATCTGCGCCTCGACGAAGTCTGTGGGAACCTCGTGAATGGCGTGCACGCCCATGGTGTTCTGGGCGGTGAGCGCGGTGAACGCGCTCATTCCGTGGCATCCGAGCGCGAAGAACACCTTCAGGTCCGCCTGGACGCCTGCGCCGCCGCCCGAGTCCGAGCCCGCAATCGTGAGGGTTCGAGGCATCCCCGTCACCGGGTGCGGAGGTGATCCCATCCCAACTCCCCCGCTGCGGGCAGCGGTCCGTCACCCAAGAGTCTCCTGTTCCCCTCCTGGGTGGCTCCGATCCGTGTAACGTGCGTTCCCAGCCCGGCAAGAGAGGCCTGAGCGCGTTGAACCGCGTCGTCGGCGAGGGTGAACAGCAGCTCGAAGTCCTCACCCCCGCTCAACGCAGCCCTGAACGGGTCCAGGCCGGTTCCAAGGGGGATGAGATCGGGGTCGACGGGAACCGCTTCCGGAACCACTCTGCAACCGAGCTCGCTGGCATCCAGCAGGTGGAGTAGGTCGCCGATGAGCCCGTCTGAGACGTCGATCATCGAGGTTGCCCCGAGCGCCGCGAGCCTCCGGCCCTCCTCGAGACGCGCTTCCGGCCGGAGCTGGCGGCTGACGAGCCGCCGGCGCACCGGCGCCTCCGCCGCCACCTCGCCCCTCAACAACGCCAGCCCCCCGGCCGCTCCACCGAGGGTGCCGGTCACGCAGATCGCGTCGCCGGGGCGCGCACCAGAGCGCCGGACGGGCTCCGACTCGGCGACGCCTACGAGCGCCACATAGAGGACAAGCGAACCCGACCTGCTTATGTCACCACCCACGACGTGGACGTCCCACCGAGACGCGGCGGCAAGCAGACCGTCCAGGATTCCGTCTGCGGAGGCCAGGGGACAATCTGCGGGGACGCCGAGGCCAACCAGCGCATGGTGCGGCCGTCCACCCATTGCCGCGATGTCGGAAACGTTCACGGCCAGCGCCTTCCAACCGATATCGGCGCCGGAGGCGTAGCCCATGTCGAAATCGATCTCTTCGATCAGCAGGTCGGTCGTGTACAACAACGTCGATCCCGGCGTTTTCACCACGGCGGCATCGTCGCCTGCCCACGTCTCACCTTCGGGCGGCGCCCCGAGCCGCGCGGCAAACCGATCAATGAGCCCGAATTCACCGATGTCGGCCACCGTTTGGCTGTCATTCAACGCAGAACCGACACTACCCGGCCCCGATCAGACCGGCTGCTAGACTTCGGACTTTCTTAGGACCGGGTGCCTTCCGCTCGAACGAGGCTCGGTCGGAGAGCCAGACAAGGGGAGGGATCGTGGCCGACGTTCAGTCCTACATCCTGATACAAACCGAGGTCGGTAAAGCGGCGCAGGTTGCGATGGAGGTCAGCAACATCGAAGGGGTGGACGCCGCCGAGGACGTCACCGGACCTTATGACGTCATCGTCCGGGCAAGCGCTCCCAACGTGGACGCCCTCGGCAAGCTCGTAGTTGCAAAGATCCAAGCAGTCGAGGGCATAACCAGGACACTCACCTGCCCGGTGGTCCATCTCTAGCCAACCTTCCGCCCGAGGGCCGCGGGCGCTCGAGACGCGCGCCGTCCACCCCCCGGCGCCGTCCCCGCAGGAGGGACGGCCCCTTGCGCCGATGCTCGATCCCTCCTCGACCTACTCTTTCTCCGACACAGCCACCTTTGCGCGCGCCAGCCAGGCCAAGACGGGGGCCGGCTACGTCTATTCGCGGTGGGCGAATCCGACGGTAGACGCCTTCGAGGCTGCGCTGGCAGATCTCGAGGGCACGGAGACGGCAGAAGCGTTCGCCAGCGGCATGGGAGCCATATCTTCGATCTTCCTCGCCCTCTGTTCTTCAGGCGACCGGGTCGTGGCCACTCGCCAGCTCTACGGCAACACCTACTCTCTGCTGCAGGAGCGCCTCCCTCGCTATGGGATCACCACGACTTTCTGCGATCACGACGACCACGCCGCAATCGCCGCTGCGCTCTCGGGGGCGAAGTTGCTCTACTGCGAGACAATCGGCAACCCGAGGGTGCAAGTGGCCGATCTCGCCCGACTTGCGGCTTTGGCCGACGAGGCGGGCGTTCCTCTGGTGGTGGACAACACCTTTGCCAGCCCCGCACTCTGCCGCCCCGTCGAACACGGCGCGAGCATCGTGGTCCATTCCGCAACAAAGTTCATCGGCGGCCACCACGACCTACTGGGTGGAGTTGT
>JALZIC010000074.1 GCA_030860455.1 Actinomycetota bacterium
CTCTTGTTCTCCTGCGGGAGCTGTAACTTCACCGAGCCGGTCGCCGGCCTCGAGGGTTTCGGCATGCTCCCGGCGTGAGCCGGCGCTCCTGGGTGCCGGTGCCGGAGGGCTCGGATTTCCCCCTCGCCAATCTCCCCTATGGGATCTTCCGGCGCGCCGGGGAGCCGCCCCGAGTCGGAGTAGCGATCGGGGACAGGGTCCTCGATCTCGACGCGGTCCAGCGCGCTGGCGTCCTGGACGGCGAACCGGCGCTGCCCCAGGGCGTCTTTGGGCACGGCTCGCTGAACCCATTCATGGAGCTCGGCCGGCCCGCGTGGAAGCGCGTACGCGCTCGACTGACCGAGCTCCTCGAGGAGGGGGACCATGTCCCCCTCGATGCCCGGGGGGTCGTAGCACGGGCCCTGATCGATCGGAGCGGGGTCGAGCTGTTGCTGCCCGTCGAGATCGGTGACTATGTCGACTTCTACTCGTCGCTCGAGCACGCATCGAACATGGGGGCCATGCTTCGCCCCGGCGGCGACCCTCTGCCGCCCAACTGGCGCCATCTTCCCGTCGGCTATCACGGACGCGCCGGAAGTGTCGCCGTGAGCGGCACGCCCGTGGTGCGGCCATCGGGGCAGGCGGTCCGCGCCGACGGCTCTCCGGCCTTCGGGCCGACGGAGATGCTGGACTTCGAGCTCGAGGTTGGCTTCATAGCAGGGGTTCCCAACGTGTTGGGCGCCCCGGTGCCTATCGAGAAGGCGCCCGAGCACATCTTCGGCTGTGTGCTCGTCAACGACTGGAGCGCGCGCGACATCCAGCGGTGGGAGTATGCGCCCCTCGGGCCCTTTCTGGGAAAGTCCTTCATGACGTCGATGTCACCCTGGGTGGTGACCCTGGACGCCCTCGAACCCTATTTCGTTCCGGGCCCGGAGCAGACACTCCCCGTGCTCGACTACCTCCGGGGCAACCGGGACTTGGCGATCGACCTGGACCTGGAGGTCACCCTCGTGTCGCCGGCGATGACCGACCTGGGCATGGAGCCCTCGATCATCTCGAGCACGAACTTCAAGACCCTCTATTGGAGCATTGCCCAGCAGCTCGCGCACGCGACTTCGAACGGAGCGCGCCTGCGCACGGGCGACCTGTTCACCTCGGGCACCGTCTCGGGCCCGAGCCCGGGAACCTACGGGAGCATGATCGAGCTCACCTGGTCCGGCGAGCGGCCGATAGTCCTTCCGGACGGATCCAAGCGCACCTGGCTGGAAGATGGCGACACCGTTGCCATACGCGGAGTCTGTGGTTCCGTCGAAGGCGTCCCCCCGGTTGGCTTCGGGGAAGTTCGAGGTGCAGTCGTCCCCGCCCCCTGAAGCGCGTTCAGGGAATGGTGGGAACCTCCGACTCGGGAATCTCACCCTCCGGCGCGTACCACGAGTACGCGTATCCCGGTTCATCCAGTCCGTGAGCGAAGGCCGACAATCGGAGGGGGTTGAAAGTGTCACACATCACCGCCAGCTCGTGGGTTTCGCTCACACCCAGCGACTTCTCCACCAGACCAGGCTGCGGCCCGTGCGGTATGCCCGACGGGTGCAACGTAATCGAACCCACCTCGATTCCCCGGCGCGACCCAAAGTCCCCCGAGACGTAATAGATCATTTCCTCTGAGTTTAGGTTCGAGTGGTGGTACGGGAGGGCGATCGCATCCGGGTCCCAGTCGAGCTTGCGGGGGCAGAAGGAACAGATGACGAAGTTCTGCCCTTGGAAGGTCTGGTGGGATGGAGGTGGCATGTGGATACGCCCCGCAATGGGCTCGAAGTCGGCGATGTTGAAGGTCCACGGAAACACGTATCCGTCCCAGCCAACGACATCGAACGGATGGTAGTCCAGCACATAACGTTGATAGCCGTCTTTGATGCGCAACATCACCACGTGTTCGCCACGATCGTCGTAG
Organism: Actinomycetota bacterium; assembly: GCA_030860455.1. Taxonomy (GTDB): domain Bacteria; phylum Actinomycetota; class CADDZG01; order CADDZG01; family WHSQ01; genus JACDDL01. Next base: position 1,931 of record JALZIC010000074.1, read on the forward strand.
GTCTTCAGCTCGTCTGGTGGATGGATGTCTCGTTGATAGTAAGGAGCGTGCTCGAGCAGCTGACCGTATGCATTCCGGTAACGGCGCGGTATCTCGATCAGGCCGGGAGAAGTGAACACCAGGCAGCGCTGCGGCGCTGCGTCCGCGAAACGATAAGTGGTGCCGCGCGGGATGACGATGTAGTCGCCCGCCCGGTACGAAAGGTCACCGAAGATCGTTTCGAGCGTCCCGCTGCCCTCATGGACGAAAATGACCTCATCACCTTCGCCGTTTCGATAGAAGTATTCCATCGCCTCTGCGGGACGGCACATCGCTATCTCGACGTCGTTGTTCCACATAAGCAGCTTCCGCCCGGTGACGGCGTCACCCTCTGCCGGCATATCTGCAGTGAGGAAATGGCGGTGGGCATGTCCGTCGGGCATCCATTCGTCTCGTGCAATCGGCTCGAACTTGCCGATTTCTTGGATCCTGCAGGGCGACGTGAGGTGATACAAGATGGATTCGTTTCCCGAGAACCCCTCGAGGCCAAAGACCTCCTCGGTCAAGAGGAGCCCGTGCCGGCGAAGCTGGGTGTGCCGCTTCGGCGGAACCTCGCCCCTTCGCTGATAGATAGGCACCCTGCGTAGCCTCCTCGGTGAGCGTAAAGTCGAGCGCAGCCCGGCCCATGATAAGGCAGGCGCCCTCAACCATCGACTTTGGAGAGACGACCACACATGAGCCCGTCAGACCCGGCGCGACGGCCACACCGGGACTCAGGGAGCGCCCTTGTGGGGGCCGTCGTGCTGGTGCTGGTCCTCGGGGGCTTGTCTCTGTGGCTGTCCTTGCTGGCCGGACCGTGGCGCCTGGTGAATGGGTTGTTGGCAACCCGCGTCGAGCTGAGTCGGGCCGAGCGGGCTCTCACGTCCGGCGCCAACAAAGAGGCGCGCCTCGCAACTCTGAAAGGGAGCGCTGCGGCGGAGCAAGCCGGGGGGGCCTTCGATGCCCCAGCCCCCCTGTTGGATCTCGCGATGGTGTCGACACGGGTCAGAGAGGCGCTCCCCGCATTGGGGCACGTCGTAGATGCAGTCGCGCATTCGGCGCAAGCCGCCCGCAGCACGTTGAGGATCAGCCAAAATGCACTCAAAGGGCCCTACAAGCTCATCGATCAGGACCCCGACGATCCGGATAACAAGAAGATCCGCATCGAACGACTCGTCAAGGTCGGCCAGCTCATCTCAGATGTCCGGAGCGCAGTCCAAAGCGTCGAACAAGAGCTCACCGCCGTCGATGCCGAGGCGCTTCCGGTGTCCTTGCGAGGCGGCATCGCCCGTTCGATCGAAAAAGCTCGCAGCACAGATCGGACACTGGCCGACGCCGAAGATGGCTTCGCCATCCTCCCCGGAGTCCTTGGGGGGGACGGTCAACGCATTTACTTCCTTGCGATACAGAACTCTGCGGAGCTGCGAGGAACCGGCGGATCGCTGCTGCAGTTCCAGCTCATGCAGTTCAAGGACGGGCGGCCGAAGCTCTTGAAAGAGCGTTCAGGCTCGATTTACAAGATCGATCAAGACCGGCGGCAATTGACCATACCGCTGCCCGAAGACGCTTGGTACGTGGCGGGCATCGACGACGCCAAACGGGCGGGCAACGCGAACTGGTCACCTGACTGGCCGTTGTCGGCTCGTCTGACCGTTGCGTACTCCGAGGCCGGGGCGCGCGCAAACGGCACTCCATTCCCCGAGGTAGACGGCGTCATCGGAGTGGACCCCGAGCTCCTGAAACGCCTGCTGCCGGGGATCGGCCGCCCCGGCGCAGGAACCGATTTCAAGCTGACACCAACCAACATCGTCGACTATGTCCTCTATAAGGCATACGCATCGTTCCCGATCCCCGGAATACGCAGGCAGCGCCTCAGCTATCTCGTCGATGGATTCTACGAGAGCCTGTTCAACCCGGCTCATCCCACC
>JALZIC010000107.1 GCA_030860455.1 Actinomycetota bacterium
GATCATCACCTGCCGCAAAACATCACGCGGCCGGAAGCCGCGCGGAGCTTTAGGCTTTCGAGGCACGACTAGATCAATTCGGTTTCGAGCGAACGCGGCGTTGCCCCCCGAAGAACGAAGTGCTCCCGGCCGAATGCTTCCGCAAAAGTCTCGTCCGGCAGAGTGAGGAAGAACGAGTCAGGCGGAATCTGACTTTCGTGCGCTGCCATGACTGCGCGCTTTTGGTCGACGAACGCCGACACGTCCACCGTCGTAGTGATCAGCTCGTGTGGAACACCGAACGTGGCCAGGTCCACGTCGGCAGGCATCTCTACCCCCATGGCATGCATGCGTTCGAACATCGAGTTGACCTCTTCCCGATCGACAACCGACTCATAGATCTTGGGGGTCCCGGCGAGCTCCCCTGCGCGCACCCCAACCAGATGCACCTTCATATGATCCGGATGCCCGTAGGTTCCATGGGCGTCATAGATCGTCAGAACATCGGCACTTTCAGACAGGAGGATCGCTGTAAGCCTCTGTGCGGCCTCCTCGACGTCGGCCCTCCAGAAGGACTCTGGGGCATCGTTCTCCGGGGATCCGATCATGCCGGAATCGACGTACCCGAGAAACTCCATCCGGGCCACCCCAAGGATCTCGGCTGCGCGCTCGAGCTCCTGCACCCGCCTGTCACGCAGGAGCTCACCCGGCCGGAGCACTCCGTCCGCAACCTCGCCGTGCTCGCCGCGGGTCGCCGTCACCAGGACGACGCGATGCCCTTCGGCCACCGCCCTTGCAATCGTTCCGGCCATCGAGATCGCCTCGTCATCCGGATGGGCATGAAAAGTCACCAATGTCGCCATGAACCATTTCTAACAGGGTGTGGCTAACGCGTAGGAATACTCACCTCGGTGCGCGTACCGCCTTCGGACGTGATGCTCAAACGGCCCCCCATCTCATTGGTGAGGGTCCGCACGATTTGCAGGCCGAGGTGATCAACGCGGTGTAGATCATCGGGGATCCCAATTCCGTCATCCCAAACCACCATCCTGACGTCATCCTGGGCCCGCTCGAAGTCGACCCCCACTATTCCTCCTCGACCGTCGGGAAATGCGTGCTCGAGGGAGTTCTGCAGCAGCTCGGACAGCGTTACGGCCAGCGGTGTGGCTATGTCGGCGCCAAGGGGCCCCGGCTCGCCCCTGACCTCGATGACATTGTCGTGACCGGGCAGGGCCAAGCCTTCACCAACCATGCGGGCAATTCGGCGCGCCACCTCTCCAAACTCTGCAACGTCACCGATATCTTCCGAAAGGATTTCATGTACAAGTGCGATTGAACCTATGCGCAGCACGCTTTCCTGAAGAGCATCCTTCGCCTCCGGAGACTGCAACCGCCTCCCCTGCAAACGCAACAAGCTCGCTATGGTCTGCAAGTTGTTCTTGACCCGATGATGTATTTCGCGAATGGTCGCGTCGCGCACAGAGATGAGCCGTTCCTTCTGGCGCAGCTCGCTGACATCACGCGCTATCACCAGCCCGCCAAGCACCTTGTCGCTTTCGACGAGGGGAATCACTCGCAAAGCCACGACTGTTTCGCCCAGCACCAGTTCGCCGTCGAGCAGACTCTTTGTCGCCAGAGCCCGACCCACTGGTGTCTCGCCGAGCCCGAGGTCATCGAGCCACCGGTTGACAACGTTTTGTTTGACTCCCAACCGGTGCAGGGACGAGAGTGCATTTGGCGAGGCCCAGTCCACCCGCCCGGACCGGCCGAGCATGAAGAGTCCGTCGCCTACTCTCGGCCACTCCCCTGGAGGGCTCTCCGGCCAAGGAAACGTGCCCTCGCAGATCATCGTCGAGACATGCCCCGCCGTATCCAGGTAGATGCGCTCGAGCCGGCCGAGGCGGCGGGAGATGCCGGGGCTGCCTTCTTTGGTCAGGACCGCGACGATGTCACCGTCGAAGCGCACCGGGACTGCATCCATGCGGATGCGCGTCCCGTCGACGAGGACGGGGTCCTTCTGGGCCCAGATGCGCCCCTCCCGGTAGGCGCGTTCGACCATCGGCTGCTCGGGCTGCGTGACGCGCACACCGACCATGTCCTGCGGATACAGCGTCTGGGAGGTGAAGGGACGAAGCTGGGCGCAGATTTCGAAGACCTCCTGGCCCGCAACCGGCACATAGAGAAGGAGGTCAGAGAAGGAGAGGTCGGCCAGGACCTGCCATGACGAGCACAACGAGCGCAGATGCTCGATCTGCGCTTCTCGCAATCCCGAGATCTCCCGAGCTCGCTCCGATAAGGCTGCCACACAACGATGCTATGGGAAGATCCGGCGCGCCGGTCGAGGCTACAATCGGGCAGTTATTCTCGGGCATCCCTCGTCGGGCAAGGAATGGGGAAACGCTGGTGCGAATCGCGATCCTGTCGGACATTCACGGCAATCTTCCGGCCCTGGAGGCCGTGATTAGAGACATAGACGGACAGTCCCCCGACGAGATCTGGTGTGGCGGTGACATTGCCTGGGGCGGACTGTGGGCGGCCGACTGCGTCGCCCGTGTGAGAGAGGCGGGCTGGACCACCGTGCGCGGAAACACCGATGTCTGGGTTACGGGAGATCCACAAACGGTCGAAGCGCCCGAGGAACGCCGGGAGATCGAGGCTCTGGCGGCGGCCCACGATCTCTCCCGCGATGATGCCCTGTGGTTGCTGAACCTGCCCCTGGGGCAATCGGGGCCCGGCTCCCTGCTCCTCGTGCACGGAACACCCGAGAGCCCCTTCGATGCGCCCATGCCGGATGCGCCTCCGGGTGAGTTCCAGCCCTACGAGGGCAATGCCGGAGTCGTGGTCTACGGCCACGTTCATCGGGCTTTCGTACGCAGGCTGGCCGGCGGCACCATCGTCTGCAACACGGGCTCGGTCGGCGCTCCGACGGACGACGACACGGCAGCCTACCTCCTGGTGGACCAGGTAGGTCCCGATCTGGTCTTAGGGCATCGGCGGGTGGCGTACGACCGCGACGGGGCGATCCAGGAGGCCCGCCGGACCGGGGGACCGGTGGCCGAGCGCTTCCTCCAGGGGCTCGGCGAACTGTGACCCCGAAGAAGTACACGGTCGAGGAGGCAAACGCCCTGCTTCCCTATCTCGCCCCCACCCTCGTCGAGCTGCGTGACAAGCTCGAGGCCGCCACCAAGATCCGTCTCAATCTCGTGCAGGCGGCCGCGTCCAACGGCGGCTCTTCAGAACGGGATCGCTGGTCCCGCACGCTTGCGCGGGTCGACGAGCTGATCGAACGTCTGCAGGGCTGGGAGGTCGAGCTCCGGGACGCATCGACGGGTCTGGTTGATTTCCCGGCCACTATGGAAGGACGCGACGCGTGGTTGTGCTGGCGCCTCGGAGAGGTCGAGGTGGCCCACTGGCACTTTCCCGAGGACGGTCTCGCGGGGCGCCGCCCGCTTTAGTGCTTCGTAATGAAGTAGCGCCTCCCGCGACTGCTTCGGGTGCGGTTGGGCGCTCGCCCCGCCTGCCGAGCAACTATCCTGCATTCTCGTGAGCGTCATGGTCGTGGAGCATCCTCTCGCCCAGCACCTGCTTCTGGCGTTGCGCGACACGAGCACCGAACCGGCGCGGTTTCGCGCCATTACGAAACGGCTGACGGTCGTGTTGATGCTCGAGGCTGCTCGCGACCTGCCCACGCACGCAGCCTCGGTCGAAACCCCCTTGGGGCACGCCGAGGGCTCGCTGTTGGACAAACCAATTGTCACGGTGCCGATCCTCCGGGCCGGGCTCGGAATGCTCGACGCGGTGGTCGATCTGTTTCCTGCGGTGCGGGTCGGGTACCTGGGACTGCAGCGGGACGAGGCGACGTTCAAGCCTTCCGAGTACTACGTAAACCTCCCTCGCATGGAGGACGCTTACACCTTCGTGCTCGACCCGATGCTTGCCACAGGGGGCTCGGCGTCGGTCGCGGTCGAGCAGATCAAGGCGGCCGGGGCGCCGTGGATCAGGATGGTGGCCGTGGTCGCGGCGCCGGAGGGAGTCGAGAAGCTGCATTCGTCCCACCCCGACGTTGCCATCTACACGGCCGCAATCGACCAGGGTCTCGACGCCCACGCCTACATCGTGCCGGGCCTGGGCGACTTCGGAGACCGCCTTTTCGGAACCGAGCCCTAAGACCGACCCGAGCGCAGGATATCCAGCACCGCCCTGGTGTCGGCGTCTTCCGGTGAACGGGGCCGGCTCTCGGACGAGTGAGCCGGACCAAAGGCTTTTCTCAGATTTTCCTCGGCCCGTTCGAGCGCCTCCTCGGCTGCCTTGAGCCTGATGCGTAGTTCGGTCTCGCGCTCCGCCGCGTGCTCGAGAGCGCCCTCGAGCTCTTTGACCCGGGCTCCGTTCTGGCTGCTTTCGGCTGCGAACACCTCAACCTGAGCGGTACGCAAAGCGTCGTCCCGCGCCAGGGCCATGAGGCGCTCGACCACCGCCTGTCCGAGATCTTCGTAGGTGAGCCGGGTGCTGCGATGGCTCGTTCTGCTCGGCAGCATCGATTCGGCGTCCTGGATTGTGATCGGCTGCATCGACCGGATAGCAATCACGGTGTTGCGCCCGCGCCTGCCTCGTTGCATGACCTCTATGCGGCCGAGGCTCTCGAGAAGCTTGATTGCTTCGGCGCTGCGCACCGAATTGAGACCGGCGTCGGCAGCAACCTCGCGCAGCTTGCCGTCAAAAGTTCCATCCGAAGCTACATGGTTGAGTTTTTCGAGCAAGCGGAAAGCCAGCTCGTGAAGGTTTGTTCGCGCCATAGGTCTCACCTTTTCGTCCGCATTGCTTGCGTCCACCCGCCTGCCCATCGTATCCGAGCAAAGAATAGATTCAGTCAAGCGGCGAACAGGAAGCAACAATCCTGTTGCTTGAAGATCTTGGTGGCGAAGCTATTTAGATGCTGCGAAGGAGGTCGCCGATTTGGGATCTCAGCTTGTCCGGGCACGGGTCGCAGCCCCGCAGACGGGAGATCAGGGCTGTGGCCTGGGCCTCCAGGCCGTAGCGCTCGTAGCAGGGTCTGCACTCTTCGAGGTGCTGCTGGATGTGGACTCGCTCGGTCGCAGAGAGCTGCTCGCGGTCCATAAAAAGGTAGGCCTCCTGGAGGATCTGCCTACAGTGCTCTTTCATCGGGGCTTGCGGCCTGTCTCTTCCCCCACCGTTGACTCCCTACTCAGTCGGCTGTGGCTTCGATTGGTCCTTGACGATGCCCCGTTCTCGGGCTAACTGCAACAACCGCTTCTGGAGCGCCTTTCTTCCCCGATGGAGCCTCGACATCACGGTTCCCATGGGGACGTCCATGATTTCGGCCATTTCAGCATAGGTGAACCCCTCGACATCAGACAGAATCACGGCGAGCCGGAACTGCTCCGGCAGGTCTTCGATCGCCGACACGATGTCGGCGTCGAGGAGCCGGTCGAGAACGATGTTCTCGGGAGTCGCCTCCCATTGCGGATCGTGGCTCTTGAGCTCCTGGTAGAGGTCGAAATCCTCGACCTCTTCCTGGGAGATCTGCTGAGGCTCCCTCTGACGCTTGCGGTAGATGTTGATGTATGCGTTGGTCATGATGCGAAACAGCCATGCTTTGAGGTTGGTGCCCGGCTCGAAGCGGTCGAACGAGCGATAGGCCCGCAACATGGTGTCCTGCACCAGGTCTTCGGCGTCGGCGGGGTTGCGGGTCATGCGCAGCGCCGCCGAATAGAGAGGATCGAGCAAAGGCGCCGCGTCCTCGACGAAGCGATCCTTGTCGGCGGAGCTGAGGTTTACCGCTGTGGGCTCAGCCACCCCGCTTGCCGCCCTTCGCTGCCGTCAGCATGTCCGAATCGAAGGTGAACATGAGCTCGGATCTCCTTGCGTGCGTGGCGATGGCAATGTCGATGGCGGACCGCAGCAGGTCTGAGAAGCCGAGCCCGGACGCCTCCCATAGATAGAACGAAAACGAGCCCGGAACCGTGTTTATCTCCATGACCCAGGTCTCGTCGGTGGCCTCCCCGACGAACATGTCGACGCGCGCCACCCCTGACGCGTCGACCGCCTCGAAGGCCGCAATGGCGCTTCGCTGAACCTCTTTGGTGAGGGCTTCTGAGATCGGAGCGGGAATGCGCCGCTCCAGGGACGCCATGCCGCCCCCTTTTCCCTCTGCGCCCTTGCCGCCCCGGAGGTATTTATCGGAGAAGGAAAGGAACTCCTCCCAGGCCACCGGCTGCTCGCACACCGACGCCCTCGTTGCCATTCCGGGGCCCCCGAGGACTGAGCAGTTGATCTCCGAACAACCCTCCATCGCCTGCTCGACCACGATGCGACGGTCGTAACGGCGCGCCACATCCAGGGCCGCACGCAGCGAGGTCTCGTCGCGCGCCATTGCGATGCCGACGCTCGATCCGGCGCGCGCCGGCTTCACGAATGCCGGATAGCCGACCCTCCGGGCAATCAGGTCGACCGCCGACGCCTCGTCCCGGGCGAGCATCGAAGCTTCGACCACGATATGGGGGACGACCTGGAGCCCGGCCTCTTTGAGCACACCCTTCATCACGGCCTTGTCCATCCCCACGGCGGAGCCCACCACCCCGGCCCCCACATAGGGGATGTCGGCCAGCTCGAGTAGCCCCTGCAGGGTCCCGTCCTCGCCGAAGGTGCCGTGGATCGAAGGCAGAACCACATCGAGCGGGATCCTCTTAGTGCCCTTGAAGCGGCCACCGGGCACGAACAGGCCCCGGAACCCGGCCAGAGTCGGGATGAAGGCGTCCTCGCCGACCTCAGAAGCGCGCCCGCCCCGGTGCACCTCGAGATCGTCCAGCGCCGGTGAGGTAAGCCATCGCCCCTCCCTGGTCACGTAGATCGGGACGACCTCGAAGTTCGGTCGCAGAGCGGCCATCGCCTGGTGGGCGGTGACGATCGAGACGTCGTGCTCGACCGAACGGCCCCCGAAGACAACGCCCACGGTTAGCTTGGTCATCGAGCCGAGTGTACGGGGAGGTTGCGACAATCGCCGTCTCTCCCCGTCCTACGCGGGACCCGGAGCTCAGCCCTCGAGCTGGTCGGGCAGGTCGTTTTCGAACAGAACGATATCGCCGGGACCGAGGAGCCGACCAAGCTCCTCGGTCGCCTCGGCGAGCGAATCCACGGCGATCAGCTTTGTCGCCCCGTCCACCCGGCGCGCCCCCGTCAGGATCGCATCGCGGTTGAGACTCGCCACCACTATCACCGTGTCGGCGACCTTCGCCGCCTGCTCGCCGAATCGCTCGTTGGCCGCCCGCTGGAGGGGGCCGAGCTCGATGATGCCGGGCGAGACCACGAGCTTTCTGGCTCCCGGCATCGCCCCGAGCACCTCGAGCGCTGCGGCGGCGCCCTCCGGGTTGGAGTTGTACGCGTCGTCGATCACCTTGACGCCGCCGGCGCCGTCGATCATCTGGAGGCGGTGCTCGACGGCCTGCAGCGATCTGATCGGTCCGTCCATCTCCCGGAGGGGCCGACCCGCGGCGAGGGCAACTGCGACCGCGGCGAGGATGTGGCCGAGGGCGTAGGCGCCGAGCAGCCGGGTCTCGGTCCGGAGCTCGTCCCCGCCGGCGGCCACCGTGAGGATCGTGCCCCTCCCGGTCACCTCCACGCTGTGAGCGGTCACGTCCGGGCGCGCCGAGCCATCCAGCCCGTAGCGGACCACTTTGATCCCCTGGGTGGCGTCTGCGAGCGCACGCACCTCGGGGTCGTCCACGTTCATGACCGCCACCCCGCCGGGCGGCAGGCACCCGACGATCTCGTACTTGGCACGCCGGATCGCGTTCATCGATCCGAAGCGCTCGAGATGGGCGGGACCGATCGAGGTGAGCACGCCAATGCGCGGCCCCGCGAACCGGCACAGCTCGGCGATCTCCCCCTCTCGATAAGCACCCATCTCGACCACGAAGAACCGGTGCTGTGGCCGAAGGCTCTCATTGATCGTCCGGCAGACTCCGAGTGGGGTGTTGAACGAGCCCGGGGTTGCAAGAGCGCTCCCAGGCGGGCCGATGAGGCGCTCGATGGCGAACTTGGTCGAGGTCTTGCCGTAGGACCCCGTCACCCCCACGACCACCGGAGCGACCTCGGCGAGCTTTCGGCGCGCCGAGGTTCCATAGCGGCGGTTGATCGCGCCCTGGACCGGTGTCAGGAGCCAATCGGCCGCCACCAGCACCATGGGCGCGCCGGCGATCATCAGGGCTGTGGCGAAAACCCAGGTGACGATGTCCCACGGCGCGCCCGCGCTCAAGTGCGCCGCCGCCGGGGGCAGCAGCACACCCAGCACCGACACCACCTCCGCCACCACGAGCACGCGGCGCGCCCGGCCGGTCATGACCAGGGGTTTCTTCGCCGGTGCGGCCGAGAAGAACAGGGCGCGTCGGGGGTTCCCCCGGCACCAGGCAAGAAAGCGATCGGCCTTGTAGCCCTCGAGCTGGAAAACCTGCAGGGCGCGCCGGAGCCGGACGAGCTGCCACAGGGCGAACGCCGGAATCAGCGCGAACAGGATCGTGCGCAGAGCGATTGAGTAGCCGAAGAAGGGGTCGGGTCGTCCCATCGGCTACGGCGCGCCGAAGAAGTGCCGGACCACGCGGCAGAAACGGGCGGGGTCGTCCAGGTAGGCGAAGTGGCCCGCTCCCTCGAAGAGAACGAGCCCGGCGTCGGGGATCAGCTTGGCCATCCTCCTACCATGATCGACCGGGACGGCGTCCTCTTCCGCCCCCCATACCAGCAGCGTCGGGGCCAGGATCCGCGGCAGGAGATCCGACAGATCTTCGTTCACGACCTTTACGAAGATAGGGCGAAGCTCGCCGGCGTCCCGGTAGTCCTGGGAGGCGATCCGTTTGAAGACCGCCTCTTTGAAGGCGAGCCCGGGCGGCCCGAGTGCTCCGCCCGCCCTGGCCGCCCTCGACAGGGCGCGTTTGGCGCGCGCCGAGGCGGAGGGGGGCGTCCTCAGTCCTGGGGAGCCGGCCGCCACCAGCCTATCGACCAAGTCCGGCTGCGTCGCGGCGATCTGGAGGGCCGTCTTGGCCCCGAAGGAATGACCGACGAAATGCGCCCGCTCGATGCCCCTGCTGCGCACGGTCTGGCCCACCCAGGCGGCATATTCCGGAGTCCCCCACACCCCTTCGGGAATTGGGGACTGGCCGAATCCCGGAAGGTCGGGCGCCAGGACACGGAAGCCACGGCTCAAACAGGCAACGATGGGCGCCATGGACTCGATTCGGCCACCCCAGCCGTGCAGTAGCACCACGGGATGGCCGCTTCCGGCGTCCAGGAGGCGCGCGGTCTGCCCTCCGACCTCCACCGTGGCGGTATCCATAGGAGGATTGTCTCCCGCAGGATGGCCGAAAGGGGGAAAACTGAAAGACTCGGGGCACGTCGCAGACCTCATCTGGTCCAAGGAAGGCAGCTTCGGCGCCGAGTTCGCCGAGGTGACGATGCACGCCGACCGCCTGAACGCGAGGGGGGTGGCGATCCGAGCTGCCCCGCTTCCCTACCGGCTCAACTACGGCCTCCGCACGACCTCCGGCTGGATCACCTCGCAGCTTCGGGTCCAGACGTCGGGCGCCGGCTGGTGGCGGTTCCTCTACCTCGAGAGATCCGCCGACGGTGTCTGGAGCTGCACAACCAAGTCGGAGGGCCGCCTCGACGCTCCCCCGCCCGGCGGAGACGCATCCTCGTTTGGGGCAGCCGTGGACTGCGATCTGGGCGAGTGCCCGCTGACGAACACGATGCCGGTCATGCGGAGCAACATCCTCGCCCAGGGCGGCGAGCCGATCGACATCACGGCCGCCCTGGTGTCGGTGCCCGACCTGTCCGTTCATCCTTCTCCCCAGCGCTACAGCTTCGCCCGTCAGGACGGAGCCGGTGTGTGGCTTAGTTTTGAGAGTGGGTCCTTCGAGGCCGAGATCGAGTTCGATCAACACGGACTGGTTCGTCACTATCCGGGGCTGGCCCACCGTGTCGCCCCCCCTTAAGCTCACACAGGCCGCGGACGAACAGGGGAGAACGGCTACCGATGGATCAGCACCGAGTGGTTTACATAGTCATCGACGGGATGGGCAGCGACGCCTTCGAGCAGGCATGTGAATCGGGGCGCGCCCCAGCGCTGAACTTCATCCGGCAACACGGCAGCTATGTACGCGATTCGATCGCCGTCTTCCCCACGATCACGCCGGCTGCAACCGCCTCCCTGGTCACCGGCGAGGTCCCGGCGCGCCACGGCATCCCGGGGATGTGCTGGTACGACCGCACCGCGGGCAGGTTCGTGAACTACGGACAAAGCCCCCGTTCGGCGATCATCGAGGGCGAGAGCGAAGTCATCCATAACTGGCTGGGATCCCTCAACGCCCGGCATCTCAGTCCGGAAGTTGCGACCGTGCACGAGCAGCTGCACGACATGGGACTGGTTTCGGCGTCGATCAACTTCATGGTCTTCAGAGGTCCGCACGAGCACCGGGTGAGACCCGACCCCATCGAGCGCATCCTGTTTCGCAAAGGCCTCCCCGACTCGGTTTGGGGGCCCAAAGAGCTCTACATCGCCGACGTGGTCAGCGGCCCGTCCAAAGCCTGCCGGAAAATACACACGAAAAGAGGCGGGCCCATAAAACGGATGAAAGCTGCCGACTCCTACGCCGCTTGCGTCACCCACGATCTGCTGAAGAAACGAGCTGCCGACATGATCCTGTTCTACCTGCACGAAAACGATCACCATTCGCACCAGCACGGGCCAGCTTCGCAAGTCGACAACCTCGAAGAGGCGGACAAAAACATCGCCCACGTGCTCGACACCTACGGCTCATGGGACGCAACGCTTCAAGAGGTCGGCTTCGTTGTCACCGCCGACCATTCGCAGAGCCCGATTTCAGACGCCAAAGATCACATCATCGATCTGCACGACGTGTTCGACGGCTTCGATCAGGTACTGCCGCAACACGGGCGCGAGCCTCTCGAGCGTCGCGACGTCGCTGCGGCGGGCAACGGTCGCGTCGGCTTCGTCTATGTGAACGCTCAGCGCAAAGCCAAGCTCTGGGCTCGCGTCGTCGAGGCACTCCAAGACGCAGACGGACTCGATCAGCTCATCTGGCGCGTCCGCGACGGTTACGCCGTGCGCAGTGAGCGGGGTGAGATCCGATTTGCACAGGTCCAAGAAGGTGGAGTAAGGGACGAGCGCGGCAACCGCTGGAGGGTCAGCGGTGAGCTCGGCGTCGTTGACGGTGTCATTGAGGATGGAGCGATCCGCACGCCGGAGTATCCATTAGCCATGTGGCGCATCAAGTCGGTGCTCGACCTCGATCGCGCCGGTGACATTGTTGTCACTCCGAAGCTGACCTGGGACATCAAAGACCTTGGTGGCGCCGACCACCGGGGAGGGGGCGACCATGCATCTTTGCATGTGCAGGATTCGGTGATCCCGTTCCTCTCCACGCTCGCCCAGCCCCCGGCGCGCCCCTCGACCGTTGACGTTACCCCGCACATCGTGGAGCACTTCCGAAACCTCTCTCGTTAGGGAACACGCGGCTAGGCGCCGGACAGGGCCCAGTGACCTACCGGCGCGACCTGCAATCGGGTTAGAAGCCGGCGCGCCCCCGGCACACCTCATCGGTGCGGAGGTTGATCGGCAGCACTCTATTCGGCGGAGTGGCTGGGGTCCCGTTTCAGGACGCCGGGCGATAGTACTGCGCCGGCGTCTTCGACGGGCAGCGGTTTCCCGAATAGATAGCCCTGACCAAAGCCGCACCCCAACTGCTGAAGCCTGCGCAACTGGCCCACCGTCTCGACACCTTCCGCCACGGTGCTCAGCCCCAGAGTGTCGGCCATCTGCACAATAGTCGCAGCCAATACTGATTCGCCGGCATCGCTACCTATGCCGTCCACGAAGGACTTGTCGATCTTCAGCATATCGAGAGGAAAGCGTTCCAGATAGCCCAGCGACGAGTAGCCGGTCCCAAAGTCGTCAATTGCAATGCGCACACCCAGCTCTTTCAGACGGGTGAGATTGACTATCGCTTCCTGCGTGTCGTGCATCAAGACGCTCTCGGTTATCTCAAGAAACAGAGATTCGGGACTGAGCCTGGAGTCCAGAAGGGCCGCTGCTACATCGTCGACCAGGCCTGGTTCCTCCAACTGCCTCCCCGACACGTTCACGCTTATGGAGAGTCGGTGCTTCGTGCCATGCTCGATCTGCCAGAGCGCAGCCTGAAGACAGGCCTTGCGCAACACCCAGCGCCCCAATGGCACTATTGCGCCGGTCTCCTCGGCCAGCGGTATGAAATCCAGAGGAGCAACGACGCCGCGCTGAGGGTGTTGCCAGCGCACGAGTGTCTCCATACCTATGATTTCTTCGGTACCGAGATTGACGATGGGTTGGTAGTGGAGAATGAACTGTGCTTGTTCGACCGCCCCCTGCAGATCAGCTTTCAACCTGAGGCGACTGACGACCTCGTCGCGCATGCTCGCTTCGAAGACGCTCCAGCTCCTCTTGCCCTGTTTCTTGGCTATGTACATCGCAACGTCCGCATCACGTAGCAGATCATCTGCTCCGGCCGGTGGACTGCCGGAAAGGGCGATGCCGATGCACGATTCCAGGAAGACGTCCCTGCCTTCCACACAGAATGGAAGCGCGAGGCTCTCTCTGATGCGTTCCACAGTACGCACCGCAGTGGCCTCATCGGAGCAGTCCTCAAGAAGGACGGCAAACTCGTCCCCTCCAAAACGAGCCACGGTATCGCCGGGTCGGACGGCATGGCTCAGGCGCCCGGCCACTTCAGTCAAGAGTGCGTCACCCGCAGAGTGCCCCACGCTGTCGTTAATCGACTTGAAATCATCCAGGTCTAAGATCAACACCGAAACCGAGCTCGCCTTGCGTTCATTTCGCGCCAAAGCATGGTCGAGACGATTCTTGAACAAGGCACGGTTCGGGAGACGGGTCAAGGAATCGTGGAACGAAAGGTGAGAAAGCTCCCCTTCCAGGGACTTTCTCTCGGTCACGTCGTGGGTCGTCAAGACAACCCCGCGCACATTCGGATCGTCGAGTAGATCGTTGCTGGTGGTCTCCGCGTGAATCCACGAGCCATCGCGGTGGCGCATGCGCCATTCCCCTGTGGCGATCGCTCCCTGCCGGCCCGTCTGAGCGATCAAGGCCAGAGCGCGCGCCGAATCATCGGGATGAAACCAATCAGCGAGGGTCGACCCGACCATTTCTTCGGGACCGTAACCAAAGATTGCTTCGACCGAGGGACTCTGATATCGGATGGTTACGTCGGACTCGATAATCGAGATCACGTCGGAGGAGTTTTGGACCAGCGAACGAAAACGCGCTTCGCTCTGTCGCTCGAGCAGGTCCCGACTGAGAACCACACCTTCGAGGGCGAGCGCGGCTTGCAACATGAGGGCTTCCAGCGAGTCGTACAAGGCTCGCGGAAAGGCGCAGTCTGCAGCTACGGAGAACAGACCGGCGAACTGGTCGCGGATCATGAGCGGGATCAAGTTCCCCGCCTCCTTAGCTGTGAAGTCCACAGAGGATTGGACCAGGGGATCGATGTGGTCAAACCGCACCGTGCGGCCCTCTAGAAGCCGATTACGAACCGCATCCGGCCACTCCCCGAAAGAAATGGTTACATCGTTCAGCTGTTCCGTCTCGGCACCCGCTGCCGCTTTCAGCTGCAATTGTTCGACTGAACCACTCCAGATGCTGACCCTCACCCCGCCGATATCTCTCGTCAAGGCTTGGGCGGCGTCGACCGCCGCCGTATTGACTTCGGCTTCGTCTTTGGCTGCCGCAAGCGCTGCCCCCGCCACTCGAAGGGTGCGTTCGCGTTCCACCGCCCGCCGGTGCTTCGCAACAGAACCCTGCAGGGCGCTCACTAACCCCGACATGCGCAACAGGACGAGCAGAAACAGCAGGATCGAGGCAGCGACGATCACAGGAACATGCAGGGGTTGATCTCGCCACGCCTGCACTCCCAGCACCGCGGGAGCCAGCAAAGTTGCGGATGCAAGCAACAGCAGTCGTCCCCGCTTCAGAGCACCAGGGCCCTGCTCCGGAACAGGCTCCGTCAGCTTTCGCATAGAGGGGTGCAGCGCCACGATCCCCCACCCCGCGAACGCCAACAACCACCCGGCGTCGATGAGGCTGCCGGGCATATATTTGCCGGACAGGACCAACACCGCATAGGCCACGTCGGTCGCCATGTAAATCAAGACGCTGAGGGGAAGCACTTTGATCATGGGTTCCCGGGCGCCGGGGGTAACCGCCAACCGCACGGCGGCGGACAACAGAACAAGATCCATCAATGGGTAAGCGACGGAGGTGACCTGCTCGGCAAGCGTCTGATCCGGAAAGGCGGTGTAGGGAATGATCAGGTAGATCCACCCGAGTAGACCGAGCCCGGTTGCGATGATGGCCGCATCGGTGAGACTGGCGCGGTCACCCCCCGGGCTTCTGCTTCGAACCATGGCCAACAAGCCAGCGACAATGAACGGATAGCCCAACAGGTAGAAGACATCGGCAATCGACGGAAATGAAAACGACACCTCACGAATTTCGTGGATCGTGAATATCGAATCGCCGAGGGTCGTCAGGGTCAGTCCGAAGGCGAAGAGATACCAGCTCAGGGGGTTCCTCGGGCGGTTGAATCGGACTCCCATGAGGAGGGCTGCGACACAAAGCAGACTGGCCGCCAGGTAGCTGACGGCCTGGGCGGCTCCGTCCAAGAGGTAGTAAGCCGCTAGGAGGAAAACGAATAGTCCGGAGTAAGCTCGCAATAAAGTCGATCTCATCCTGGACACATCGACAGATCGGCTCAATCCATAAAGTGGAAGAGACACACGGACTGAGTCCCCCGACTGAGCATCAAAGCAAAGCCGGTTGTTCCACACCGGGTTAAACGATCCACCTGAGGAGAGGATTTTCTGTGAATCAAGTAGCGACCTTCACTACCTCGGAGGGTAGTTTCAGCGTGCGGCTGATGCCAGAGCACGCCCCCATCACCGTAGCGAACTTCGTAGACCTGGCAACGGGTGAGCGCGAATGGAAAGACCCGCGCGACGGTCAGCGGAAGACCGATCCCCTCTACAGCGGCACGGTGTTTCACCGCGTGATCGGGGGCTTCATGATCCAGGGAGGCGACCCGGAGGGCACCGGACGCGGAGGTCCCGGATACCGGTTCGAGGACGAGGTCCCGCCAGGCGGCCCCAGCTTCGACCGGCCCGGTCTGTTGGCCATGGCCAATGCGGGCCCGGGCACGAACGGCTCTCAGTTCTTCATCACGGTCGGGTCGCCCCGGCACCTGAACGGCCGGCACACGATCTTCGGTGAGGTGACCGAGGGCATGGAGGTGATCGAAGCGATTGCATCCTGCGAAACCGACCCGGCGGACCGTCCAATAACCGATGTGATATTGGAGAAGGTCGAGGTTCAGGACGAGTGATCTCGCCTGCGAGGCGGCCCAAGGATCTCTCCCGGATGGAGGCTCAGGGGCCGGACGGGGGGAGGACCC
>JALZIC010000006.1 GCA_030860455.1 Actinomycetota bacterium
GCCCTCAAACGACTGCTCAAGGTAGACGGCCAGGGGCCGCGCCCGGCCCGTCTGAGCCCGGCGGAACTGCCCCCGGCTTCGGTTGTAGCCGAGGGGGGCACCTCCGACAATGCACTCGAATGGATCGCCCTGGTTTACCGCCTCGCCCATGCCTGCGGCCTAGGACCGACCAAAGCAGTCATGGATGCCTTCGGCCTTTCCCGCGCCACTGCCGGGAGGCGCGTAGATGCCGCTCGCGGTGCGGGCTATCTCGGGCCAGCGACCGAGAGACGGGCCGGCGGTTGAGCCACATCGAGAAGCGGAGTGCGAAACGCTGGAGGGCTCGCTACCGAGGGCCAGACGGCCGGGAGCGGTCCCAGACGTTCGAGCGGCGCATTGACGCCGAGCGGTTCCTCGTGTCAGTGGAGCACTCGAAGGCCACCGGGCAATATGTGGACCCTTCGCAAGGCCGTATAACGCTCGGTGCGTGGGCGGGGGAGTGGCTCGAATCGGTACGACCGACACTGAAGGAAGGGACTTTCGCCTCTTATGAGGGCCTCCTACGTAGCCGAGTCCTGCCCATGTTCGGTAACCGCCCGCTTGCGGCGCTGCGCCCGTCAGACGTGCAGACATGGGTAGGGGCAATGCAAGACGAGGGCTTGTCGCCCAGCCGCACCCGGCAAGCGGTCGTGATCCTCCGGCAAGTGCTCGACGCTGCCATCCGGGACGGCATGGTCGGCCGCAACGCAACCCATGGTGTCAAGCTCCCCAAGATCGAGCAACGGGAAGCGGCCTACTTTGAGCCTGAGATCGTCGAGCAAATAGCTAATCAGTTGCCGGAGTCCTATGGGTTACTCATTCGATTGTTGGGGACGCTGGGACTCCGCTGGGGTGAGGCTGCGGCACTCAAGCGCCGGCACGTCGACCTACTGCGTCGGCGTCTGCTTGTTGAGGAATCGCTTGCCGAGGTTGGAGGGCGCTTGGTGACGGGCCAGACTAAGAGCCATGCCGTCCGTAGCGTTCCCCTGTCGCCATCCCTAGCGGTTGCGCTTGCGGCTCACCTTGAGCATCACACCCCCGACGCCTACGTCTTCACGAGCCCGGAAGGAGCACCGCTGAGACATCGCAACTTTTATGCCCGTTACTGGTACCCGGCACTTCAGCGCCTCGGGCTGCCGCGGGCTGGGTTGCACGTACTGAGGCACTCGGCGGCTGCACGTCTCATATCTGCGGGAGCTTCACCCAAGGCCGTTCAGAGCATCCTGGGGCACCGTTCGGCGGCGTTCTCATTAACTGTGTATGGGCACCTGTTCGATGCTGACCTCGACGGCCTGGCGGCCCGCCTGGACGATCCCGCTACGGCCTCCGTGCGGCCTGGGGTGACCCACTTTCTAGGTTCTGCTGCAACAGATCCCCATTGACCTGCACGTTTGCGGCGCGCCCGGAGGGATTCGAACCCCCGACCTAGAGATTAGAAGTCTCCCGCTCTATCCGAACTGAGCTACGGGCGCAGACCTCTAGCCTACTTCCCAACGCTATAGGGTCGACCGAACGTGAGCAAACAAGCCCCGGAGTCCCCCCCAGAGCGCCACGACGTGGACCTGTTGATCATCGGCGCAGGTCCGGCCGGCCTTTACTGTGCTTACTACGCCGGCTTCCGGGGGTTCAGTTCGGTTCTGATCGACTCGCTCGACGAGCCCGGGGGACAGGTGGCCGCCATGTACCCGGAGAAGCTCATCTTCGACGTCCCCGGGTTTCCGGCAGTCAAGGGCCAGGATCTCGTCGACAACCTGGTCGAGCAGGCGGCGTCCTTCGAGCCAACTTACCTTCTCGGCCATCGCGCCGACGATCTCGTGCTGGACGACGACCACGTGACCGTGACGAGTCACAAAGGCGCCGAGATCGTCTGCAAGGCAGTCATCATCACAGGGGGTATCGGGACCTTCACTCCCCGGCCACTGCCCGACGCGCAGGAGTTCGAAGGCCGTGGGCTTCGGTACTTCGTTCCGAAGCTCGATGAGCTGGCAGATCAGGACGTTCTGATCGTCGGCGGGGGAGACAGCGCCTTTGACTGGGCGCTCAATCTGCAGGGCATTTCGCGCCGCATAACGCTTATTCACCGGCGCGACAAGTTCCGGGCTCACGAGCACACCGTCAAACAGGTCCTTGCGTCACCCGTCGAGGTGCTCACCTTCACGGAGGTGGCCCGCATCACCGGAAATGGTCGGGTCGAGGCGGTGGAAATCCACAATAAGAGCACCGGTGAGCGCCGCACTCTCGAGGTGCAGGCGGTCGTGGCGGCCCTTGGGTTCACCGCCGACCTCGGGCCGCTCAAGAAGTGGGGGCTTCATCTTGAAAAACGTCAGATCCTCGTGGACACGAACATGGCGACGAACCACCGGCGCATCTTTGCGGCGGGTGATATCACCGACTACCCAGGCAAGGTCCGCCTGATAGCCACCGGGTTTGGCGAGGCGGCGACAGCCGTGAACAACGCGGCCCCGGTGATCAACCCCGACTTGAACCTATTCCCCGGTCACTCCTCCAACCAGTAGGGCTGTGCGCCGACACTCTGGCGCGGGTGCCGGCTCTATCGCAGCACGAGCTCGCCGTCCGTGGTCCCCACGCCGAAACCCACGAGGCCGGCGTCCCCCGGAACGATCCGGACGTCGAGGGCGCCGGCTCCGATCCAGGTAGAGATGACATCGGAATCCCCCGACACCTCGACCCACGAGATACCATGGGTCGGAGCCTGGTGGGGGGCGACCATGCGCCCCGGATGGCTGTCTGGAGGAACGTCCCACTGGATGAAGAACGGTTTGCACGGGTCGGTCATGGTTGCCTCGAGGCCCGCAAGCCTCCATCCCAGTGAGCTCCCGTCCGGGGCGATGCGTTCCATAGGCTCCGGACTCAGCTTCAGGCGCCTGGCGACGGCCTCGGTGTCCCCGGTTCCGAGGCAGAAGGCGGCCGGGCCCTCCCCAACCGCCAGCCGCTCAGCAACCCACCTCCCGAGCGGACTCCCCGCGGCCTCGTCGGCATCGACGATTCCCATGAGCTCGATGTAGTCGGGACCAAGAGGGATGATTCGATTTCCGGTTCCCAGGCCGGCGTGCCGGCCCCCGGGGACCGATCCGAGCCCGGTGGCGCCCGAGATGCGCTCGGCGGCGGCGTCCAGATCCCCGACGGCGAGAATGACATGGTCGAACCTGAGCTGCTCTCCGCCGTCCTCGGTTCCGCCGTTACCCCCCGATATAGGACATCTCCACCTTGGGCAACTCAACCGTCTCAGAGGTGCGGATCTCTGAATAACGGTCCCGGCGAGCTCGCCAGACAGAGGTGATCAGGTCTGCCACATCCGAGTCCGGCGCGCCGGACCTCAGAAGAGCCCTCAAATCTGTGCCCCCGGTAGAGAACAAGCAGGTGAAGAGCGAACCCTCGACGGAGATGCGCGCTCGGGTACAGCTCCCGCAAAAGGCTTGAGTGACGGAGGCGATGACTCCGATCTCGCCGCTTCCATCGCGGTATCGCCACCGGTTTGCAACCTCGCCCGGGTAGTTTGGCTCGAGCGGCTCGAGCGGCATCTCGGCATCGATTGTCGAGATGATCTCCCGAGCCGAGACGACGTCGTCCATCTTCCAGCCGTTGCTGTGGCCGACGTCCATATATTCGATGAACCTCAGAATGTGGCCCGTGCCCTTGAAGTAGCGCGCCATGTCCACGACGCCCGCTTCGTTCAGACCCCGCTTGACCACCGCATTGACCTTGACCGGGGTCAAGCCGGCCTGAGCCGCAGCCTCGATCCCGGCGAGCACACGTTCCACTGGGAAATCCACGTCGTTCATTGTCTTGAAGACCTGATCTTCAAGCGAGTCCAGGCTGACGGTGACCCTCTGGAGCCCGGCGGCTTTCAGGGCGGGTGCCTTCTTCTCCAAGATCGAGCCGTTTGTAGTGAGTGTGAGATCGAGATCCTTGATAGCGGCGAGCTTGGAGATCAGCTGTTCGATGTTGCGCCGGACGAGCGGCTCTCCCCCCGTGAGACGAATCTTCTTTACTCCGAGCCCCACGAAAATGCGGGCCAGGCGCTCGATCTCCTCGAAGGAGAGCAACTCGCTTCGTTCGAGGAACTGGTAATCGCGTCCGAAGACTTCCTTGGGCATGCAGTAGACGCATCGGAAGTTGCACCGGTCGGTCACCGAGATCCGAAGATCCCGAACCCCCCGTCCGAACACGTCCACCATTGCCCGATCTCCCATAGCGGACCATTGTCTCAGAACGGTGATAGAAACCGACCACGGGTGCCAATAGGTACTGCCTTCCAAGATTTATCAGAAAAGTGCCGCTAGTATGTGTTCCATAGGGCCGGGGGTGAAGCGGACAGAGGGTGATGGCGGGTGGAGCAGGACGAGGCGGACTACAGAACCCTTGTAGAGCATGTGCCCGCCATGGTCTACCGCGCCGATGTCGGCGGGGCGGACGAATGGCACTTCGTCAGCCCCCAGGTGGAAGCGTTCCTGGGCTACTCCCCAACGGAGTTCACCAGTGACCTCTGGCTCAGCCGCCTTTATCCCGAAGACCGCGTCAGGGTCCTCTTGGAGGAAGACCGGGATCGGGACCGGCCCGACGGGAGCACCCACAGAATCGAATACCGCTTCAGATCAAGAGACGGCCGCCTCGTTTGGATCAGCGACGAATACGTCCTCATGTCGGGCTCGGACGGCCGTCGCTATTACCGCGGTGTGATGCTGGACATCACCGAGCGCAAGGAAATCGAGGCGAAACTGGCCCTCCAAGGAGAACACTTCCGATCGCTCGTGCAGCATGCGTCCGACGTGATTGTCGTGGTCGATGCACGAGGCTCCATAAAGTACGTGAGTCCCTCGGTCGAACGCGTACTCGGGTTCTCGGCCCATGAACGGATGGGCAGATCGATGTTCGACCTCGTGCATCCAGATGACGTCGCGCTCGCGAAGGAGACTATGGCGGAGATTCGGGAGCGCACGGGAAAGCACAGCCGCATAGAGCTGCGGGTACGTCACAAGGACGGTTTCTACCGTTGGCTCGAGGTGTCCATGAATAACCTGCTCGAGGACCCGAATATCCAGGGCATCTTCATCAACTACCGTGACGTTTCAGAACGCAAAATTGTCGAGGAGCAGCTTCGCCACAACGCGCTGCACGA
The DNA here is from genome assembly GCA_030860455.1 of Actinomycetota bacterium. Lineage (GTDB taxonomy): Bacteria > Actinomycetota > CADDZG01 > CADDZG01 > WHSQ01 > JACDDL01. The sequence goes on from JALZIC010000006.1 coordinate 5,159, forward strand.
CCCCTTAACCGGGCTTGCGAATCGATCTCTCCTCGTCGACCGGCTCGAGCATGCGATTGCGGCATCGGCGCGCCGCAACGAGCACCTGGCGGTGTTGTTCATCGACCTGGACGACTTCAAGTCGGTCAACGATCTGTTCGGGCACGCGGCAGGCGACCAGATACTGATTGCAGCGGCCGGTCGAATCAAGCCGTGCCTCCGCTCCGAGGATACGGCTTCCCGCTTGGGCGGAGACGAGTTCGTAGTGCTGCTCGAAGGCGTCGAGCATGAGAGTGACGCGACCACCATCGCCAAACGGATGCTGGAGTCTCTACACCTGCCCTTCGTTGTAGGCGATCGAGAGTTGTCCATCCACGCCAGCATTGGGATTGCGGTGGCTGATGCGCCCCAGGATGTGCATGCGCTCTTGCGAAATGCCGATGCGGCCATGTACGCGGCAAAGTCACGGGGGCCGGGGCGCTACGAGGTTTTTCGATCCCCCGCAGGCGCCATCGCGGGGTCCTAGGCGCCGGTCCGAGTTGCAGGAGTTTGGGGAGGACTGCGGGAACTATGCGCCTGCGCTCGGTCAGGCAGAGACTATTTCTTGGAGGCCTGAAAGTAGGGATTGGTCCCGCTCTGGTGGTCGGTGACATCGACAACGTGGCCAACCTCGGGCACGGCTTCTTTGATGGCCACTTCAATCCCCTGGCTGAGCGTCACCGTCGCCATCCCGCAGCCCTGGCATCCGCCGCTGAGCCTGAGGTAGGCGGTGTCGTTCTCCACCGCCACCAGATCGGCGCGCCCACCGTGCGCCGCAATAGACGGGTTTATCTGTTGTTCCAGGATCTGCGAAACCCTCTGGGCGACGTCACCGCTCAGATCTGCGGGTGGCCTGACGCCCACTGCAGGGCTTGGGCTCGAGGCCGCGTTTCCGAGCGGCGGGATATTCATGATCGGAAGCTTCGGCATCGCCGGCGCCGGCTTGTTGGGGTTGTCGAGCCAGAGGCCCCCGGTGAAGGCGTCGCCCGAAAAAGCGATCGTGGCGCCGGTGACCTTACCGAGGCTCGAGCCGGCTACGACGATCGAGAGATCGTCACCTGGGATCACCACATCCTGAGGGCCTGCCTCTTCGGCGGGAAGCAGGTAGATGTCGTAGGTGTATTTACCGTCTGCTTCTCCGGTCACTTCGAGCCAGACGGCGAGGCGCTCGGCCTCGGTCTCGGATGCCCGGATCGAAAGGACCTTGTCGCGCGCCTGCGGAGTGATCTGAACGGGCGCTTTGCCGGCGACCGGCCTGTCTGCGGACTTCCTTTGCCAAAAAGCCAATGGCTTCTTCAAGTGTGCTCGCTCCCGGCGACGATGGGTAAGCTCAGCAGTCGCTGAGTCCATGATAGGCCCATGGCGCGTGTCCTACTGCTACTGCCGACAGAGACCTACCGGGCGAGGGATTTCCTCGAGGCGGCCGAAGCGCTCGGAACCGAGGTGGTGGTTGGAACCGACCGGAGGCTCGCCATAGCAGGCGTGATGGGTGATCGCGCCGTGAGTCTTGACCTGGAGGATCCAGAGGGCGCAGCCGAAAAGATCCTCGAGTTGGCGCGTCGGCACCATCTGGACGCGATCATCCCCGTCGATGATCAGGGGGTGGTGGTTGCCTCGCTTGCGGCTAAGCGACTGGGTCTGCGCCACAACCCCCTGGATGCAGCCCTTGCGGCCCGAGACAAGGCGGCTTTGCGTCATGCGCTACAGGCGGGCGGGGTCCCTCAACCGGACTATCGCGTGGCGGGCCCGGACTCCGACGTCGCGGCTCTTGCAGATGCGATGGGATGGCCGTGCGTGATCAAACCTCTGTCGCTTGCAGCAAGCCGAGGGGTGATTCGCGTGGACGACCGCGCCTCGGCAGTCGCAGCGGCGGGACGCGTCCGGGCGATCTCTGCTGCTGCGGGCGGCGACGACCGGTTGCTGGTCGAGCGCTACCTCGCCGGCGCCGAGGTAGCGGTTGAGGGCCTCCTCACAGATGGGAGGCTGGAGGTCCTGGCTGTTTTCGACAAACCCGACCCGCTTGAAGGTCCCTACTTCGAAGAGACCATCTACGTGACGCCATCCCGGCAGCCGGAAGACGCTCTGGCTGCCATAGCGCGGACGACGGGCGCGGCGGCAGCCGCCCTGGGGCTCGTGCAAGGACCGGTTCATGCGGAGTTGAGAGTTCAGGGTGATCGGGTCGCAGTTCTGGAAGTGGCCGCCCGCTCCATCGGGGGCCTGTGCTCGCGTTCGCTGCGCTTCGGCTTGGGAGTCAGTTTGGAGGAGATCATCCTTCGACACGCGATGGGTCTACCGTTGCGGCATAGGGGGCGGCCGTGGAGGGCGTCCGGGGTCATGATGATTCCCATAGCAGGGCGTGGGACGCTCGAAGCCGTGAATGGTCAGGACGAGGCACGGGCGGTGCCGGACGTACAGGGCCTCACCCTCACCATTCCCCTGGGAAGCGCCGTCGAGCCGCTGCCGGAGGGGGATCGTTACCTTGGCTTCCTGTTCGCTTCAGGAGCCGGCCCGGACGAGGTAGAGCACGCATTGCGGGCAGCCAATGCTTGTCTCGATGTCGTCTTGGGGGCCGGGTGAACGTCGTCCTCATCTCGACTTACGAGATGGGGCGTCAGCCCTTCGGCCTCGCCTCCCCGGCAGCGTGGTTGCGGCGCGCCGGGGCGGCTGTGACCTGTCAGGACCTTGCAGTAGAAGATCTCGTCGATGAAGCTATTGCCGGCGCCGACCTCGTGGCCTTCTACGTTCCCATGCACACGGCCACCCGCCTGGCCGTCGAAGCCCTGGCTCAGGTGAAGTCCATCAATGATCACTGTCACATTTGTTTCTACGGTCTGTACGCCCCCGTGAACGAGGACTACCTGCGATCACTGGGCGCCGGCAGCATTTTGGGCGGTGAGTTCGAGCAGGGACTCGTTGACCTGGTAACCAGACTGGGGCAGGACGGGCCCCGCGACCAACTCGAACCTGTCATCTCACTTGGGCGACAACGCTTCATGGTTCCCGACAGGAGCGGCCTTCCCCCGCTAAGCGACTATGCACATCTGCATGCGGGCCTTGAAGATGTGCGTGCGGTCGGGTATACGGAGACGACGCGGGGGTGCAAACACCTCTGCCGACACTGTCCAATCGTTCCGATCTACGGGGGCCGGTTCCGCGTCATCGACGCCGACGTGGTCCTAGCCGACGTAGCCCAACAAGTCGCCGCCGGAGCGCGTCACATCACCTTCGGAGATCCAGATTTCTTCAACGCACCCGGACATGCGCTCAAGATCGTGTCTTCGCTCCACGACGGGTTCCCAGACATCACCTATGACGTGACGATCAAGGTCGAGCACCTTATTCGGCACGCGCCACACCTTCACAGTCTCAAACAGACGGGCTGCCTGTTTGTAACCAGCGCGGTCGAAAGCATCGACGATGTCATTCTCGCGATCTTTGACAAGAACCATACTGCGGAGGATTTTCGCCAAGCCGTTGCCCTTAGCGACGCTGCCGGGCTCTTGCTGAACCCAACTTTTGTCGCCTTCACCCCATGGACCACACTCGACGGCTACCGGGACATGTTGCTCTCCATCGCTTCGCTCGGGCTGGTGGACAACGTCGCACCGATCCAGTACGCGATTCGCCTCCTCATCCCCGCCGGCTCGAAGTTGCTCGACCTGCCTGAGGTTCGAGAGATCGTCGACAGGTTCGACCCGGGTTCGCTCGTTCACCCATGGAGCCATCCCGATGAACGGGTGGACCGGTTGCAGCATGACGTTCTGGCGGTGGTCGAGAAGACCGGCGCGGCGCGGGCGGAGGTGTTCAACGAGGTGCTGAGGCTCGTCGAAAGGGCGTTGGGGGTGCGGAGCGGTGCGCCGGTCGTGCGTCAGCGCGTAACGGTTCCTTATCTGACCGAGCCGTGGTACTGCTGAGCGGAGCCAACCGAGGAGCAGTTGGCTCCTTACTGAGATCCCGAGCGGTAAGGGCAAATGTGTATCTCCCTCACCTACCCGAGCCGAATTCCTCCAGCCACGCGACGGTGTACTCGATCGTTTTGTTGAAGTCCTCGATCAGACAATGCTCATTGGGTGCGTGGATATTCGAGTCCGGCCGGCAGACGCCTGCGGGCGAAACCGTCGGTATCCCGAGGGTTCCGGCAATCGGGTGCATCGGCCCAGTTGCTATCATCAGCGGCGCGACAGCGGGTTTGTGTGCGTAGACTTTCTCGGCCGCAGCAATGGCAGCGCGTCCGACTGCGGAATCGCTCGGTGACCTGACGGGATGCTCCATCGAGTGACCGAGGATCTCTATCTTCTCGTAACCGTTCTTGCTCAGGTGCGTGCGCAGTTTCGCGACGATGTCCGCAGGGTCCTGGTCGGGAACGAGGCGGAAGTCGACCTTGGCCATCGCCGATCGCGGCAACACCGTCTTCGACGCCCCCGGAATGGTGAACCCTGCATCGATCCCCGCGATGTTGCAGGTCGGTTCGAAGAAATAGCGGCGAACGAGATCGATACCGGAGGTGCCCCCAACGAAGCTTTCGATCCCCAATCGAGCCTTCTCCGCGTCCTCTTCAAACGGCAGGCTTTCGAGCATCCTTTCGTCCGCCTCTGAGGGGGGGACGACATCGTCATAGAAGCCCTCGATGAGCACTTTGCCGTCGGGGCTTCGAAGCGAGGCCAGGGCTTCGATCAGATACCAGACCGGGCTTGGAGCGATCACGGCGACGGATGAGTGCTGATCGCTCGCGAGCCCGATGTGGTTGAGCTCGACATAGGCCAGGCCCTTGGCGCCGAACACCAGCTCGGGCCTTCCGGCCAAGTCCAGCCCTGCCCCCTCCCAGATGCACCCGTCGGCCGCGAGCTTGTGCCCGTAGCGTGCAACAAGCCCCGGGAAGGAACGGGAGCCGGTTTCCTCTTCTCCTTCGACCAAGAACTTGATCTGGAAAGGAGGTTCGCCGTGTAGCTCTGCGTAGATCTCGAGTGCGGCAAGGCGTGCGATCAAGTCGCCCTTGTTGTCCGCCGCTCCTCGTGCGTAGAGCACTCCGTCCCGCACCTCCGGTGCGAAGGGCTTGGACTCCCATAGCTCGATCGGATCAACCGGTTGAACGTCGTAGTGGTCGTAGATGAGCACGGTTGGCTTGCCGGAGCCCAACTTGGCGAGGATGGCGTCCGGCGCGCCGGCAATGGAAAGACGTTCGGTCGAAGCTCCTAGGGCGTGGAAGTGTTCTTCGAGCCACGCCGCCATGTCCTCTAGGGAGTCCGGCTCATCGGCCAGCGATGGTATGGAGCACGCCTCGATGTACCAATCGAGATAGCGTTCGGCTCTCTGGGCAACGATCTCGAAAACACTCATTGGAGTACTCCTCTTGGGAGAGCGGGTGAGGGGAATCGAACCCCCATCACCTGCTTGGAAGGCTGGAGCTCTACCATTGAGCTACACCCGCTTAGGAACCCACCTTATCGGGTCTTGCGGGCGGACGACCTTTGGGGCGCGGCGCCGACGTCTCAGGGCCGGCGGGGGGCCGGCTCTGTAGCTCTGGGCGCGGGGCCGACGTGAAGTAGTTGGCCTTCTTGAATGCGGGGCGCGACCAGTAGAAGAGCGTGCCGATCTTGGTGGGAGCGCCACAGACCCAACACTCTCGTTCCTCGCTCTCGACTTCGCACTCCGGGCAGCACCGCATAGCGGAGTATCGGCCGGTTGTCAAGAGGCTTTAGCTGAGGCGCCCTGTTAACTCAGAGTCGCTCCGTGCGCGCAATACGTCGTTTTCGCTTGCAAATCCCTCCGATAGAGGGGAGGGTGGTCGCTCTAGGGGAATGCCTCCTCGCCGGCGAACCAACCGTAGCGCCGGTCTGAGAAGGTTCCGCAGCTTGTCTGGATGGGGGTTTATGGAGCAGGCTCCTGCACGAACGCATCACGAACACGCCGGCGCCGGTGCCGCCGCTCAGGTCGCCGGCCCTCCCCGGAACGAAGACGAAGGCCAGCAGCTCATCGGTTGGCGGCTGTTCGTGTGCTTTGCGATCGGCGCCGGACTCTGGCTCGGCGTCATTCAGCTCGTGGCCTCCGCTGTTCCAGGGCCTGGGGTATTGGGGCGGATCCTGTCTGTGATCCGGTTTGCCGTCATGTGTGTCGGGGTGATTTCCCTCGCCTTGACTGCGATGGCCGGCTTGAACGAGTTGTTGAGCAGGATCGGACCGGATGGAGGCCGATCAGTGAGCTCCGGAACCGTGCAAAGGCATTGATTGCCATGTCACGAAGGAAGGCCCCGGATGTTCACCGGGGCCTTCCCTAGTCTTGCGAGACTTACTAACTGAGGTTCCGGTCAGGCGACGCAACCACCCAATGCGATCTGGCCGTCGATGGCTTTGATCTGGGTCTGAATTGCGCCCAGCTTGTCCTCTAGTCCGATCACTATGAGCTTCTGCGCCGCAATGGCGTCTTTGTTCGCACCCTTCTTCGCCTGCAGATCACGAAGCATCTTTTGGGCGGAGGTGA
>JALZIC010000007.1 GCA_030860455.1 Actinomycetota bacterium
TGTTTGAGAGCCGCGGCGAACCGCTCCTCTTCGCGCGCCGCCACCTCGACGATGAGGTCCCGGCTCTGCGTGAGCTCCGGGTAGGCGTCTCCCATCAGCGTTATCGCGGACTCGACCAACGCCGGCAGGACGGGCTCTTCACGGCCCAGCAGGCGGGCGTGCCGCACCGCCCGTCGCATCAGGCGCCGGAGAACATAGCCGCGCTCTTTGTTCGACGGCAGTACTCCGTCGGCGATAAGGAACGCCGTCCCCCGTCCGTGGTCGGCAAGCACTCGAAGGCTCATGTCGGTGCGTGCATCGCGCCCGTAGGCTTTTTGCGTCAGCGCTTCTGCGGTGTGCACCATGCCGAGGAGGAGATCGGTGTCGTAGATGGACGCGGCCCCCTGCAGCACGAACGCGGTTCGTTCGAGACCTGCACCGGTGTCGATGTTCTTCTGCGGCAACTCGGACACCGGTTCGATCGCCGCATTGCAGTTGTTCTGCATGAAGACCAGGTTGTAGATCTCGACGTAGCGAGCTTCGTTCTCGCCCGGGCCGATTTCGGACGGCTCGCCGAAAGCGTCGCCGAGGTCGACGAAGATCTCAGACGACGGGCCACAGGGGCCGGCAACCCCCATGTCCCAGAAGTTGTGCTCGTTGCTCCGCCTAACGATGCGCTCGGGCCGGACACCGACGCCGTCGATCCAGATGGCCCGAGCCTCCTCGTCGGTCTCGAATATCGTTACCCACAGCCTGTCCGGATCGACGCCCCACCTCTCGGTCACGAGCTCCCATCCCCACGGGCAGGCATCCGCCTTGTAGTAGTCCCCGAACGAAAAGTTCCCGAGCATCTCGAAGAAGGTCAGGTGGCGGGTGGTCTTGCCGACCTCATCGATGTCCGGCGTCCGGAAGCATTTCTGGATCGTCATGGCGCGCCGGGAGGGGGGCCTGTGCTCCCCAGAGAAGTACGGCTTGAACTGGACCATGCCCGCGTTGGTCAGCAGGAGAGTCGGATCGTCGGGAACCAGCGACGAGGACGGGATGCGTGCGTGGTCACGCTCTCCGAAGAAAGTCGTGAATCGCTCACGGATGGTTGCCGAGTCCATGGCCTCAAGATACCCGCCGGTAATCGCCTGTGGGGCTCTGGGGGTAGTTGGGCCCTGTCATCAGCTGTCCGGCCGACTTGTTGGAACGTCGCGAGCTCCCGTGAGGCTGGGGGGCTGGGGGGCTGGGGGTGCTCGGGGGCGGCTCCGAGCGACGACGTCAGGTCTACCTTTGGGGATTTACTGCCCCATGCGAGAGCTACGCCCCAAAGATGAGCCCCGGGGGCGCTAGGTGCTTACGGGTCCGCTACCTGGGCCCGGAGTGCTGCTGACCCGCTTGGATTCGAGGCGCCGGTTGGCGGCCTCGAGCAACCCTCCCGTCATCGAACTTACCCGAAGGCGATTCTTCTGCCGCGAGGTCCACCGATTGAGCTCCAGCGCGCCGGCCGCTCCCACCATGAGCCAAAAGAGAGATTTGATCATTGCGACACCCTACCCGAGACGGCCGGCGCAGGAGCGCGGTCTACGTCGGAACCCTCCGGCTAACGGCTAGGGGACCCGCCCCACCCTTATCGTGCCCGTGAAACCCCGAGGCCAAGCACAAAAGTCGTGCCGATGTTCATCGGCGGGATTGTCCCCAAGTGATTCCGGCGCTAGCGAGTTGCGCTGTTGCCGTAGAAGCCTAGCTTCAGCAGGACCGCCCGATCGGCTTCGGCTTTCGAAGCCACGTCAAGCACGTTGTTGGCCCGCTTTACGAGCCCTTCGCCGGTTTCCGAGCCGTCCCAACACGCAAGCCCCACAGAGCACGTTTGGTTCTCCAATGCGGTGCGCCTCACACGCTCGACGACCGAGTGTGCCTCGTCCAATGAGCAGTCGGTGAGAAGTAAAGCAAACTCATCATCTCCGTAACGAGCGACCAGATCGACATCTTTGACCTGCTCATCGCAGGCTGCTGCAACGTCCTTAAGAAACTGATCACCACTCCTGTGACCGTTGGCATCGTTGAACGCCCTGAAGTTGTCGATGTCGAGCACGGCCACCGATACCGGCTTTCCGGATCGTTGGGCGCGCGAGAGCTCCCTGGTGAGCTCCTCGTCCCACGCTCGCCTGTTGGGGACCCCCGTCAGGGAATCTAGACGTGCGACTTCGTTCAATCTCGAAACAAGCCTCCTGATCTCCGTGACCAGTCGTTGCACCGTGAAACCGACTAGTGGCCCCAAGCTTGCCCAGATGAGAACACGTCGCCATTCAGTTGCGGGGTAGCGAGGCTCGCCCAGAACGATGATCGGAACAGCGAAGATCAAGATCATGATTACGAATGCAAGGGTCAGCTGAAAGCGGGTCCCGTACAGGGCCAACCAAAGAATCGGGAGCAGCGTGAGCAATCCATAACCTGAACCTGCGCCACCCTCCGCATGCCGCAAGAACGGAATCACTGCGAAGAAGGCAAGGGGAGGAATGGCCTGCAGATAAGGGGGGTGATTGTCCCAGTCAACGGTGAGTGTCGCGGCAACTATCATTATCAGGACAAGAGCAGCAATGAGCAAAGTGCCGATCTGTTCCCCAAGTGGCTCCATGGGGACAAGCCCGAACGCGAGACAGATCGCCAAGCCGAAGGGGCCGGCGCGACCCAAGAGTCCGGGACGGGACAACGGCCGGAAGTTGTCCATATAGCGGGTTTTATCGGCTTCCTTCTCCAGCGGCTTTAGAGCCGTCCATGGACGTTCAGGGTCCCCACAGTCTGCGCTACTGCTGATTCTCCTCCGGTTTCCGGGCGAGATCGGCCTCGCGCCCGGCGATCGGCTTGTAGTAGCGGCGTTTGCGGAGCTCCTCCGGAAGGTACTGCTGTTCGACCCAGCCACCGTGGTCATGGGGATAGAGGTAGCCCTTGCCCGCCCCAGTCGAGCGCGACGCCCGGGAATGAGAATCCCTTAGGTGGGCCGGCACCCTGAGCGGCCCGCTTGCCCGAACATCCTCCTCCGCGCTCCAGAGAGCCACCGCGCTGGCGTTTGATTTGGGCGCCAGGGCGAGGTAGGCCGCCGCCTGGGCGAGATTGAGCCTGGCCTCCGGCAAGCCGACGAACTCGAGAGCATGATGCGCGGCTACCGCTACCGTGAGCGCAGTGGGGTCTGCGTTGCCGATGTCCTCGGAGGCGAGAACCACCATCCGGCGAGCGATGAAACGAGGGTCCTCCCCGGCGTCGAGCATCCGGGTCATCCAGTAGACCGCGGCATCGGGATCCGATCCGCGCATCGACTTGATGAACGCAGAGATCACGTCGTAGTGCCAATCTCCTCCCTTGTCGTAGGGAAGGGCGCGCTGTTGGAGCGCCTCCTCGGCCGCCTCCAGATCGATGCGTCCCGTCTTCGAGACCGCCATGAGCGCGGCGGCCTCGAGCGCGTTGAGAGCCACGCGTGCGTCGCCGCCCGACCCTTCGGCGATGTGGGACAGGGCGTCGAGGTCGGCGTCGACCTCCATCCGTCCGAAACCTCTGTCGGTGTCCTCGAGTGCTCTGTTCATGAGCGTCAGTAGGTCGTCTGCTTCGAGCGCCTCCAGTCGGAAGAGCGTGCTCCGCGACATCAGCGGCGAGTTGACCTCGAAGGACGGATTCTCGGTCGTCGCGCCGACGAGTACAATCCAGCCGTTCTCAACGGACGGCAGCAGCGCATCCTGCTGTGACTTGTTGAACCGATGTATCTCGTCGAGGAACAACAGGGTCTTGGCGCCGCTGGCCCCGAGCCGCTCCCTGGCAGCCTCGATGACCTTCCGCACATCGGCGACGCCGCTCGTGACAGCTGACATCGGCTCGAAATGGGCGCTGGAGCTGTTGGCGATGACATTGGCGAGCGTGGTCTTGCCGCTCCCAGCAGGCCCCCACAGAACGATCGATGACAATCCCCCGCTCTCGATCAGAAGCCTCAGGGCGCGCCGGGGGCCGAGAAGGTGACGCTGGCCGACGACCTCGTCGACCGTTCTTGGCCGCATCCGGGCGGCGAGGGGAGCGTACTCGGCGAAGCGATCCTGAAGCGCATTCTCGAACAGGTCCACGGACCAATGGTCGCACGTCCTCCGCGGCCCTCCACCGACGATTTTCCGGACGCCCCCGCGGCTTGGGGGTCCATTCCATAGGGGAGCCCGGTTCCCGGGTGCCGTAGTGAAATAAAGCCCCGTCCCGGTTCCGGGCGCACCGGGGCTCGTTTCGTTGCTCAATTGCATAGGGAAGCCCGGTTCCCGGGTTCCGTAGTGAAATGAAGGTAGAGGTGGCGTCGCCCCGGCCTCTCGAACCGTCTTAGTTGCCGCCGTTCCGGCCCCAGGAGGCGCCACATGGCCGCCAGAGCGGTATCCGGGAGCCCCCTACTTCTCGGGCGGTGCGGTCGACTTCAGGTGCAATAACTTCAGCTGTGCCTCGTCCACGGCCGCAGGGGCGCCGGTCAGAGGGTCGAACACGCTCTGGGTCTTCGGGAAGGCGATGACCTCGCGAATGTTCGACTCACCCGCCGCAAGGGCAACAATGCGGTCGATTCCCGGGGCGATGCCGCCGTGCGGCGGCGGCCCGTACCGGAACGCCCGTAGCAGAAAGCCGAACCTCTCCTCAGCTTCCTCGGGGGTGATGCCGAGTGCGGAGAAAACCCTCTCCTGCATCAACCGGTCGTGAATACGGATGCTTCCACTTGCAAGCTCCCACCCGTTCAAAGTGATGTCGTACGCCTTCGAGACGACGCGGGCCGGGTCCCTTTCGAGATACTGCAACGTCTCTTCGACCACTCCCGTAAAGGGGTGGTGAATCGGATCCCAGCGCCCCTCTTCTTCGTTGTATTCGAACCACGGGAAGTCGGTGATCCACACGAACTTCCACGCGTCGGGGTCGGAGCGTTCGAGCTTGGGGATCAACCCGAAGCGTTCGCCCAGTCGGTTGCGCAGCGCGCCCAACACCTTGTGGACCACGTCGGTGCGTACGTCGGCGACGATGAGGATGAGGTCCCCCACCTTGGCGCCAGACGTATCAATCGTTCGGGCGCGCTCGTCATCGCTCAGGAACTTGTCGATAGGAGACTTGAGCCCATCGTGGGTGACGGCCGCCCAAACAAGTCCTCCCGCTCCTAGCTGCTTGGCTTCGTCGACCAGCGCATCGAGCTCCTTGCGAGAGAGCCCGCCGCCGCCGGGAACGACGATGCAGTTGACCGTCCCTCCTCCGTCGAGGGCCGACCGGAAGACGCGCGCTTCGGTGGCGGCGAACACCCTGCCCAGGTCGGCGAGCTCCATGCCGAAACGCACATCTGGCTTGTCGACGCCGAACCTGCGCATCGATTCGCCGTAGGTGAGCCGCAGAAAACCGGGGAGCGTCACGCCGAGCACCTCGGCCCACACCGACTGGAACATCTGTTCGGTCAGGTCGAGCACGTCCTCGACTCCGACGAACGACATCTCAACATCCAGCTGGGTGAACTCCGGCTGCCGATCCGCGCGCAGGTCCTCGTCCCTGAAGCACTTCACGATCTGGTAGTAGCGGTCCAACCCCGCCACCATGAAGAGCTGCTTGAACAGTTGCGGCGATTGCGGGAGGGCGAAGAACTTGCCCGGGTGCACGCGCGACGGGACGAGGTAGTCGCGCGCCCCCTCCGGCGTCGAGCGGGTCATCATCGGAGTTTCGATCTCGATGAACCCGTGACCATCATAGAAGCGCCGGATCGCACCGACGATGCCGTGGCGTAGATCGAGGTTGTCCTGCATGTGATTGCGCCTCAGATCGAGGTAGCGATAGCGGAGACGCAAACCCTCTTCAGTGTCCTGATGGCCATCGATCGGGAAAGGTGGAGTCTCCGCCTCCGAGAACACCTCGACCGCTTCGGCTGCAACTTCTATCTCGCCGGTTAAAAGCCGTGGATTGACCGTGCCTTCCTTGCGGCTCTGCACGACCCCAGTGATCTTGATGCAAAACTCGGCGCGCAGAGACTGAGCGAGATCGTGCGCGGGAGCGGACACGTTCGGAGAAAACACAACCTGCACGAGTCCGGCCCTGTCGCGCAAATCGATGAAGGTGACCCCGCCGTGATCGCGTCTCGAGTTCACCCACCCGCACAGTTCGACGGTGTCGCCGGCATGGTCGGCGCGCAGTTCGCCACAGCGATGAGTTCGCATCATGACGCGAGCCGGCCCTCGAGATCGGCCAGGGCCACCGTCTCCTGCTCGCCGCTGTTGAGATCTTTGAGGGTCACGTTATCGCCTGCGATCTCTTCGTCTCCGACGATGATCGCCCAGCGGCCCCCGGAACGGGCCGCATCCTTCATCTGTCCCTTTACGCTCCGGTCCAAGAAGTCGAGGTCCGTGCCGATCCCGGCCGCCCGAAGACGAGTTGCGATCTTCAGTGCCTGCTCGGCGGCGGTGTCTCCGATTGCAACCACGTATGCCGTGATTGGACTGGACTCCTCTTTGGGCTGGAAGCCGGACATCAGGATTCGATCCAGTCCCAGGGCGAAGCCGATGCCGGGAAGGGGTTGTCCCCCCAGGGATTCGGCGAGGCCATCGTACCGGCCCCCGCCCCCCACTGCGTTCTGGGATCCGAGCCCACCTGCGGTGAACTCGAATGCGGTGCGGGTGTAGTAATCGAGCCCCCGGACGAGCTGTGGATCCAGCGTGAAGTTCACATCGAGTCTCACGAGGTGACTCTGCACAACATCGAAGTGATGCCGGCAGTCACCGCAGAGGTGGTCGGTTATAAGGGGAGCACGCTTCATCACCTCAATGGTCCTGCTCTCTTTGGAGTCAAATGTCCGCAGAGGATTGAGGCCGATGCGCTCGACATCTACCGGAGCAAGCGACGACTGGTTCGCATGGAGGTAGTCGGTCAACAACGCCAGGTACCCGGTACGGCAGCTGGGATCGAGGTGCCCGATCGAGTTGAGCAACAGCGTGGGCTCGACCCCCGCATCCTCTAAGAAGCGCACCCCCACCTCGATGACCTCGGCGTCGATGGCGGGGGACATCGACCCGATCGCTTCGATTCCGACCTGAGAGAACTGCCGGTAGCGCCCCTTCTGTGGGCGCTCCTGACGGAACATAGGACCGGCGTAAGCGAGCTTCACGGGTAAACGGGCGCGGTGAAGATTGTGCCCGAGCACGGCGCGCATAACGGGGGCAGTGAGCTCCGGCCGCAGCGTCAGCGAACGCCCTCCCCGGTCGGTGAAGGTGTACATCTCCTTGCCGACGACCTCGCTTGCGACCCCCACCCCCCGTTCGAACACCTCTGTGTGCTCGAAGATCGGCGTCTCTATTGGCGCGTAGCCCGCAATTGCGAAGGAGTCCATCGCCAGGCGCGTGGCGGCCTGCCACCGCCACGATTCGGGGGGCAGGATGTCGCTGGCGCCGCGGGGTGGCGCCAGATCGGTGGGGCCGGACGAGGTTCCGGTTGTGGGGCGCGGGTCGAGCGGTCCGGCAGGAGACGCTTCTGCGGGCGGCCGCGGATCGTTCGGCTCGTTGTGGTCGACCGGGGAGAGCGACGGCGGTTCCGCCGAACCTGCGTGCCCGGTGCCGACCCGGTCCTTGTTGGCCCCGCCGGGCTCCGGATCGGCCGGCTCCACCGGTACCCCTCTATCGCTCATCCGGAGCATCCTACGGGAGGCTATCCCCGCCCCGAGAGCCATGTATCCCATGTAGAGACGAAGGAGAGGCGACGTCAAGTGGTCTGCGCCTCGATCCCCGGCGTGTGGACGCAAGCAAGGCGACGAGCCCGAGGAACATCGCCGTCCGAGGCAGACCAGGCAATGGCCTGCACTCCACCTGCACACCCGCCGCACCCGTGTGGTTGGATGGTGCAACGACATCCAGGAAGCCCAAAGGGAGGTTCGATGCTCGAGGCTCGAACAGAAGAGCGATCCGAGATCGAAGAGATCGCCCGCCGCATTCGGAGAGACATAGTCACCTCGACAACGGCCGCCGGATCGGGTCACCCCTCGACCTCCCTCTCGATGGTCGAGGTGGTCACCCGTATCTACTTCGGCGGTGTGTTGCGCTACGACCCAAACGATCCGCACAACCCCGACCGGGATCGTTTCATCCTGTCCAAGGGGCACGGTGCACCGGGCCTCTATGCGGTGCTCGCCGAGGCGGGATACTTTCCGGTCGACGACCTCAAGACGCTCCGCAAGCTCGGATCGCCACTCGAGGGTCACCCCAACATGGCCCGACTGCCGGGTGTCGAGGCGTCGACGGGCTCGCTGGGCCAGGGTTTGTCGATCGGAGTTGGCCACGCCCTTGCCGCGCGCCTCGACGGTCGCGACCTGCGCGTCTACGTGATGTCCGGGGACGGCGAGCTCGAAGAGGGCCAGGTGTGGGAGGCCGTCATGTACGCCGGAAATCAAAGCCTCGACAACCTCACCTTGATTGTCGATCACAACAAGTACCAGCAGACCGCCGCGGTCGACGAGGTCCTGCCGCTCGACCCGCTGGACGCAAAATTCAAAGGTTTCCAGTGGGAAGCAACCACAATCGACGGCCATTCGATCGACGAAGTCGCGGGGGCCTTTGACTGGGCCCGCAACGTGTCCGGCGCGCCGCAGGTAATCGTCGCCAACACGGTCAAGGGCAAAGGAGTGTCTCTGATGGAAGAGACCCCGCAGAGCTGGCACGGCAAGGCGCTTCCGCCGGAAGAAGAGGAAAAAGCACTCCAGGAGATAGGAGCTTAGCGATGAGCCTGGGCTTGTCCCGAATCGACCTCCCGGACGGCGCACCGCCGCGCGAAGCCTTCGGAGAAGCGCTCGCCGAAGCAGGCAGCGACGAGCGCATCGTTGCCGTCGACGGAGACGTGAACAACTCGACCTTCACGAGCAAGTTCGCGGAGAAGTACCCGGACCGCTTCTTCAATGTTGGCATCGCCGAATCAAACCTGGTCGGGATTGCCTCGGGCTTCGCAGCAAGCGGCAAGATCCCGGTGGCTGCATCGTTCTCCATCTTTCTGCTTGGCAACGCATTCGATCAGATCCGCATGTCGGTGGCGTTTCCGAACCAGAACGTGAAGCTCGTGGGTACGCACGCGGGCATCTCGATCGGTGAAGACGGGCCGTCGCAGATGGCGGTCGAAGACGTCGCCTTGGCGTGCGCTCTCCCCGGGTTCACCGTGATAGTCCCCGCCGATGCCGCGAGCGCGTCCGCGGCAACGAGGGCCATGCTCGAGCGCGAGGGCCCGAGCTTCCTTCGCCTGGGGCGCTCCAAGGTCCCGGTGATCTACGAAGACGGCGCCGACTTCCAGCTCGGGAAGGCGAACCGGCTGAGGGACGGAGACGACCTAACCATCATCGCGAACGGGATCATGGTCGCCATGGCGCTCGATGCAGCCGAGGGTCTGGCAGCCGAGGGCATCGAGGCGCGCGTGCTGGACATGCACACCGTCAAGCCCATCGACGCCGCTGCGATAGAGCAGGCAGCCAACGAGACACGCGGCATCGTTGTGGCCGAAGAACACCTTGCGTGGGGAGGCCTGGGGGCCACCGTGTCCATGGTGGTAGCCGAACGCAGACCCGCGAAGATGGCATTTGTCAACATCGGCGACACTTACGCCACCTCGGGGAAGGCAGAGGAGATCCTGGCGCAGTACGGGCTAACGCCGGACGCAATCATCGACGCGGGCCACCGGGTGCTGAAGGACTGAGCCGGACGGGCCCAAACCTTGCTTCATTTCACTCCCGAGCCCGGTTTGCGGGGCCGGTGATGCAAAGGAGTTCCTTTCACTCCCGGGCCCGGTTTGCGGGGCCGGTGATGCAAAGGAGTTCCTTTCACTCCCGAGCCCGGTTTGCGGGGCCGGTGATGAAAGGAGCTTCAGGTCAGACCCTCGCGCACGAGGGCGGCGATGCGCTGCTCTCGTCTGAGGACATCGTCCCAGCTGAAGCGCAGTTCTCGCCAGCCCAGGCGTTGCAAATAATTGCCCCGCTCGAGGTCACGCTGCCAGGCCCGGCGCGCCGAATGCCAACGATACCCGAACGTCTCGATCGCGAGCCGATGCCTCGGGTAGGCGAAGTCGACCCGCCGCACGAACCTTCCGGAGTCCCGTACCCAATACTGTGTCTCAGGTCTCGGAAGGCCGGCGCGCCGGAGAAGCCGGAGCATCCTAGCCTCCAGCTCACTCTCGACTCGGGCTGCGGACGGGTCTCGCTCTTCTATCAGGAGTCGGAGCGTGGCGGAGCCGGGGCGACCCCTACCTCCGACCTCTCTCAACCTGCGCTCCAAACGGTCGAGCGTGGTACGCCGGGTTCTGAGGGCATCGTCCAACGCCACTTCCAGCCTCCCCCCGCCGATCACACCGGCAAGATCGATGATCGTGCGGGTCCCCGTCGTTATAGCGAGGGGGCCGAAACGACAGACATCACACCCCGGCAGCTCGGTGGTGTGGACGATGATGGCGGAACCCGAGGGACGATTCCGGTGCCGCGCCACCGAAATCTCGACTACCTCGTCCGAGATACCCTCCAGCCCCCAGCAGATCGCAGCCGCTCGATGTGAGACCGCCGCCCCGTCTCCCGCCGCGAGACAGGCAGCCATAAGGGATTGCTCCCAGGTTCGTCCGAAGCCCGTGAACCGGTACACGCCGGTGTGAATCATCTGGAGCTTTCCGTTGGCCAGCCGGCGGGCGATGCCGCTGTTGGAGGCGCCGCACTCGAGCATCTGCTTCCGGCTCAGCACACCAAACTGGGCTCCGGCGAGCACTGCGCACTCGACGCCGAGAGATTGGCCGCCGCGCCCTGTTCCCATAATGCAATGAAGTACTTGTTTCCATCAATCGGGCCTGTGACCTGCACCCCACCCAGGAGGTGAGCGCTCCCGACGGACTCCCTCGCTAGGCACGTGGGTTCGTTGCATGGAGGAACCCGGTGGCCGGGTTCGAGGGTGCAATGGAGGGTTCTCCCCCCGACAATTTAGCCCGACAATTTTAGGGGCAGGCTCCCGGGTGACGGAGCTAGTCACCCGTCGCGCCGTCGATCAGCTCCCGGATGATGTCGGCGTGGCCGTTGTGTCGGGCGGTCTCCTCGATCATGTGGGTGACCACCCACCGGAGCCCGAGCTCGCCAACCTCCGGGTGCTCCACGGTGGCGTCGAACGATTCCGCATCCTCCACCACGGCGCGGCCCCGCCGGCATGCCTCGAGGTAGCCCGAGACCACCGACTCCCTTGTGTCCCCCGGCTCGATATCGAAGTCGGCTTCTGACCCGTCGGCGCGCACGAACAGATACTCGGCCTCCGCTTGCGCGAAGTCGACCACGAACCACCCGTGCTCCACTGCAGTGAGGTGTTTCACCAGACCCAATAGGCACAATCCCGAAGGCACCATGGGCCGGCGCAGTTGCTCGTCGTCGAGCCCTTCCAACTTGGTGAGAAGGGTCGCGCGGTGGTAGTCCAGCCAGCCTACGAGGGCTTCCCTCTCGCCAACTACCTTTGGGGGCCGTGATCGTGAGAGTCGGTTTGCGGGCGTCATCTTGCCTCTCTTCTAGAACGTCTTGTCGGAGTCGAGCAGGATTGTCACCGGACCGTCGTTGATCAACTCGACCTGCATGTCCGCTCCGAATTCACCGGTTGCGGTCGCGACTCCCATGGACGAGAGGGCCCCCGCCACGTCTTCGTACAGACGCTGCGCGTTGGCGCCCGCCGCAGCATGCACGAAGGACGGACGCCTTCCCTTGCGCGCATCGCCATAGAGAGTGAACTGTGAGACCACCAAAGCCTCACCCTCGGTATCCAACAGCGAGCGATTCATCTTGCCGGCATCATCCGAGAAGATGCGAAGGTTGGCCACCTTGTCGGCAAGCCACCGCACCTCGTCGTTACCATCACTGGGAGAGACCCCCACCAACACCAAAACGCCGTTTCCCACCGAACCTACCGAGCGCTCGCCGATCACGACTCTCGCACGCGCCACGCGCTGGATCACCGCCCTCATCGCACCAGTGGCAGAACACTCTGGAGAATGTTCCGCGCCAGCGGGGCGGCGACTTCTCCACCCACACCGCCGAGCTCGGATACAACCGCCACTGCGACCTTTGGAGCCCGGGCCGGAGCGAAACAGATGAACCAGGCGTGGTTCATGCGAACGCCGTCGACGTCAACCTCTGCGGTCCCCGTCTTTCCGGCAACCTGCACACCGCTTATCTGTGCGCCCACCCCCGTGCCGCCTTCGACGACACTCGTCATGAGTTTGGTCATGGTGCGGGCGGTGCCTCGAGACATAACTCGCTTTCCTTCGGATGCTTCGCTCAGTGCAATGCGAGGCTCGATCCTCACTCCATGGTTGGCCACCGTTGCAGCAACTGTCGCCATCTCGAGCGGGGTGGCGAGCACCTGGGCTTGTCCGATGGATCCCCACATCAAGCTGTAGAGATCCTCCGGATAGGGGAACGACGACGTTGCAGCGGCCACGGTCGCCGGCGGAGGATGATTGAAACCGAAACGGCGCGCGTATTTCGTTAGAGGTTTCGGCCCAAGATCCTCCGCCACCTGCGCAAAAGCCGTATTGACGCTGAATTTCACGGCCTCCGAAAAGGGAATCGTGCCGAACACGCCCGACTCGAAGTTGCGGACACCCTTGTAGTCGTCCGGCCCAGTCACTTTGGTTCGAGATGACACGACGTTCGTATCCAGAGCAGCTGAGGCGGTGACCACCTTCATTGCAGAGCCTGGCGGGTACAGGCCGGACAACGCGCGGTTGAACGGCTCGGCGCCCGAGGCGCCCACGTAGTCGTTCGGATCGATCGGTGATGAGGAGACCACGGCCAAGAGATCTCCACTGTCCGGTGCGACAACCACGGCCCCACCGGTGGTGTCCCCGTACGCGGCTTCTGCAGCCCGCTGAACCTTAACGTCCAGAGTCGTCCTCACCGGGCGTCCAGGCGCACCGCCTGCTCTTCCGAGCACCTGCAACCGGCGATCCTTCGCGTCGATCACCGAGAGCAGCGAGGCCGGCGCCCCCCGCAGACTGGACTCGAAAACGCCCTCTAGCCCGGACGCACCTACGAGTCCACCGGCCCGCTCATCTGCGTCTCCCGAATCCACCGCCGGCGCCGGCTCCAGATGGCCGATCGTGGCACCCGCCAATGCTCCATGGGGATAGCGGCGCCTTATTCCGGCACCGGTCGCCAGACGCCGCCGGAAGCGGTCGAGAATTGGAGCTCTCCGTGGCAAGCGATATGAGGTCGAGAAGGCCGCCGCGCCGGGGATGCCGGGCCACAGCAGGCCCCTGTCCCAACCCACTTCCCAGCTGTCATTCCCCCGCCGGTAGGTCATCTCGAGGGAACCTTCCAGCCGGACCGGAGCAGGCAAGGCCGCGGATGTGTAAGTGACCGCGTAGGGAGCAGAGGTGGTCACGGCATCCGGCTCATCGGCTTCCTCGGGCTCGGGCTGTGCTGCAGTCCCTGCCGGCTCGATGTCCCAGGCGGAGACATCACCGGAATCGCGCGCCTCGTCCAGGAACCTCCGGAGCCTGACGGGCGACCAACGCTTCCGGCTCGCGGCGTCAAACGACCGGCGCATCGCGTCAACATCGCCCGTGCTCCATGCGGACAGGAAACCGGCAGCGGCCTCCGAAGAGCTGGCCAGCGGCTCGGGGACCGGGGTGCACGAGACAACACAGAGGAGGGCGACGACGGGTAAGGCGTTCATGTGTCTGCCGCGCGATCCTGCCTTTCGGACGAAAGGCATTCAGCCCCGGGCCGACTGCGGCACCAGTCGGTAGACATCGAACACCGAATCCACACGCCGGACACTCTCGATGACATGGTCGAGGTGACTTGGGTCCGCCAACTCGAATGTGAACGTCAACGTAGCGATGCCATCGCGCCCGGTGCGCGTGGACGAGGAGACAATCAAGATGCCCTGATCGGACATTGCTGTTGTGACGTCGCGAAGCAGCTTGGTGCGGTCGAGCGCCTCGATCTGAATCGCGACGTTGAATGTGCCCTGCTGGCGGGTGTCCCACCACACGTCGCTCATCCGACCTTCGTCGGAGTTCTTCAGCGACTTGACGTTGGGGCAATCCTGGCGATGGACCGAGACGCCTCGTCCTTTCGTAAGCCATCCCACTATTGGGTCTCCGGGCACAGGCGTACAGCAGCGAGCAAGCCTGACCAGGAGATCGTCTACGCCCTCGACGACAACGCCTTTGCCGCGAGGACGCATGCGGCCGCGTCGAGGCACCTCTTCGAAGTCCGGCTTCTCTTCCTCAGGTTCAAACACCCTGATCACCCTGGTCGTAACCGATTGCGGGGAGAGATGACCTTCGCCTATGGCGACATGCATAGCGTCGAGATCCGGATAGCTCAGCTCTTCCGAAACTTGATTCAGAACGTTCGTCTTGCTGATTTTCGCGATCGGCAGCCCTTGCTTGCGCATTGCCTGTGTAAGCGCCTCCCGGCCCTGCGCAAGGGCATCCTCGCGGCGCTCACGCGTGAACCATTGGCGCACCTTGTTGCGTGCCCGGGGGGTCTTGACGATGTGAAGCCAGTCCCGTGACGGTGCCGACGGTCCTTTCGACGTGATCACCTCGACGGTGTCGCCGGAGACGAGCTCGTGGTTCAACGGAACCAACCGCCCGTTGACCCGAGCTCCAATTGTTCTGTGCCCCACTTCGGTGTGGATTGAGTAGGCGAAGTCTATCGTGGTCGCGCCCCGTGGGAGCTCTTGAACGTCACCTTTGGGAGTGAAGACAAACACCTCGTCGGAGTACAGATCGATCTTCAGCGATTCCATGAACTCCCGCGGGTCGGCCGAGTCGCGCTGCCAATCCATCATTCGCTGGAGCCAGGCAATCTCCTGCTCGGACACTTTGCCGCGCCGCTGCTCCTTGTAGAGCCAATGCGCGGCGATGCCAAGTTCGGCCGCCTGGTGCATCGTCTGGGTTCTGATCTGGATCTCCATCGGCCGGCCGGCCGGACCGATCACCGTGGTGTGCAGCGATTGGTACATGTTGAACTTGGGCATTGCGATATAGTCCTTGAATCTGCCCGGCACCGGAGTGAAGAGTGTGTGCAGGGCCCCCAGCGCGCCGTAACAGTCCCGCACGCTTTCGACCACCACCCGAATCCCAACGAGGTCGAATATCTCGTTGAACTGTTTGCCTCGAAGCACGATCTTTTCGTAGATCGAATAGAGATTCTTCGGGCGGCCCAGCACCTCCGCCCTGATCTTCACTTCGCGCAACTTGACGCCGATCTCCTCGGACACCTCTTCGAGCATCCGCTCCCGCTGCGGCTGACGCTGTTGAACCAGCGTCAATATCTCCTCGTACCGTTTGGGGTGAAGGGTCTTGAAGGCGAGGTCCTCGAGCTCCCACTTCGCCGCATACATGCCCAGGCGGTGCGCAAGAGGGGCATAGATCTCGAGCGTTTCTGTGGCAATCAGCTCACGCTTCTCGGGGGCGAGGGGCTCGAGCGTTCGCATGTTGTGCAGCCGGTCGGCGATCTTGATGAGCAACACACGCACGTCTCGGGCCGTCGCCACGATCATTTTGCGCAAGCTCTCGGCGCGCCCCTGCTCTTTGGACCGCAGGTGCATTTTGTCCAGCTTGGTAACCCCGTCGATGAGAGCCGCCACGTCGTAGCCGAGCTCGGCTTCGACAGTCTTGAGGCTCAACGAGGTGTCTTCGACTGCATCGTGAAGCAGCGCAGCAGTGACCGTCGTGATGTCCAGTCCCAGTCCCGCCAAAACCATCGATACCGCGACCGGGTGGCTGATGAAGGGGTCGCCCGATTTCCTCATCTGACCGGCGTGTGCGGCCTCGGCCATGGCAAAGGCTCGTTCGATCGGCTTGGTATCGGCCTTGGGCCTCGTCTTCTTGACCTCTCGGAGCAGTCCACTCAGAGACGGATTGACCGGGCGCGCCCGCGCCCTGCTCAGCACCCCTTTGACCCTTCTCGGGCCGGGAGAGGCTGAGGGGGTCTGAAGACCATCATCGGGCTGCTGGATCACACCCATAAGTCCATTGTAGGAGCTAGTTCCTCTTCGCGGTGATCACCGGAACGGATGCGAATCCGCTCTGCGCCGAAGCGGCGGCGCCTGACCCCCGTTCTTCAGTAGCTGATCAGACTGAAGAACTCATATCCGGAAAGCTTCGAGCGGCCGCCCAGAAACGCCAGCTCCATAATGGTTGCGATCCCTGCGACCTGTCCCCCACACTGTTCGGTGAGCAGGGCCGTCGCCCGCGCCGTCCCCCCCGTCGCCAGGACATCGTCCACGACGAGGATTCGTTCTCCCGGTTCGATCGCATCGCGATGGATTTCTAGCCGGTCGGTGCCGTATTCGAGCTCGTACTCCTGCGACGCGATCTCCCAGGGCAGTTTGCCGGCCTTCCGGACGGGGATCAGGCCCGCGGTGAAGCGATAGGCCAGGGGGGCAGCGACCATGAAGCCGCGCGCCTCGATCCCGAGCACCTTGTCGATCACGTCGCGATCGAAGTGGTGTGCGATGGCGTCAATCGTATAGGTGAACGCCTTCTTGTCGGCGAGAAGAGGCGTGATGTCCTTGAAGACGATCCCCTCTTTTGGGAAATCAGGGATGTCCCTAATTGTCTCTTTGAGCCAGTCGTGATCCGGTTCAAATGGCATGAAGTCTCCCTTTCACCGCCGCTTCCGCCGCTTCGCCTTCTTGGAACCGGCCTGTGGCCTCGATGTGGAGCGAGTCGCCGGTGCCGGCGAGCTCCGGGATGCAGCAGCCAAACCGGAGCCGCCCCTCGCCCTCGCTGCGACCGCCCCTGACTCGGGGCCCGATGGTGCGGGGCCCGATGGTGCGGAGCCCGATGGTGCGGGCCGGGCTCGTTCAGCGTCTCGCAGAACCTTGGCCCGAACGTTGCGATATTTTGGCTCGCGTTCCTTCCACAACGAAAGCACCGGAGTGGCAACGAATACGGACGAGTAAGCACCGATGACGAGCCCGACGAACAGCGCCAGGGAAAGGTCTTTGAGCGTCTCTGCGCCGAGTAGCCCTGCGCCGACAAACAGCAGCGCCGCCACCGGCAGCAGGGTTGCAAGCGAGGTGTTGAGGGAACGCATGAACACCTGATTCAACGCCAGATTTGCCGCGCCCTGGTAGGTCATGCGGCCGGTTGCGGCAAGGGCAGTGGTGTCCTCCTCGACTTTGTCGAACACTACGACAGTGTCATACAGCGAATAACCGAGGATAGTGAGAATGGCGATCACCGTCGATGGGGTAACTTCGAACCCCACGAGCGAATAGATGCCGGCGGTGATGATGAGGTCATGGGTAAGTGCGATGAGAGCCGCGACGGCCATCTTCCATTCGAAGCGCCAGGAGATGAACACAAGGATCACCACCATGAAGATGACCAGGGCCCTGATCGCCTTCGAAGTTATCTCGCTCCCCCACTCGCTGCCGATCCGCTGGTTGTTGGTATCCGCCACCGAGGCACCGGTGACACTCCGCACGGCGCTTACGACCCGCGCCTGCTCCTCCGGGTCTGCGACCTCTTCGGTCTGCACGTTGACGGTCCTGTTGTCGCCGCTTGTAAACACCTGTATCTGCGCGTCCGAAGCGCCCAGCGGATCTAGCTCGTCGGCTACCAGCGACACGACCCCCGCGTCGCTCACGGACTCGAGCTGGGGGTCCGACACCGGCGCCTGGATCGACACTCCACCGACGAACTCGATTCCGTAGTTGAGCCCCCGAGTGACAAGCAAAACAAGACAAAGGAGCACGACGATGCTCGACATCGTAAACCATAGCTTTCTGCGGCCGAGAAAATTAATGTTCGTCTCGCCTCTGTAGATGCGACCCAGGGTGCCGGTCATGAGCCCAGTCCTAAGGCCTGGCGCATACCGAACCAGCGGCTTCCGGCCAAGCGCTTCGATTGCGCCAGCAGGCTGACAGCGGAGCGCGTATAGAAATATGCGACGAGCACATCGGCCAGGGTTGCGAGGCCGAGTGTGAGAGCAAAGCCGCGCACCGGTCCCACGGCGAGGAAGAACAGGATCACTGCCGCTGCACCGGTGACGAAGTCGGCCACCAGGATGGTGCTGAACGCACGCACCATGCCGCGGTCGACGGCCGCCCTCATGCTTCTGCCCGAATGCACTTCATCCTTGAGGCGCTCGAAGGCGACGATATAGGAGTCGGCGGTCACGCCCACGGACACGATGATGCCCGCGACTCCGGCCAGGCTGAGCGAAAGCCCGGCGGCCGCGCCCAGAAGCGACATGACCGAGTAAAGGACGGCGGTGAAGATGGCCAGCCCGCCCACTACGACCAGCCCCAGAGAGCGGTAGTAGGCCAGCATGTAGACGATGACCAGCCCAAGGCCGAGTAGTCCTGCGTTCACGCCTGCGTCCAAAGAGTCCTTCCCCAGTGTTGGTGATACCTTCTGGACCTCGGATTCGACAAGCGTGATGGGAAGCGCGCCGGTCTTGAGGACGAGAGCGAGGTCGCGCGCCTCTTCCTGACCGCCGACCGTGATGCTCGTGTTTCCCTGGTCGATACCCTCACCGCACACGACTCCGGTCGACCCCGCCTCCCCGGGAGTCTGCATTCCGGCGGCCGATTCGACCGCGCCGTCGAGGACGATGGCAACCTGTGACTTGATCGTCTCTCCCTTGTCGCGAAGGCAGGCGAGCTTGCTGGTGAACTCGCCCCATGTCTGTCTTCCCTCGTCGTTCATCTGGATCGAGACGGACCAGGTTGGATTCTGCGCGTCGGGAGGCACAGCTTCTGCCCTGGAGACGATATCTCCCGTCAACACCGCCGGCATCAGACGGTAGAGCGTCCCCTGTTCGCCGGCCTGGGAAGAGCGGTAAACAACCTCGTCGTTGTTCGCTTCGGAGCCGGTTGCCTTCGTTACCGGGGGCCGCTTCTTTGCGTTGGGTGGAATCAACTCCTCGACCTGCCGAAAGGTCAGCTGTGCCGTCGAGCCAATCAGCTCCCGCGCACGCTCATCGTTCTCGACGCCGGGGAGCTGCACAAGGATGTTGCGATCGCCCTGCTGGCTCACCTCGGGTTCGGCGACGCCAAGTGCGTCGATACGCCGGCGAATGATATCGACCGTTCGTTCGAGGACATCCGGGCGCGCCGGGCCCTGCGCCGTGAGGATCACGCCCGTGCCCCCCTCGAGGTCGAGCCCCAATCGTGGGTGTGTATTGGTTAGGAACACCGCTGCAAGACTTCCAGCGCCTACAACGATTGCAAGGACGAGATAGATCTTGTAGCGGGTGCTTTTCACGTGCCGGAACCGTCCTTGCTCACAGCAGCTTGGCTCCGTTGATATCAATCTTGAACTGGCAATCGAGGAATTCGGCCGCCCGTCTGCACATCACCATGCGGGAAAGAAAGATCTCGAAGTACTCCATGACCCCGGCGAGCTCGGTATCGATCGTGAGCTCGAGCGTCAGGGTTCGCGCCACGGAATCCACTCGCAAGAAGGAATGTTCGACGGCGTGGTTCACCCGGTCATGGATGTCGAACAGCGATGGGTCGCTGACACGGACACGACTGCGGTGAACGTCGGACTTGTCGGCGATGATGAGCGCGGCCCCCGCCGGGTTCACCGGATGGCCGAATTCCTCTTCGTGATTTCCGATCGCCCCAAGAACGACCCCGATTTCGCCATAGCCCATCCCGATCTCCCGCAGCAGGTCGTAGGAGATGCCGGCGCTCGTGTTTGAGTGCATGGAGCGGGACACGAAGTTGCCCATGTCATGCAGGTAGCCTGAGATCGCTGCAAGCTCGGCCATCCGATCTTCATAATCGAGCCGGTGCAGCACGTTGTAGGCGATGCTGGCCACGAGCCCGGCGTGACGAAACCCGTGCTCGGTGAAGCCGAGCTCACCCAAGTAGCGGTCCGAGAGTGCGATGAAAGTCTGGACGCCCTCGTGGGCCTGGACCTGCTTGAGCTTGATCGATGATCCTGGCTCGACCGGCTCGGGAGTCGGCGCAGGCTCGACCGGTCTGGTTTCCTTGGCGCTCCGTTCCACGAGGGGGATGCCGTCCGATTCGGACGCACCCAGACGGGTCATGCCTCTCCTTCCGACCCCGCATCCGCCGGGCCGGGACTCTCATCGACAACCCGGCGCGCAATGGCCGTCCGGAGGAACCGCATGGTCGTCCCCGGCGCCACTTCGAGCTGCACCTCGGCATCGTCGAGCGATCGGACAACGCCGAAAACCCCGCCGATAGTCACGACTTCGTCTCCGTACCCCACGCTCTCGATGAGCTTCTTGTGCTGATCGGCGCGCCTTCTCTGGGGCCGGATCAACATGAAGTAGAAGATGGCGATGAGCAACGCCGGAAATATGAGGGCTGAAAGGCCTTCCACGATTTGGTCACGTCCTTTGATCGACTTGATTTTCGCTCGGCAACGCGAACGAAGCCGCCGCAGGCGGCTCCTGCGAGCTAATCCTACCGCCACCCACGAGCCAAAGCCCGTTTGGGCCCGAGATGGGGAGGCGGTGGCCCCCGAGTCCAGGGTCGGGCTGCCGTTGGCGCTCTCCTTTTGGCTCGGCCCCCCCAAACCACCGGCCTCTCGAAGCTTCGGTGCACTGGGGAACCCGGTTTCCGGGCCTGGGGGTGCAGTGGAGACCGGATCACTTCCGATCTCGGCGCGGATGGCGCCTCAGTTCTCGAACAGGCGCGCGCCGGCGGCGCCGGCCGGGGCCGTGACTCCCAGGTGAGCGAACGCGGCCTGGGTCGCTACCCGGCCCCGCGGGGTTCGGCGGAGGAATCCGAGCTGCAGCAGGTATGGCTCGTAGACATCCTCGATGGTGTCTGGCTCCTCTCCGACGGCAACGGCCAGGGTCGAGAGTCCTACCGGTCCGCCGGAGAAGCGCGTGACGACCGCGTCGAGGATGGCCCAGTCGACCTTGTCCAACCCCTGTTCGTCGACCTTGAAGACCTCGAGCGCCCGGCGGGCCACCTGGGCGTCGATGTAGCCGTCGGCGCGCACCTGTGCAAAGTCCCGCACCCGGCGCAGAAGCCGGTTGGCGATGCGCGGCGTACCACGCGATCGCCGGGCGATCTCCCAGGCGCCCCGCCCACCGTCGGCATCGAGGGACACGTCCAGAATGCGCGCCGAGCGCAGGATGATCGTCTCGAGATCCTCCGGCGGATAGAAGTCGAGCTTCTCGGACAGCTCGAAGCGGCTTCGCAGGGGGCTGGTGAGCAGTCCGGCTCGCGTCGTAGCTCCGACCAGGGTGAAGCGCGGCAGATCGAGCCGGATCGTGTTCGCGCTCGGCCCCTTGCCGATAACCAGGTCGAGCTGACCGTCCTCCATCGCCGGGTAGAGCACCTCTTCGACGGTGCGCGGTAGTCGGTGGATCTCGTCCACGAACAGGACATCGCCGTCCTGAAGGTTCGTGAGGATGGCCGCCAGGTCACCGGCGCGCTCGAGCGCAGGACCCGACGTGGGACGGATGTCGGCGTCCATCGAGCGGGCGATCACGTAGGCGAGGCTCGTCTTGCCAAGGCCGGGGGGCCCGCTCAGGAGGACGTGCCCCACTGGCTCGCCGCGAGCACCGGCGGCCTCCAGGACGATGCCGAGATGCTCTTTCAGCTCTTCCTGGCCCACGAACTCGTCGAGCGTCCGGGGACGGAGTGATGTCTCCGCTTCCCGTTCGCCCGGGTCTACAACCGCAGCGAGAATCTCCTCGGTCACGATCCTCGCTCCGCCGTTTCCACGTCCGCCGACACCATCACGGGGCGAGCGAGCGCCGTCAACGCCGATCGCACGATGTCCTCAATGGAGTCGCCGGGGGCCGGGTTCATCTCGGCAAGGACGGTGCGCACCTCGGAGGGCGAATAACCCAGGTTCTCGAGCGCGCTTCGGGCGGCGGCGGCGGCCCCCTGTGCCGGTCCCGCCACCTGCAGATCGGGGAGAGAAAGCTTCTCTTTCAGGTCGAGGACCATGCGCTGGGCAGTGCGTTTGCCGATCCCCGGCACGGACGCAAGGGCGGTCACATCATCGGTGACAAGCGCCCGCCGCAACGCGTCGGGGGTGAACGCAGAGCAGACCCCGAGAGCAACCTTCGGCCCGATTCCCGAAACAGCGAGCAGTGCCTCGAACATCCCCTGCTCGGCCTCGGAAGCGAACCCGTATAGAGCGAGCAGGTCCTCACGCACGTGGAGATGCGTGAAGAGACGGCAGCGCTTGCCTGCGAGCGGAAGTGCCGCCAGGGTCGTGGCCGAACAGCTCAACCGGTAGCCGACCCCTCCGACCTCGAGGAACAAGCCGCCCGGATGACGCGTCGCCAGGGTCCCGTCGAGGTAGCCGATCATCGTTCACCTCCTGCCTCGACCTTGGTTCGGCTCATGGTGCGCCTCTCCGGCCGCGGCTCAGGGTTCCGTTCACGGTGCGCCTCTC
>JALZIC010000008.1 GCA_030860455.1 Actinomycetota bacterium
CAAGCGAGGTCCCGGTCAACTGGGGAGCGTGAGGTGCTGTTGGCGTCCTCCACGGTGCAAAGAAAGCACTGTCGGAGAGTGTGGGTGTGATCTGCGTCATGGGGTTGACGGACCGGTCCCGAGGTGGCTAGTATCGAACATACGTTCGACTCGGACACCGACCGGTTGGGGGGTCCCCGGCCCCCACCGGCGCCCGGGTCTGGACCTGGGCCCGACCGGCCTTCGCACCAGGTTGGTCGGGCCCCTTCTTTCTCGGAGGTCTGGTGGGTGGCAAAGCGGTACGACGAGGCGATCGACGTCACTCCGGGCCCGGAGGGACCGGTTGCATTTCTCTGGCGCGGGCGCCGGTACGAGATCGACCAGCATCTAAACGTCTGGCGGGAGGGCGGGGAGTGGTGGAACGGGCACGGCAAGGTGCGCGACCGCGAGTACTACCGGGTTCTCGCCCGCCCGGCCGGGTTCCTGTCGACCGGGGATCTCGACGCCGAGGGATTCCTGCAGTCGTTTTCGGCCGTCTACGACCTCTACAGGGATCGCGCCGGGGATTGCTGGCGTATGGCGAGGTTGTGGGACTGACCGGTGCTCCGGCCGGAACGCACACGGACCGGCGTGACCCGAGCGGCCCGACTGCCTGGTCGGCTGAGTTCGCCGGGCACCCGGGTTGTGGAGATCCCGGGTGGAGCGACCCGCCGGGATGAGCGGGTTCACCCATCTCCATTGCCACACGACGTGGTCGCTGTTGGACGGGGCGGTTCCGGCCGAGACGCTTGCCCATGGCGCCGCCGAAGCCGGGTTCGAGGCAATCGCAATGACAGACCACGATGCGCTCACCGGCGCGGTGCGGTTCTCGAAGGCGTGCCGCGACGCCGGCATCAAGCCGATCTTCGGAGCGGAGCTGACGGTTGGGCTCCCGGCCGGATTCCAACAGTCCGAGCACGTCACGGTCATTGCGCGGAACAAGGTTGGCTATGCCAACCTGTGCCGGCTCATCAGCGAGGCGCACCTTACACACGAGCGTGGCGCGCCGTACTCTTCCCTCGAGAAGATCGCCCGACGCTCGGATGGATTGTTCGTGCTCTCCGGTTGCGCCCGCGGCGAAGTAGCGCGGCTTGCGGCGGCCGGTGCCGTCCCTGAAGGGATCGCAGCGGCACACAAGTGGCGCGCCGCAATCGGTGACGGCTACCGCATCGAGGTATTCGACCACCGCGGGTACGGTGACCACGCATTGCGGAACCGCCTTTTGGATATCGCCGCACAGACAAAGGTCCCGGCGGTTGCAACCAACAACGTTCACTACCTGACATCCGATGATGCGGGCACGCACGAGCTCCTGCATGCAATCAAAGACATCGTCCCGTTGTCCCGAACCAAGGCACTCCGGACCAACTCCGAGTACTTCATGAAGCCGGCGCATGAGATGCGAAGCCTCTTCAGCGATGCACCGGACGCGGCCGACGAATCGCTGCGCATTGCCGATGCCTGCGACTTCGATCTCGACCTCGAGGGTTACCACTTTCCGCAGATGCCGATCCCGCGGGGGCAGCATCCTGCGGGCATGCTTGCCCGGCGCTGTTTCAAAGGGGCGCACCGGCGGTTCGACCGCATTACCAAGGAGGTGGATGAGCGCCTCCAGCACGAGCTGAGGCTCATCTCGCGCATGGGATGGCCGGCCTATTTCATCCTCGTCGCCGACATCATCGATCACGTCCGAAAGGTGATGGGTATCAGATGCGCATGCCGGGGGAGTGCAGCAGGCTCGCTCGTTTGCTACGTGCTCGGCATCTCCGACGTAGACCCCGTTCGCTACAACTTGTTGTTCGAGCGCTTTATGAACTCGAAACGAGATGAGCTTCCCGACATCGACGTCGATGTCGAGTCTCACCGGCGCGAAGAGGTACTCGGGTACATAGCGCAAACCTATGGCGCCGAGCAGACCGCGATTTGCTGCATGGTCGACACCTTCAGGGCGCGCCTTGCGATTCGAGAAGTCGGCAAGGCGCTCAGCCTTCCCGCAGAAGAGATAGATTTGGTCGCTAAAGCGTTTCCGCATGTGCGCGCCCGGGACATCCCGCGCGCCCTCGAGCAACTCCCGGAACTGAGCGGATCCAACCTGAAGTCGGGTCAGCTCGACCAGCTATTCGAGTTGTGTCTGGGAATCGACGGCTGGCCGCGCCATCTCGCGCTGCATCCATCGGGCGTGATCCTGTCCTCAGCCGACCTCGCCGATCGAGTGCCGATGGAATCGTCATGGGAAGGCTTCACGATGCTCCAGGCCGATAAGGATGACGCCGAAGCCCTCGGGCTGGTGAAGCTCGACGTCCTCGGCGTGAGGATGCTGTCTTCGATCGCACATGCACGCGGCGAGATCGCCCGCACTGAGAACATCGAGTTGAATCTCGACGCACTCCCGCACGGAGATCCGGCCACGTTCAGGCTCATCTCGAGCTCACGAACGCTTGGGTGCTTTCAGATCGAATCCCCCGGTCAGCGCGAGTTGCTGGCGCGCTTTCAACCCAATCGCTTCGAGGATCTGATCGTCGACATCTCTTTGTTCCGCCCGGGGCCGGTCAAGTCGGACATGGTGTCTCCCTTTCTCGACCGCCGCCATGGGTTCGAGCCGGTGCGTTACCCACATGCGAGCCTCGAGCCGATCCTGGCCGAGACCAACGGCATCATCGTCTATCACGAACAGGTGATCCGCGTGATCGCGGCGGTTACTGGTTGCTCACTCGACGACGCCGATTACGTGAGGCGCCACCTCGGCTCCGCCGAGGACGAGATTCCGGTCGGGACAATGGACGTTGCCCCGCCTCGAGGAGGAGGGCTCGGTGCGTGGTTTGGGAGCGCGGCCGTGGCCAACGGCTTCACCGCCTCGGAGGCAGCCATGTTGTGGAAAGAGGTCGTGGCGTTCGCCTCGTTCGGGTTCTGCAAGTCCCATGCCGCTGCGTTTGCGCTGCCCACCTATGTCTCGGCGTGGCTGAAGGCGCATTACCCGGCCGAGTTCCTGGCCGGGGTGCTGACCCACGACCCCGGCATGTACCCACGCAGGCTCATTGTCGCCGACGCCAGGGCGCTCGGGATCCCGATCCTTCCGATCGACGTCAATGCATCCGACACCGTCTACCGGGTCGAGCCCGTCCCTGCGGGCCGAGTGGGTGGTGAGTGTGAGTTATCCACATCCATCACCCACTCGGCGGAGTCCAAGGGGATCAGGCTTGCGCTCTCGGAGGTCAAAGGGATGTCCGACCCCGAGATGAGCTCGATCGTCTCGGCGCGCCTGGCCGGGCGGTTCACCTCGATGGAGGATCTGTGGCGGCGCGCCGAGCTGTCGCGGTCGGTGCTGACCAACCTCGTCCACATCGGAGCCCTCGATGGCATCAAGGGAAGTCGCGGCAAGCGCGAGCTCATGTGGCGCGCCGCAACCCTCGGCGCGATCCCCCCATCGAGCACGGGTTCGCAGTTGACGCTCGAGATGGACGAGCCCGATCACGAGGCGCTGGCGGGCCTCCCGTCCTATACACCGCTCGAGGAGACCGAGGCCGAGCTCGAGGTCACGGGCATCGACGCCCGCCGGCACATCATGGAGCTCTACCTCCCATTGCTGGCCGAGCTCGGTTGTGTACCGGCAGATCGTCTGGGGGGTGAGCGCAACAACTCGGAGGTGTGGACCGCAGGTGTCAAGGTCGCCAGCCAGACCCCGGCCATCCGCTCGGGCCAGAGGGTCATCTTCGTCACGCTCGACGATCTCACCGGTCCCGTCGACGTGACCGTGTTCGAGCGTGTCCAGGCGCGCTGCGCGCACACAGTCTTCCATTCGTGGTTGCTGGCGGTCAGAGGTGTGGTGCGAAAACGGGGCGGCGCATCGTTGATCCACCCCACCGACCCGCGCAATGTCGGGCTCACCGTGGTGGCTCAGGAGGTGTTCGATCTCGCCGAGCTGGCGGCCGACCGTCGGGCTGGGCACTCCCGAGCCACGGCGCTGGGGCGCCAGCGCCGCAAGCAAGCAGGCGGGCTGCACGCCCCCGCCGGCGACCTGCGCCCTCCTACCCGCCTGTGGCACTCGAGCGGCGGCAGCGCCGGCTGATATCAGCTCGCCATTTGGTTTGCCTCGGCGGCCATCAACATCAGACCGCCGTCGACCACGAACGACGAGCCGGTGGCGTAGCTTGCGGCGTCCGAGGCGAGCCAGGCGACGAGCTTGGCGATCTCCTGCGCATGGCCCGGCCGTCCGAGCGGAAGCCCTGGGCGCTCGAGGGTGGTGGGGTCGGCGTCCTCGCTGCCGGTCATCTCGGTGGCGATCTCGCCCGGGGCTACTGCGTTCACGGTGATGCCGTGCTCCGCGAGCTCGAGCGCCATGACCTTGGTCAACAGTCCGAGCCCGCCCTTGGATGCGCAGTATGCCGCGGCCCCCGATAACGGAACGTGCTCGTGCACCGAGGTCACGTTGATGATCCGGCCCCCTTGGCCGGCGGCGACCATCAGTTGCGCCGCCGCCTGCCCACATACGAATGCCCCCGTGAGATCGACCTCGAGGTCGTGCCGCCAATCCTCGAGCGAGAGCTCCAGAAACGGTGCGCCTGCGCCGGTCCCGGAGTTGTTCACCAGCACATCGATACCGCCGAGAGCGCCGGCGAGCTCTCCGATCACGGAGGCGCCGGCGCCGGCGTCGGCCAGGTCAAGCCTGCGAATCTCGGCGCGCCGCCCGGCCGCGACGACCCGTTCGGCGGTAGCCTGCGCGCCCGCCTGGTCACTGTGGTACGTAATACCGGCATCGAACCCGGCCTCGGCGAGGACAACTGCAGATTCCTGCCCTATGCCCGAGTCCGACCCGGTTACGATTCCAACCTTCGCCATGTGCCCCTCCGGTCTCCCTCGACAACATCAGCGGCCGACCCTATCGCCTCCCTCCTGCCGGGCCGTTGCCATCGCACTGCGTCACCAAGCCGGGACCACAGGCAAATCGCCGGCCATCTCGAAGCGCCCGTGACCGGCGCGCCTTCGAACATCCTTCATGTCGACATGGACGCGTTCTACGCGTCGGTCGAAGTCGTAAAGGATCCGTCGCTTGCAGGAGCTCCGCTGATCGTTGGCGGCCAGGGCGGCCGCGGCGTGGTCACCTCGGCTTCCTACGAGGCGCGCGCCTTCGGGGTGACCTCGGCGATGCCCATGGTCAGGGCGCGCCGCCTCTGTCCCCATGCGGTGTTCGTGGCCAACGACCCTT
>JALZIC010000009.1 GCA_030860455.1 Actinomycetota bacterium
TCAGGCCCGGAAGGGAGCAGCCGTAAGCGGCGGACCGAGAGTGCCGCAGGGGGTCCTGGCCGGAGCCGGCTACCCGAACAGCACCGGCTGTTCGAGGGTCCAGGGCGAGCCGCACGGCCCTTTTTTCGCCGCAGCGACCGGGTAATAGGACCGCAAAGGTTGCCCGGCCTGGCTCGCTCCCAGGTAGCGTGTGTGGCAAAGCTCAAGGTGGTTTTCTGGTTCGGTTCTGGCCCTGAGGCGTAAGACGGCCCAATGGGAGCAGCCGTGTCGCCCCTCTCCAATAGGATGGCCTCGATGGCCTACCTCTCCCTCTACCGCAAGTACCGGCCCCAAACCTTCGAGGCCATCCTCGGCCAGGACCACGTGACCCGGACGCTGGCAAACGCCGTGGCCGAGGACAGGGTCGCCCATGCGTACCTGTTCACAGGGCCGCGCGGCACGGGCAAGACAAGCACGGCGCGCATTCTTGCGAAAGCGCTCAACTGCGAACGGGGGCCAACCCCCACGCCCTGCGGAGTGTGTGCCTCGTGCCGGGCGATCACCGAGGGGAGCTCGCTCGACGTCATCGAGATGGATGCTGCGTCCCATTCGGAGGTGGACGAGACCAGAGATGTCCTGGCTGGGGTGTCCCTGGCGACGGTCGGGGGGGCCAGAAGGATCTACGTCATCGACGAGGTCCACATGCTGTCGACCCCGTCCTTCAACGCGCTCTTGAAGACGCTCGAAGAACCTCCCGAGCACGTCGTGTTCATCCTTGCGACAACCGAGGCGCACAAGGTTCTCGGCACCATAGTGTCCCGCACCCAGCGCTTCGATTTCCGCCGGATCCCCGCCGAGGTGCTCGCGTCACACCTTGGAGAGGTTGCCGAGGCCGAGGGCATCGCAGTCGATCCGGCCGCCCTGGCCGAAGTAGCCCGGCGCGCCGAGGGCAGCGCCAGAGATGCGCTGTCAGAGCTCGATCAACTGGCGAGCTTCGGCGACTCGGTCTCGGCCGTGGACGCCGACGGTCTCATGGGAGAGCGGCACGAGGATGCGGTCGCGGAGCTCTTCGATGCCATTGCGGCGTCCGACCTCGGGACGATCTTCCTGCAGATGCAGACCCTGATCGCGCAGGGTGCGGACGCCCGCCAGATCGCTCTCGGCGGGATGGGCCGCGCCCGCTCGTTGCTGCTGGTCAAGACCGCACCCGAGGCGGTTTCGCTGTTGGACGTCTCGCCCGAGGACGGCTCGACTTTGCAGGTTCAGGCCGACAGATTCACGATCGGCGACCTCCTCCGCACCCTGGACCTCCTCGGCACCTCCGTCACCGAGATGCGCAACGCCCCCCATCACCGGCTGCTGCTCGAGGTTGCCCTCGTGCGGGCCGCGTCACCCGACACCGATCCTTCGGCATCCGCCCTTTTGGGCCGCATCGAGCGCCTCGAACGGCGCCTCGGCATCGGATCGAGGGCGGGCGACGACTCCGCAGCGGTTCCACCGGCGGCCGCAGTCTCCCCGCCCGCGGCCGATCGGGGGGCCTCCTCGGAGGGCGAAGCACCTGAGGTGAGCGGCAGGCCCGCGGAGCGCCCAGATGAGGCGGCGGGGCGCCCGCCCGTACCGGCCCGAGAATCCCTCCCAGAGCCATCGGCGGCGGCCTCCGGGCCGGAGGCACCGTCATCACCCGAGCCCCCGGGGGCCCCAGTGGCCGCCGAGGGCGGTGGGATGCCTCCCCAGGTCGGGCTTGCCGAGATGAAAGAGACGTGGCACGCAACGCTGCAGGAGGTCAAGAAGCGCAGCAAGAGAGTGTGGGGCATGCTCAACCCATCCCGGCCGATCTCTTTCGACGATGGTGGACTTGTCGTCGAGGTTCAGTCGCCGTTCCATGAGGCCTCCATGAACGACGAGCGCAATCGAGACATTGTGGCGGCGGGACTGTATGCCGCACTGGGGGTGCGACCCAGGCTTGTCTTTCAGGCTCTCCGGAAGGAACCCGTTGTATCCCTCGAAACCCCCGAGAACACTCAAGCAGCGGACTACGGTGACCTCGGTCCGGCCTCGGGCGCCGGCGAGGACCCCATTGAGCTCGTCAAGAAGGGGTTGCACGCCGAAGTCGTTGAGGAGATAGGAGAACGGTGAAAGACGTCCAGAAGATGATGAAGCAGGCGCAGAAGATGGCGGCCGAGATGCAGAAGGCTCAGGCCGAGATCGCAGAGGTCGAGGTCGAGGGCTCGGCGGGGGGAGGTGTGGTGCGCGCCACCGTGACCGGTGACGGCCAGGGGGTTCTCCGCGTCCTGATCGACCCCGGTTTCTTCGAGGGGGCGCCGGACGCCGACGATATCGAGATACTCGGGGACTCGGTCACCGCTGCGTTGAACGACGCCCTTACCAAGGCGCGCGAGCTGCAGGAGCAGGCTCTCGGCCCGCTTGCAGGCGGGATGGGGGGCCTCGGCGGCCTCCCCGGCATGTGATGAGCCGGTAGCTTGTTCGCAGGGCCAATTCAGGATCTGATCGACGAGCTGGCGCGGTTACCCGGGATCGGTCCGAAGAGTGCGCAGCGGGTGGCCTTCTACCTGCTCAAGGTCCCTCCGGCGGATGCCAAGCGGCTTGCCCACACGATTGTCGAGGTCAAGGACAAGGTTCGGCTGTGCCGGCTGTGCTTCAACGTCTCGGATCAGGGCCTGTGTGAGTACTGCAGGGACCCCCGTCGTGACGCGTCACTCATCTGCGTGGTGCAGGAGCCTCCCGACATCGTCGCCATCGAACGCACGCGCGAGTACCGGGGCCTCTACCACGTCCTTCAGGGAGCAATCTCTCCGATAGAGGGCATCGGCCCCGAAGAGCTCCGGACCGCCGAGCTGCTCGACCGGCTCAAGCTCGCCTCCGGAGCGCCGCCGGTGCTCGAGGTCATCCTGGCGACGAACCCGAACATCGAGGGGGAGGCAACCGCCATGTACCTGGCCCGACTGCTGGCGCCCCTGGGGATCGTCGTCACCCGGCTCGCAAGCGGTCTTCCGGTCGGAGGCGACCTCGAGTATGCCGACGAGGTTACCCTCGGACGCGCTCTGGAGGGCCGGAGGCGGGTCACCGGGTAGAAGAGAGCGACCCATCGGGGACAATGGGAGTCTGACCCGAATGGTCCAAACGGTCCGCAGAGTCCACCACGGGAGGAATCAGATGGAGTCACAGCAGCTTCGTTCCACGGCTCAGGAGCTCGTCGCCGGTGGCAAGGGAATCCTCGCCGCAGACGAGAGCACCGGGAGCATCGAGAAGCGTTTCCAGGGTATCGACGTCGAATCCACCGAGGAGAACCGCCGCTCCTATCGCGAAATGCTCTTCTCGACTCCGGGCATCGGGGACTTCATCAGCGGCGCAATCCTGTATGACGAGACCATTCGCCAGCAGGCAGAGGATGGAACGTCGCTCGTCGAGCTTCTCCAGAAGCAAGGGGGCATCCCGGGCATCAAGGTGGACACGGGAGCCAAGGCCCTCGCAGGCGCGCCGGACGAGAAGGTGACCGAGGGCCTCGACGGATTGCGGGAGCGCCTCGCCGAATACGTGGAGCTCGGCGCCAGGTTCACCAAGTGGCGCGCCGTGATCACCATTGGCGGGGGATTTCCCAGCCCTTACTGCATCAAGGTGAACGCCCACGCGCTCGGTCGTTATGCCGCTCTGTCGCAGGAGGCGGGGCTGGTACCGATCGTCGAGCCCGAGACGATGATGGACGGAGCCCACAGCATCGAGCAGCACTTCGAGGTGACCGAGCAGACTCTGCGGACCGTTTTTCAGGAGCTGTACGACCAGCGGGTTGAGCTCGAGGGTGCCCTGTTGAAGATAAACATGGTGCTGTCGGGGACCGAAAATTCACAGCAGGCGGATGTCGAGGAAGTGGCCGACAGGACGCTTCGCTGTCTGCTGCGCACCGTTCCGCCGGCCGTGGCGGGAGTCGTGTTCCTCTCCGGAGGCCAGAGCGACGAGCAGGCGACCGCCCACCTGAACGAGATGAATCGGAGAGGCCCCCTTCCCTGGGAGCTGAGCTTCTCCTACGGGCGCGCGTTGCAGGCTCCTGCCCTCAAGGCCTGGAAGGGTGAACGGTCCAACTTCGAGGCAGGACAGCGAGCGCTTCATCACCGGGCGAAGCTCAACGGCGCCGCTCGCTCGGGCAGCTACTCCTCCGACATGGAGAACGCAGCTCCGGCCGCCTGACAACCGACCCGAGGGGGCCGAGTGAGTGGTGGGTGTGCATTATTCACATCTCCCACCCACTCGGCGCAGGGCGTTAGTTTGGGACCATGGCTCTTATCGTCCAAAAGTACGGTGGCACCTCGGTCGGTGACGCCGAGCGCATAAAACGCGTGGCCCAAAGGGTGGTAGATGCGGCCGATTCCGGGCAGCGCATATGCATCGTTGTCTCGGCCATGGGGCACACCACCGACGAGCTCATGGAGCTTGCGGCACAGATAACCCCGGAGCCCTTCGGCCGCGAGCTCGACATGCTGCTGACGGCGGGGGAGCGCATCTCGATGGCGCTCCTCACCATGGCGATAAATGAGCTCGGACGAAGAGCGATCTCGTTCACCGGTTCGCAGGCAGGCATCGTCACCGACACGACCCACGGTCGTGCCCGGATCGTCGATGTGAGAGCGCGCCGGGTCCTCGAGGCCCTCGAGGCAGGCAACATCGTGATCGTTGCTGGGTTTCAGGGGGTGTCGACCGACTTTGACATCACGACCCTGGGGCGTGGGGGATCGGATACGACAGCGGTCGCACTTGCCGCCGCCCTCCATGCCGACGCATGTGAGATCTACACCGACGTCGAAGGCGTTTTTACCGCCGACCCCCGCCTCGTCCCGGAGGCGCGCAAGCTGCATGCCGTCTCATACGAAGAGATGCTCGAGCTTTCCGCCAGCGGCACCAAAGTCCTCATGCTTCGGAGCGTCGAGTACGCGCGCAACTACAAGGTTCTAACCCACGTACGTTCGTCCTTTTCGGACAACGAGGGCACTTGGGTAAGAGAGGAGGATGAACGTATGGAGCGCGCCATCATCTCGGCGGTTGCACACGACATCTCTGAAGCAAAGGTATCGATTCTTGGCGTGCCCGATAGGCCGGGCACCGCTTCGCACGTGTTCCGCCCTCTGGCCGACGAGGGCGTCAACGTCGACATGATCGTCCAGAACGTCGCGGCCGATGGGCGCACCGACATATCCTTCACACTTCCGAAGGAAGACTTGCGGCGCGCCGAACCCATCTTGAATCAGGTTCGCGAGAGAGTCGGCGCTAGGGGCGTAGAAACCGATCCCGATATCGCAAAGGTCTCGCTCGTGGGTGCGGGCATGAAGACTCATCCGGGCGTCGCCGCCGATATGTTCGATGCCCTTGCAGACGCCGGCATCAATATCGACATCATCTCGACCTCGTCCATTCGCGTGTCGTGCGTTGTCCGGGCGGCCGAGGTTGCAGGTGCGGTCAAGGCGATCCATGCCAGGTTCAATCTCACCGAGGAGGCCGTGATGCGCGAAGCGCATCCATCCACGGTCACGGACCAGCTGCGTGCCCTCGATCCGGAGGGCACCACCCCTGGCGGCGGGCTATGAAGCTCGTTCTGGTCGGCGCGACCGGCGCCGTTGGAAGCCGCATATTTTCGATCCTCGAAGAGCGTCGATTCCCAGTCGACGAGCTGGTGCCGGTCGCCTCGTCGAGGTCCGAGGGCCGCCTGCTTCCCTTCGGTGACGGAGAAGTTGAGGTGCGTACCCTGTCCGAGGAGGTTTTCGAGGGCGCCGATATAGCGTTGTTCGACGTTCCCGACGAGGTTTCGCTCGAATGGGCGCCGGTTGCGGCCTGCCGGGGAGCGGTCGTAGTGGACAACTCCGCTGCCTTTCGGATGGACGACGAGGTACCGCTCATTGTCCCCGAGGTGAATCCACCCCAGATTGCGGACCTACCCAAAGGCATCATTGCAAGCCCGAACTGCACGACGCTTGCGATGGTCGTGCCGATGGCGGCTCTGCATGGGGCCGCGGGGTTGAAGCGGCTCATATTGTCGTCGTATCAAGCGGCCTCCGGATCGGGTCAGCCGGGGATCGACGAGCTGTGGGAACAAACTCAGCGGGCAGTAAAGGAGCCCGAGATCATCCGCGATGGTCTCGGCCGCCAGGTTCTCGAGCCGGGTGGCGCCTTCTCTCATCCCCTGGCGATGAACGTCATCCCTCAATGCGGCTCGCTCAAGGAGGGGGGCTACACCAGCGAGGAGCTCAAGCTTTGTGACGAAACGCGCAAGATACTTGGTCTCCCCGGTCTTCCGGTCACGGCGACCTGCGTGAGGGTGCCGGTTGTGGTGGGTCACGGCGTGGCAGTGCATGCCGAGTTCGGCAATCCGATCAACGTCGACGAGGCGCGCCGGCTACTGGCTGCGTCCCCGGGCGTAGAGCTGATCGATGAGCCCGAACGAGCGCTCTACCCCACGCCGTTAGAGAGCGCGGGGCGGGACGCGTGTCACGTGGGTCGCATCAGACAGGATCGCTTTGACCCCAAGGCACTCGAGCTCTTCTGTGTGGCCGACAATCTCCGCAAGGGGGCAGCGCTCAACACGGTCCAGATCGCCGAGCTGCTTCTCTGATTTGCAAGAAGGGGGCCCGGGGCAGATAAGCCCGTGCTCGAGCAGGAACGAATTTCTCGCGCTCAGGTAGAGTCGGTTGGATGGCCCCCCTTGACGAGTTGCGTACCGCTGCTTGGTACGGTGACCGCCCCCTAGACCTGTCCTTTCCTCCCGAATGGAATGTGACGGTTCTTAGCCCCGAAACTCCTCCTCCGATGTCCGATGCTCAGATCGCCGAGACCTTCGCCCATCCGGTGGGACAAGCTCCCTTGCGGGTCCTGGCTGCCGGGAGGACAAAGCCCCTGGTTATCGTGGATGACCTCACGCGTCCAACCCCCTGCGCCAGGGTCATGCCATTCTTGCTGGACGAGTTCCGTCAGGCAGGTATCCCGGTGGAGGACGTCACGGTCTTGATGGCAACGGGCACTCATGGGGCCCCTCGCGCCGACGCAATGACAA
The DNA here is from genome assembly GCA_030860455.1 of Actinomycetota bacterium. GTDB lineage: Bacteria > Actinomycetota > CADDZG01 > CADDZG01 > WHSQ01 > JACDDL01. The sequence goes on from JALZIC010000009.1 coordinate 7,034, forward strand.
AGAAGATCGGCTCACAAGCAGCGGCTCAGTGCCGCCTGCTCGTGCACGATGACACTCGCGACGTCGTCAAGGTTGGTCGGACTACTTTTATGACGAATGTGTATGTGAATCGGGTGGTACCGGCGAGCGATCTCATTGTCGGCATAGGGGGTATCTATCCTCAGCACTCAACCGGTTTCGGGGGCGGGTCCAAACTTGCCCTTGGCGTTCTGGGCCGGCGTTCCATTACGAGGCTGCACTTCGGTCATCGCAGCGCCGAGGGTTCCTACGACATCGATAACGATTTCAGAAGAGAGTTGGACGAGATAGCGCGAATGATCGGGTTGCGTTCTCTGATTTCTGTGCACGTTGACGCCGGTCGCAATCCCGTACGGCTGGCGGTGGGTGACTGGGAGCACTTCTATAATGAAGAGGTTTCCTTCGCCAGACAGGCCTATCGAGCACCGCTGCCGGAGGGTGCTGATGTCGTCATCTCCAATGCCTATCCGATCGATGTCTCTTTGACCTTCATGCGCAGCAAGGGCGTGATACCTCTCGTCCACGCCCCTCCTCATGCTTCGAAGATCTTGATCTCGGCCTGCAGTGAAGGCGTAGGTCATCATGGCCTCTTCCCCTACATCAGCACGTCGAAATTGGATCGCCCGAGGCGTGCGGCGCGCTATGCACTGGCGCGCCCCGGCCGAGTGCCGCAGATGGTTGCCGGCCGCCTGAAACGCAAGCTGTCGAGTCGCAGTGGGCCGGCGCGAACTAGCGAAAAGGCGTCCACCTTCAGCGAGCAGCGGCGCTCATCTTCTCCCATTTGGCTCTACGCCCCCGGCCAGGTGGCTCTGCCCGAACAGATACCGGGCATGCAGCAAGTCGATTCGTGGCCGGGAGTTCTCGATCGGGTGACCGATGAACAGACCAGACGGGGGAGCCTCGAGGTCGTGATCTATCCATGCTCCCCGTTACAGGTGCTAGACGCCCACCGGAAGAACGCTTCGCCGATCCCGCCCGAATTGCAGGATGCCGACTAGTCGGGGTAAACCCTGGGCGTTTTACGCGGGCTTGACCTCAGCGTCCTCGCAGACAAACGTGTCATCCAGGTCGTCGCAATGCTGGAGTATGTAATCCAGATCTTCCATCTGGTTCGTGAGCTGCAGATAGCGCGAGCTCTGCCCACCCAAGAGAGCGTCCACCGGCTTACCAGACCAACGCTTGATGGCATCTTTGGTAGATCCAAGAGGCCTGTAACCCTCACCCACGAGAAGCTCTGCCATCCAGGCACAGCACAGCTCGTCCTCTTCCCGGAACTCCCCCCTGGTACCCGCCCCCATCAGCACCACGGCCGTGTCGTGATTGCAGATTTGCCGCACCTGAGCTGTGAAGTTCCGCAGGCAGGCCACATAGACTTTGTCTGCGGATCTGGCTTCGTGAAGCAGTCTGGTGCCCGACGTCGACAGCAAGATCACCGGACGGGATGTGTCCTGGAAGGATGAAAGGCCCACAGGGCTGTTGTTGATGTCGAAACCGAACGGCATGTTGCCGCCAAGCTCACCCACCAACAGAGGATCGTGCAGCCTCGCAGCAAGTGGAACCGCCGCCTCGAGGGAGGGCACCGGAAAGCATCTTCGGCCCTCGGCGACCGCCGTGACCGCGGTCGTGGTGGAACGGATAACGTCCACAGCGACGATTGTGTGGTCCTTGCCGTACTCCGCGCCTAGATGGTCGTAGAAGCAGTCGATGACAACGGTTTTTTCCATCTGCTAACGCGCCGATTGGATCGGTTGGGAAATGCCAACCGGTTTGGGTTTCAGGTTGGCTTTGCCGAAAGCATCTGAGTGAAGCCCGCGCCGGTAGATCTCGACTCGAAGTACCTCCTCGAGGCGCACGTTCGACAGCCGCACCATGGGTCCGAAGTGATTCATGAACGCAAACTGGCTGGCTTTATTGGGAGCTTCGAACGTCACCTTGGCCAGGCCGAAGGCTTCGACGAACCGATCCGCCAAAACAGGATTCATGCGGCCTTCGACATCAAAGAGCCCAACCTGCTCGGCGCTTTCGCGAGCCTCAACGACGAGTTGGAGGGCGCCTGCATCAAGCCAGCGCTGCCCCTCGTCGATTAGCTCTTTAACGATCTTGTCACTGAACGCTCCTCCATGTTTTTCACCAAGCTCATATTGCACTTCTAGCCCTCGAGTCGTAGCCATAGCGACGATGTCGGACGCGTCAAGTTCAAGCTCGGTGAACCCCTCACCGCATTCGATGCGGTTGATGCCTAGTTCTGCACAGAGATCGAGATATGCAGGCAGCTGACCTTGCGCGGTCGCAATCTCGAAGGGCCCACCCCCCGTAAGGATGGGGACGTCTTGGCGCCGCGCACTGGCGATCTTTTGTTTCGTTGCAGACTCGCTCGTGATCATCCAGCACGCCATCGACAGCTTGAGGTTGGCCATCAGATGACCGCTTTGTTCGAGGTGGCTTCCGACGGTAAGCGGATCGTAGCCGGGGTCGAAAGGACTCGTCAGCCGGCCGAGATGTTGAACGCCTATGAGGTCGAGGAACTCGCTCGTGCGCATTTAACCTTCAATGGGAGTCTAGGAGGAGTGAACTTACCCTAAGAGCTTACTTTGGGTTGGGTATTACGGGGCCAGCCCAACCGGTGACGACTGCTGAACGAAGCCTGGCTAGGTTCTCAGGGATCCCGCCCCAACGCGGGCCGGGTACCCATAGCGGAGGAGCCGGGGAAGCGTCATGACGGTGACGGTCCACCTGTCTCGTGAGGACAGGCCCTCCACCCACCGGGTGTCCTCACGCAGTTCCGTCGGTCCGGTGTGAAAGCGAGTGGGATTGCCCGAGACCGTGTGGTGGATGCCGAGTTGGACGGTTCGATCGTCGAGAAAGGGAGAGGATTGGGGTCGCTCTCCCAGCATCTCGATGATCTTCCCTACCGACGATCGAGGATCTCTAGTGAAGTCTTCGTACCGGAGAACCATCGTACGATCGTTCCGGTGCGTTCGCTTCAGCGCGCTGGCGCCCATATCGCCTGCCACCCACTGAGAGGTGGACAGGACTGGATTTACCCCTCCCATATCGGCCGGGATCTCTCGATCCGGATTGAGCTTTTTCTTCTTTCGGGAATAGGCGACCGCACGAGGGTCGCGCACGAGATGGACAAAGTAGGTTTCTATCCCCGGCATCAGGCGCAGTAGAGCGCCGTCGGAGGGGCGCTTGGAGGAGTCGATGATGACGGCGGCGCCGGTGAGATCGGCGACTCTCCTGTACACGGCCGCGGTTAACTCAGCATATTGATCGAGATCTGGTGGGCTTAGGCTTGCCCCCGGTGGCTGGCGCAACAGCCTTAAGGTGTGACGGGTTCGCATGCACTCACGCTGCATCTGCACTATCCGCCTGGCTTCGTCGAGGTCGTAGTTCGGGCTCAAAAAGGTTTGGAGGACGGGCCCCCAGACCTCGCACAGTCCGATCGGCTGCCCGCAGCCACACTTTCGGCTTTCCAGCAATCGCCTCCACAGAAAGCGCACCTCCCCCGCCGAGAAGAAGCCGTCGAATTCCCCCAGGATGTTGTCCAACAGGGTGCTCCCGGTGCGGGAAGACCCAAGGAGGTACAGGACTTTCAGGCGAGTCGCCTCTTTTTGATCTGAGGTGCTCCGTTCGGAGGATGCGGCTTGAACCACTCGCTGCAAAGCCTTTCTCTCGTTGAGGCCGTCGTTCCTCAGGGAAGGGATCGACCGAAGGACAACCTCGGTGTCGTAAATCCAGAACGCCCTATCGTAGATGCCAAAGTGAATAACAATCGGGAGGTACCAAAGGAGTCTAGCGGGGTTCCCAGCCTTGTCCTCAGTCTGGGGCGAAGCCCGATTCAGCACGGGCCCCTGAGCGTTGTCCGGAGCCTCGGGCGATTCGGGGTTCCCATGTACACGGTATGCGACAGCGGTTCTCCCGTTATGAAGTCCCGGTACCTCGAGAGGGCCTTCCCATGGAGCGCCGATGAGGGCTCCATGGAGGATACGCTCGAGTTCTTGTTGGATGTCGGGCGACAGATCGGGCGCCGTGCCGTCCTCATTCCAACCGATGACTTAGGCACGATCTTGGTCGATGAGCACGCCGGTGCTCTGAAGGAACGGTTTCTTTTTCCTGAGCAACCGCAAGGCCTGGCCCGCTCGCTATCGAACAAGAAGAAAATGTACTACCTATGTAAGCGCATGGACGTTCCAACACCCGAGGCTGCATTTCCTCGGTCGCAAGAAGATGTTGTCGAGTTCGTGCGCGATGCCGAGTTCCCTGTGGTGATGAAAGGCATCGATGCGTGGAGCCACTACGGCACACTTCGCAAGACGGGTATGGACAGGGTCTTGATCCTCAAGTCGGCAGGTGAGTTACTCGAGAGCTACGGCAAGCTCGAAGCTGCCGGAAGTCCGGACGTGCTTCTGCAGGAGTACATCCCCGGCGGTCCCGAGTCGGTGTGGATGTTCAACGGTTACTTCGACGAAGGTTCGGAGTGCCTCCTTGGGTACACAGGGCAGAAGATTCGTCAACACCCTCCTTACACGGGTTTCACCACTCTAGGACTTTGCGTGGACAACGAGATGGTCGAGAGCGTCACCAAGCGCTTCATGAAAGAGCTCGGTTACCGTGGAACGCTCGATATCGGATACAGGTTCGATGCCCGGGACGGGGACTATAAGCTTCTCGACGTCAACCCCCGCATGGGAGGCACCTTCCGGCTTTTCGCGGGGGAGAACGGAATGGACGTCGCTCGGGCTTTGTACCTGGATCTCACCGGACAAAGGGTGGAGGATTCTCCGAGCCGACCGGGTCGAAGGTGGGTGGTGGAAAACTACGACTTGTTCTCATCTCTTGCTTATGCGCGTGACGGCAAGCTCAAATTTGGTTCCTGGGTCCGCTCTTTGCGGGCGGTTCAGGAGGGTGCGTGGTTCGCTGCCGACGACCTCGCGCCGGCGCGCTTCGTGCTGTTCAGTTCGATGGGGAAGTTCCTCGCCCTGTTGGCCAGAGGGCCGCTCCTGCGATGGTTGTCTGCCTCTCGGCGTTGGATCTTCGGCCGCGGTTCAATCTAGCTGCCGTGCCAGGTCCCACCGGCTACCTCCGAGACAAACTGGCACATAATGCGTTGCTGCGGCCCCCGGTGGTTTGGCTTCGGCACACCAAGCCGGCGGTAGGTCTGAGATGGAGAAGGCACATGGCTCCGAACGATGTACTCCTCGCGAGCTACCCGAGATCGGGTTCCACCTGGCTTCGGTTTCTCTTGTTCGAATGTGTAACGGGACGACCGGCGGACTTCAGCTCGGTCGACACCTACGGGACCTGGAGTGGCCCCGGGGTGCTGTCCGGCGGAGGCCGCCTCATCAGCACGCACGAGCGCTACTGCGACATCGACCGCAAGGTCATCTATCTCGCCAGAGATCCAAGGAGCATCATCATGTCCGAGCATCGGCTGAGGCAGAGACAGGGCACCGCCGGTGCCGATTTCGACGCGTTCATACCGTCGTTCGTGAAGGGCAGGGCGAGCCCTTTCGGATCGTGGAACCGCCACGTAGATTATTGGGTGTCGAGCCTTCCGGCGCGCGGAGGACACCTCCATCTCGTCAGATACGAGGATCTGCGGAACTCCCCCGAAGAACGTTTGGCCGGCATCCTCCGGTTTCTCGGTGTACCGGTAGACGATTCGGTGATTGCAAGTGCTGTCGCCAACAACACCGTGGATCGAATGCGCAGTAAGGAGGACCAGGCGCCCCCGCAGAATTTCAAGCGGGCGCGGTCCAGGGACGTCCGCTTCGTAAATCAAGGGCTCACTCAGGGGTGGAAGCAGGATTTGACCCCTCATCAGATCGCCCTCGTCGAGCAGTACATGGGGCCCACACTCAGCCGGCTGGGCTACGAGCTTTCCAGCCGGGCTCCATCTGGGACAGACGGCCCGTAGAGGAATCGCCGGTCCACAGGTGTGACCGCAATCGGACAGCGGGGGCCCGAGGTCCCAGTCAGAATCTCCTAGAAAAGTGGGCCTTTGACCCTAAGGTGGAGGCTGAGGCGGCCGATAGAAAAACGTAACGTTATGTAGCGTGCCGGTTCAGAAAGAAGTCTGCACAGAGGCCACCACATATGAGTTGCGGACCTCGATCGGTCTGAGCTGAGGGGGCGCTCTGGGCTGAGGGTAGTCGAGAGGAGTAGTTCGTGACTTCCGAAGCGATCTCAATGGCGTCCACTTCCCAGGCGATCTCGACCGGGCGGGAGACCTCGGAGACAGCGGTCGTCGACAGCAGCCTCGAGGGCATGACCCTGGGTTGGGACGAAGCCGCTGAGAGCCTGTTCGGCTACTCGTTCGAAGAAGTGATTGGCAGACCCTTGTCGGCTTTCTTTGTGCAGGAGCAGAACGAGACGGTGCTTTCCCTGATCGACAAGGCCAGACGGGACGAAACAGTGCCCGAGTATCCGGTTATGGGTCTTCGGCGCGACGGAACCGAGTTCCAGGTAGTCCTTAACCTTGTGCCGACCAGAGACGTCAGCGGGAAAGTGACGGGTTTCTCCACGACCATCCGACATTCCTCCAACTTCGATAGCTCCGAGGGTCCCGAGAAATCCACAGCAGGTCTACTGCGGCGAATAGGCGAGCTGGAGCAGGCCAGCATCGAGGTTGCCCTCTTGAACGAGATGGGCGATTTTCTGCAGAGCTGCTCGAAGACAGATGAGGCCTATGCTGTGATAACGGAGATGGGCGGACGCCTTTTTCCGGACGACTCAGGCGCCCTCTTCGTATTGAGCGAACCCAAGAACCTGGTCGAGCGGGTTGCTTATTGGGGTAAAGTCCCCATAGAGGACGTCTTTTCCCCCGAGAGCTGCTGGGCTTTGCGGCGCGGGAAAACCCACACCATGGTCGACAGGGCGT
>JALZIC010000034.1 GCA_030860455.1 Actinomycetota bacterium
CCTCGAACCTCATATCGCCGGCGGGCCCGCCTCGACCGACAACCTCCGCCCTCGCTGCCGGAACTGCCATCAGGCCAAGACGAAACGCGACCGTCGTGCCGGCAAGCTCAAGCCCGCCGAACCATGACGCATCTTCGACATCTACCCGCCGGGGGATCAGTCTCACGGAGAAATCTGGCGGCGAAAGGCAGCGCAGGATGAATGCTCTTCTGGCTGGAAGGTCCGAATCAATCCGCTCTTTGCAATCGGGGAAAATGCCCAATCGCGCCGAGGCACCGAGTAGTAGGAACGGGTTCGTGCCCAGGATGGATCCGCACGACGAGACCATGTCCGTCGCCTCGCGCTATCCGCCACCGCCCTACTGGTGTCATAGTTTGGCTAATGAAGTGAATTCTCACGCGCCGAACGTTGGTTCTGAGGTGCTTCTCCGGCCAAGTCCGATCCATCGCCGGTTGTCCCGAACTAAGAATGCCGGGAGAATGTCGGGGTGAGCAGGCCACTCGACCAACTCGCACAAGGGCGCGATAGCTTTGCGCAGCAATCATGGGCGGATGCCTACGCGCACCTATCGGAGGCCGATGGCCAGACGCCGCTTGAGTCCGCGGACCTCGAGCGGCTGGCCGTGGCCGCTTACCTCCTCGGTCGGGATGGCGAGAGCCTCGAGGTCTTGGGGCGCGCGCATCACGAGTCTCTGGACAAGGGCGACACCGAGCGCGCCATCCGATGCACCTTCTGGCTCGGCTTCCAACTCATATTCAAGGGTGACATGGCCCAGGCTAGCGGCTGGTTCGCTCGCGGCCGCCGACTGCTCGAGGAGGACAAACTCGACTGCGTAGAGCAAGGCTACATGCTCGTGCCGTTAGCAGTCCAGAGTCTCCACGGGCGGGACTTCGCGACCGCACAGGCGACCTTCGGCAGAGCCGCCGAAATCGGAAAACGCTTCGGCGACCTGGACCTGACAGCTCTCGCCGGGTTCGGACGTGGCCAGGCCCTGATCGGGCTGGGGGAGAGCACTGAGGGCCTAACGTTGCTCGACGAGGTCATGGTGGGTGTCACAACCGGTGAAGTGTCCGCGCTCGTCAGCGGGCTTGTCTACTGTGGCGTCATCTCCTCATGCCAGGAAGTGTTTGACTTGCGCCGCGCTCAGGAGTGGACGCAGGCGTTGACTCACTGGTGTGCGTCGCAGCCAGACCTGGTCCCCTACCGCGGACAGTGCCTCGTACATCGCGCCCAGATCATGCTGCTGCACGGGGCCTGGGCGGCCGCCATGGAGGAGGCGGAACGGGCGCGTGAAACCCTCGCCCGGGCACCAGACCGGGGAGCCGTCGGCATGGCCTTCTACGAACTGGGTGAGCTCCACCGCCTGCGGGGGAACTTTGCCGAGGCCGAGGACTCATACCGGCAAGCCAGTCATTGGGGCCATGCTCCCCAGCCCGGCCTGGCGAGGCTGCGTTTGGCCCAAGGGGAGGTCGGCGCTGCAGAGGCAGCGATACGCCGCGCCACGGACGAGGCGCGCGACCTCGTGACCCGGTCCAAAATACTTCCCGCACAGGTCGAGATCATGCTTGCCGCAGGCGATGTACCGGCTGCGCGCGTGGCTGCCGACGAGCTGTCGAAGATCGCTGCCGATGTGGACGCGCCGCTTCTCCGAGCGATCGCGGCCTTTGCGCTCGGAGCGGTCCTCCGCGCGGAGGGTGATGTCCGAGCCGCCCTCGCCGAGCTGCGTCACGCCTGGAGGATATGGCGCGACCTCGGGGCGCCGCGGGAGGCTGCTCGTGCACGAGTCCTCATCGGGATGGCATGCCGAGAGCTCGGTGACGAGGACACCGCAGGTATGGAGCTAGATGCGGCGCGGCTGGCGTTCCAGGAGCTCGGGGCCGAGCCTGACCTCGCCGACATGGAAGAGCTCTCCCAGAGAGCGACGTCCCAGGCCGCGGACGGGCTGACCGGTCGTGAGGTCGAGGTGCTGGCCCTGGTCGCAACGGGCAAGACCAATCGAGAGATTGCGACAGATCTCGTCATCAGCGAGAAAACTGTGGCTCGGCATGTGAGCAACATCTTCATCAAGCTGGGAGTGACATCGCGGGCTGCGGCCACCGCGTACGCCTACAGGCACGACCTCGCGTAACGCGTACACAGAATTACCCACCTCCACACAATCGACGATTTGAGGGTTTCGTCCGATGCGCCGATTCCGGTCCCTGCGTAAGGTCGTCGTTAGATCGTTTCCACCGCAAGAGGAGGCCAGACGTGAAGAATCGGAGCAGCTTGGCGGACCCGCAGGGGCGCGCCGGCCATCCGGAATCAACCGAGACCGTGATCATCGGCGGCGGCCAGGCGGGCCTCTCGGTCGGCTACTACCTCGCGAAGCAAGGTCGCCCCTTCGTGATCCTCGACGCGAACGAGCGGGTCGGAGACTCGTGGCGCAACCGGTGGGACTCCCTCCTACTTTTCACCCCCGCTCGTCTCAACGGACTTCCCGGGATGCGTTTTCCTGCGGCAGGTGACAAATTCGTAACGAAGGACGAGATGGCCGACTATCTCGAAACCTACGCGGCGCGGTTCGAGCTCCCGGTTCGCGGAGGCGTCACCGTCGACAGGCTATCGAGGCAGGGGGACCGGTTCGTTGTCTCGTTCGGCGACCAGAGGTTTGAGGCCGACAACGTGGTGGTGGCGATGGGGAATTGTCAAATGCCTTGGCTGCCGTCCTTCGCCGAGGATCTGGATACCGGCATCGTTCAACTGCATTCGAAGGACTACCGGAATCCCTCCCAGCTCCGAGACGGAGGCGTGCTTGTCGTGGGTGCGGGCAACTCGGGGGCAGATATCGCGATGGAGGTGGTTCGGGATCATCCAACGTGGATGGCGGGAAGGGAATCCGGTCACATCCCGTTCCGCATCGAGCCCTTCGTGGCTCGCAAATTTCTTCTGCGAATCGTGCGGCTCGTCGGACACCACGTGCTATCCGTGAGAACGCCGATCGGCAGGAAGGTTCGCCCCAAGCTTCTGGCCACTGCCGCGCCCCTCGTCCGAGTCAAGCCTAAGGATTTGGTTGCCACCGGGGTCGAACGCGTCCCCCGGGTGGTCGGGGTGCGGGACGGCCTGCCCCTGCTCGAGGACGACCGTGTCCTGGACGTGGAAAACGTCATCTGGTGCACGGGATTCCGCCCGGGTTTCTCGTGGATCGACCTACCAATCCTGGGCGATCGGCAGGAGCCGGCACACGAACGGGGGATCGTCGCCAGCGAGCCGGGGCTGTACTTCGTTGGTTTGCACTTCCTCTACTCGATGACGTCGGAAACAGTCACGGGCGTACCGAGGGACGCGAGGCGCATCGCGCGGCAGATCGTGTCGCGCAAGTCCGCCGGCAGGCCAACCCCCCTCGAGCCGATGGAAGCCAATTCCGCATAGGATCTAACCTGGTCGCCCTCCCGTTCTCGCCGCCTCGATTCGATCGTCCTTGAGCGCATATCCTCGGGGGTCGCTGGGGAGATCCGAGACCCATGCGGACCCTGCTCCATCCGTCGCTCTGGCTGCGAGGCCCTAGCCCGATGCAATGAGGCTGAGCGAAAGCGACTCTTGCACCGGATCCCCCGAAGTCGCTCGAGCGGTATGTGAAGGCTCCGTACCAGCGCAAGTCTTGCCGTCGACGCGAGCGCGCTACGAAACACGACAAGCGTCAGTGGGGCCGGCTGGACTCGAACCAGCGACCAACGGATTATGAGTCCGCCGCTCTGACCAACTGAGCTACGGCCCCCACTGGGCCCTTCCGACAAATCTAAGCCTAGATGCCCCGGCGCGGGCCGATTACCCGGGGCGCAAACCTGCACGCCCGACCGGCAAGAAAAGAGGAGCCTTGGGGGCTCCGGGGGCGGGACTCGAACCCGCAACCTACCGGTTAACAGCCGGACGCTCTGCCGATTGAGCTACCCCGGAACGACGGTCACATCCTAAGGGCAGAAAGGCCCTTGGTGACCGAGCGGTGCCTCAGGAAGCTGGATGCGTGAGCCACACAGGCAGGCCACCAGTGGAGGGTTGGCGGCTTCCATCCGGGGGCATACGATGGAAGCTCCACCACCGTTCTCACCCAGGAGGGGACCGCCATGAGAGGTCGAGTAGGACTGTTCATCGGATTCGGGGCCGGCTACGTTCTTGGCGCCAAGGCAGGGACCCAGCGCTACGACCAGCTGATGCGACTCTACGAGAATATGCTCCAGTCCCCCAAGGTCAAAGAGGCCACCGGCAAGGCCAAGGGAACGGTCGGGACGGGCTTCGAGCAGGCTCGCGAAAAGGCCAAGGAGGGCCGCGTCAAGGTCGGCTCCTCGGTGAGCCAGCGGCGCAGCAGCAGCAACGGAGGCGACGGCACGCTGTCGGTCGCTCCTCCTCCCACCGTCTGAGCAGGAGAGGCCGGCCGGGCCCAGCTCGGTTAGAGCGCGCCCTGAAAGGGTGATGCCGATGGTTCGAAGCAAAGGACTGAGCCGGCAGCCCGTCGGCTCAACTCATCTCTCTGCTCGATGTAGTCCCGAAGCTCTGGCTCCTCGAGGGAACCGCACTTTCGAGCATGTCTACTCGAGATAGTCCCGGAGCTTCTGACTCCTCGAGGGATGCCGGAGCTTCGAGAGCGTCTTCGATTCGATCTGCCGGATGCGCTCGCGAGTCACACCAAACTTCTTGCCTACCTCTTCGAGGGTGCGGGGCTGACCGTCGACCAATCCAAACCTCAGACGAATGACGTCTTTCTCGCGGTCGGCGAGCGTGTGCAGCACCGACTCGAGCTGTTCTTGAAGCAAGCGGAACGAAGCCCGCTCGAGAGGCACTACGGCCTCTGAGTCTTCGATGAAGTCGCCGAGATGCGAATCCTCTTCTTCGCCTATGGGGGTTTCGAGTGAAACCGGCTCCTGAGAAATCTTCTGGATTTCCCGCACCTTCTCGGATGAGAGCTCCATCTGCTTCCCGATTTCTTCGGTTGTCGGCTCCCGCCCCAGATCCTGAAGCAACTGTCTCTGGATGCGCAACAGCTTGTTGATGGTCTCGACCATGTGCACCGGGATGCGAATTGTGCGCGCCTGATCCGCAATAGCGCGAGTTATCGCCTGACGTATCCACCAGGTTGCATAAGTCGAGAACTTGAAGCCCTTGTCGTAATCGAACTTTTCCACCGCTCTGATCAAGCCCATGTTCCCTTCCTGGATCAGGTCCAAGAAGGCCATGCCGCGCCCCACGTATCGCTTGGCGATCGAAACGACCAAACGAAGATTCGCTTCGACTAGGTGACGTTTGGCCAGGGTCCCGTCATGTTGGATCACCATGAGCTCGGCCGCTTTGGCGCCGGACAAGCGGTCGCCTTCCGCTGCCAATCGCTCGGTTGCCAGCATGCCGGCCTCGTAGCGCTTGGCCAATGAAACCTCTTCCTGAGCCGTAAGGAGAGGCACCCTTCCGATCTCTTTGAGATACATCCGAACCGGATCGTTGCTCGGCGCCTTGAGGGCGAGCTCTACCTCGCGCCGCGCTTTTGCGCGACCCTCGTCCGCATCGGGGGTCGTCTCCACCGGCTCCCCGGGCTCGTCGTCTTCTTCGACGATCCCTTCCTCCTCGACGATATCGACACCCATGTCGATGAGGCGCTGATAGATGAGATCGGTTGCGTCGGGAGTCAGGTCGAGCACGGATAGCTTCTCTGCGAGATCGGCTGCGGTTATCGATCCCTCTCCGCGCGCATTTCGCAGAATCGTTTCCACTTCAATCCGGTCGGGTGCGATCTCTGTAAGAGTACCGCCGGCGCTCTGTTCGGTATCTAACCCCACCGGCGGTTTCGTGACGCTCGGCTCCGTCATCCTTCATCCCCCCGGAGAGTACGTAGTAGATCTCGCCGCTCGGCCTCGAGGCCGACCAGTTCGGTGAAGAGCGCGTCGTGTCTAGCCGGATCGTTCAACGGGTTGACTTCCTGGAGCGTCGCCCGGCGACCCTTGATCTCGCGCTCTAGCTGAAAGATATGCAGCCGTGCAAATACCTCGGCAGGCTTGACGTCCCCATCGGTCTGCTCGGCGCCGACGGTTAGCTCGGTGTAGAGCGACAAAGCGTCGGGAGAGAGCTGCTCCGCGGCACTGGCCATGCTGGTGAATCCACCCGGGGAGATGCTTCGGAAAAGCTCCCTCCGAGCCGGAGATGTAAAGCTCCTCTCCGACAGCTTGGGCGTCCAGGCATCCATTTCCTGAGTGCGAGTGGTCAAGATCTGTAACGCCTCCAATTCTACCTTCACGTGCCCTGGGAGACGACGGTCGCGCTCACGCTCGATCGCCTCGGTCGGTTCCCAAGAGGTTCCAAGCTGCTCAGTGACCGCCCTCTGTACTGCGTCCGGTTCCACTCCGATCATCCGTGCCGCCATGAATGCGTATTCGTGTCGAGCGATTACGTCGGGTTGCCAGACTAGCACTTTCGCAGCCTCGCGCACCGCCTTGGAGCGCGCTTCCGGCGTATCTAGCATCACTTTTTCGATAGTTTGCTCGAGCTTGTGCTGCAGCAGAGGCTCGGCCCCCTGCATCACCTTCCGGATTCCTTCGGCGCCGTCTTCAGTCACCACGTCGGCGGGGTCATGTCCGGCCGGCAGGGGGGCCACCAGAACCTCGAGACCAATGCGGTGATGAATCCCGAAGCTCCGGTCGGTTGCACCCCTGCCCGCCTCATCGGCATCGAACATCAGGATGATCCGGTCGGTGAACTTCTTAAGCAGCTCAAAGTGCGACTCCCCCAGCGCAACACCGTTCGTGGCAACCGCCTCGGTGACGCCTGCCTCGTGCAGCGCTATCACATCGGTGTACCCCTCAACCACTATGGCAACCCCGCGAGAAATACCTGATTTGGCGCGGTCGAGCCCATACATCAGGCGCGATTTCGCGAAAACCGGAGTTTCGGAGGTGTTCAGGTACTTCGGTTGGACGTCACCCATAGAGCGGGCTCCGAAACCGACGACGTCGCCCTGCAGACTCTTTGTCGGGAAAACTATGCGCCCTCTGAAGGTGTCGTAGAGACGCCCGTCGCGTTCGCTCTTACGGCCGAGGTCCGCTCGGACGATCTCATCTGTGGAAAAGCTGTGGGCCAACAGTTCCTTGCAGAGAGCATCCCGCCCCGGCGCCCAACCAAGCTGCCATCGCCGTGCGACCTCGGCGCCGAACCCGCGACTCTCGAGATAGCTGCGCACCTGACTCGCTTCCGGTGACGTCAGCAGCTCACGTTGGAAGAAGCCGGTAGCCATTGCGTTCGCCTCCAACAGGCGGGCTTTGATACCCTGGATTCTCTGCTCTCCAGGGCGCGATTCTTCGTACCGCAAGTCGAACCCGTTCCTGCGCGCCAGCCACTCAACCGCCTCGGGGAAGGGAAGGCTCTCCACCTCTTGCACGAAGTGGTACACGTTGCCACCGCGTCCACAGCCAAAGCAGTGCCACAGTCCTTTTGCAGCGTCGACCGTGAACGATGGCGTCTTCTCATTGTGAAAGGGGCACAACCCTTTGAAGGTCTGCCCTCCAGAGCGCTTCATCGGGGAGTAGGCGGCCACCACGTCGACAATGTGCGCGCCGTCCCGCAGCGCATCGATGTCCTCTTCCCTGATCCTTGCCATTGTTGCCCCGCTTACCTAAAAAAAATAACGGCGGGTGAGGAAGCACCGATCATCCTAGACCGCCCACTCCAGGAGGAAGCTCGCCGAATACAGACTCAAACTCTCTCAATGCAAAGCGGTCGGTCATCCCGGCCACGTAATCTACCGCTCGTACGCGTTTGTCGATGTCATCTGCAGTCTCCGACTCTGATGTCGCGAAACCTTCGGCGTTCGGCACGCCGTTCTTTTCGAAGTGTTCCAGAAGCCCTTGCACGATGAGCTCGACGGCTTCGGGTGTAGGTGCGCCCCCCCGCCCCAGGTAAACGCGCTCGAACAGGAACTCCCTCGTCGCGCCCATAGCGTCGAACACTTCGGCGCTCATGGAAATCGCGTTCTCCTCGGCAGATGCATCGATGAGGTCCGCCACCATAGTGTGGATGCGACTTGAGTGCGAATCTCCGAGCACCTCCAACGCTGTATCGGGCAACTCGCCCTCGGCAAGGATCCCCGCCCTGATTGCGTCATCTATGTCGTGGTTGATATAGGCAATCCGATCTGCGTAACGAGCGATCTGTCCCTCGAGTGAATCCGGCATTTGCATCGACCAGGTGTGGTTGGCGATGCCGTCTCTCACCTCCCAGGTCAGATTCAGACGCTCGAGCACCTCAACGATGCGGACCGATTGAAGGTTGTGGCGAAAGCCGGGGTGGAACTGCGCCACGATGTGCTCACCCTGGTGGCCGAACGGCGTATGCCCGAGATCGTGACCCATGCAGATCGCCTCCACCAGATCTTCGTTCAACCTAAGGGCGCGCGCGATCGTGCGAGCCACCTGCGTCACCTCGAGGGTGTGGGTCAGGCGCACCCTGTAGTGGTCTCCTTCAGGCGCCAAAAAGACCTGCGTTTTGTGCGCCAGACGTCTGAACGCTTTGCTGTGCACGATCCGGTCTCGATCCCGCTGGTAGGCGGTTCTGATCTCGTCCTCCGCCTCGCCTACGAGCCGGCCCCTCGAGCGGGACACGGCCTGTGCCCTAGGCGACAGAATCTCGAGCTCCTGCTTCTCGGTGCGCTCTCGATAGCTCGCGTCCACATCCCCGACGCTAGCCGAAAGCCGGGTCAACGGGAGGCTGCGTGTGGCCGGCGCCACACCGGGATATCCGCAGGTTCGGAGAGTAAGCGAGAGTTGTGAACTATTCACAAACCGTCATCCACTCGGGCT
This sequence comes from Actinomycetota bacterium, assembly GCA_030860455.1. GTDB lineage: Bacteria > Actinomycetota > CADDZG01 > CADDZG01 > WHSQ01 > JACDDL01. Next base: position 8,814 of record JALZIC010000034.1, read on the forward strand.
ATTTGGAGCTGGACTCCGCCTTCCCCAGGACCGCCTGAGCCGCCGCCAGGCGCGCCACCGGCACCCTGAAGGGCGAGCACGAGACGTATTCGAGCCCCAACTCCTCGCAGAAGGCCACCGAATCCGGGTCGCCGCCATGCTCCCCGCAGATCCCGAGGTGAATCGCAGGGTTTGCCTCCCTGCCCTCGGACGATGCAATCTCCATAAGGCGCCCGACACCGGGGCGGTCGATGGTCACGAACGGGTTTGCCGGCACCAACTTGCGCTCCTCGTACATGGCCAGGAACTTGCCGATGTCGTCGCGCGAGAAGCCGAACGCAGTTTGGGTCAGGTCGTTCGTGCCGTACGAGAAGAAGTCCGCATACTCGGCGATCTCGCCGGCAGTGACGGCAGCACGCGGTAGCTCGATCATGGTTCCAAACTCGACATGCAAGTCGACCCCCGCTGCCTCGATGACCTCTTCTGCCACCGGGTCGAGCTCCTCACGCATCTGCCGGAGCTCCTCGGCCGTCGCCGCCAGGGGGATCATTATCTCGGGTTTGGGGTTTCCGCCGTTCTTCGCGACCTCGCAGGCCGCCTCGAGGATGGCTCTCGTCTGCATGGCGTACAGCCCCGGCTTGAGTATCCCAAGGCGCACGCCTCGCAACCCGAGCATCGGGTTCGATTCATGCAGCTCTTCCACCTTGTGCAGCATCGTCCTGGCCGCATCGAGAGAAATGATCTCGTCGCGGAGCTTGACCTCGTCGTCGCCGCGCTCGTCGGCCAGGGCGACCTCGATTGCAAGATCGACGTGGTTGGGCAGAAACTCGTGGAGGGGCGGGTCGAGCAGCCGCACCGTCACCGGCAGCCCGTCCATCGCCTCGAAGATGCCCACGAAGTCCCCCCGTTGCAATGGCAGCAGGGCCTCGTACGCCTCGTTCTCTTCTTCCTCGGTGTCCGCAAAGATCATCTTCCGCACCGCCCGGACGCGCTCCTCCCCCAGGAACATGTGCTCGGTGCGGCACAGTCCGATGCCTTCCGCGCCCCGTATCCGCGCATTGGAGGATTGATCGGGGGTGTCCGAGTTTGCGCGCACCTTGAGCCGGCGGTTGGCGTCGGCGAGCGACATGAAACGTTCGTACGCCTGCCACAGGGTGCTCTGGCGTCCGGCCTCCTCGCCCGTGATGGCGCTCTCGAGCTCGGAGGGCTCGGTCTCGAGCTTGTCGGCGTAAATGGTTCCGTCGGTGCCGTCGATGGCGATCCAGTCGCCCTCGGCCACGCTGGTGTCCTTCACCTTGAACTGTTTGGCCTTGCGGTCGATGCGTATCGAATCGGCGCCGCACACGGCGGGGATGCCCTCGCCGCGGGCCACGACCGCCGCATGTGAGTTGGTGCCGCCTGCCGAGGTGAGGATGCCCTGAGCCGCGATCATGCCGTGGTAGTCATCGGGCGTCGTCTCCCGGCGCACGAGGATCACCGGCTCGCCGTCGGCGGCCCACCGCGAGGCGTCGTCTGCGGTGAACACCACACGGCCGACGGCTGCGCCGGGGGAAGCGTTCAGGCCCGTCGCCACAGGCTCCGTCGAATCCTTCAATTCGGCTTTGATCCTCGGCTTGAAGAGCTCGTCGAGCTTGTCCGCCGTCAAGCGGTCGCGTACCGCCTTGACGTCGTCGATGAGGCCCTCTTCGACCATGTCGTAGGCGATGACCCACTCTGCGAGGGCGGTTCGCTTTCCCGTGCGAGTCTGGAGCAGCCAGAGCTTTCCTTGCTCGACGGTGAACTCGATGTCGCACATGTCCTTGAAATGGCGCTCGAGCGTCCCCATGTGGCCTTGCAGCTCGTCCCAAGCCTCGGGCTGCACCCCGCCCATGTCCTCGAGCTTGAGTGTATTGCGGATTCCGGCGACAACGTCCTCGCCCTGCGCGTCGACCAGATAGTCCCCGTAAGGCTTCTTCTCGCCGCTCGAAGGGTCGCGCGTGAACGCTACGCCGGTCCCGGAGTCCTCGCCCTTGTTCCCGAAGACCATCGACTGGACGTTGACCGCGGTTCCGAGATCATCGGAGATCTTGTTGCGCCTCCGGTAGTCCTGGGCGCGCCGGTTGTCCCACGACTTGAACACGGCCTCGATCGACAGGTGCAGCTGCTCGGTGGGGTCCTGAGGAAACTCCCGGCCGGCCTCCTCGGACACGATCTCCTTGAAGCGGCCGACGAGCTCCTTTAGATCATCGGTGTCGAGCTCGAGGTCGTTCGTGACACCCTTCTTCTCTTTGGCAGCCTCGATTGCCTCTTCGAAAAGATCGCCCTCGACACCCATGACGGTCTTGCCGTACATCTGGAGCAGCCGCCGGTAGGAGTCCCAGGCGAAACGGTCGGATTCCGTCTGGGCGATCAGGCCTTCGACGCTGTCGTCGTTGAGGCCGACGTTCAGCACCGTGTCCATCATGCCGGGCATGGAGAACGGCGCGCCGGAACGCACCGAAACCAGAAGCGGGTCCTTGGGGTCGCCGATGGGGCGGCCCATCGCCTCTTCCAGCGACTTGCGATGCTCCGACGCCTCGTCCAACAGACCCTCGGGGAACTTCTGGCCCGCCTTGCGGTAGGCGTTGCAGGCCTCGGTTGTGATCGTGAACCCGGGCGGCACCGGCAGGCCCAGGTTGGTCATCTCGGCGAGGTTGGCGCCCTTTCCCCCCAGAAGGTTCTTCTGGGATGCGTCTCCTTCGGAAAAGTCATAAACCCACTTGGCATCAGTCACGTTGTGTGACCCCTTTCATCCCTCGTCGAGATCGAGATCGAGGACCTTGTCTTCGTCGCCGAGCTGTACGTCGGCTCTTCCTCTGTGTCCGTGTGCATCCCATACCCTCAACGTCCATATTCCCGAGCCGAGGTGATAGAGGTAGCGCCCCCCTTGGTCCACCTGAACCTGGTCGAGGACGTCTCCCGACGGATTTAGGACCTCGACCACGGCGCTCCTCGCGGGCTCGCCCCCGTGAACGGTAATAGTGCCCCTAAGCAGGCTCACGACTCGAACCTTTTGCGCAGGTACTCGATCAACCCCTGCATCGGGATGCGCTCCTGATCCATGGAGTCGCGGTCACGCACCGTCACCTGGTTGTCGGACAGCGAGTCGAAGTCGACGGTGACACAGTATGGGGTGCCGACTTCGTCCTGGCGGCGGTAACGCTTTCCGATCGAGCCCGTGACGTCGAAGTCGGTGATCAAATGAGGTCTCACGTCGTCGGCGAGACGTTCGGCGAGGGAAGCCAGATCGGCGTGCTTGGACAGCGGCAAGACCGCCACCTTGGTCGGTGCAAGCCGCTTGTCGAGGGCAAGCACCACCCTGCGCTCCATCTTTCCCGACGCGGTCGGCGCCTCCTCTTCCCTGTAGGCGTCGATCATGAAGGCGAACGTGGGCCGTTCGACTCCCGCCGCCGGTTCGATGACGTAGGGGACGTAGTGCTCGTCGGTTTCCTGGTCGTAGTACGAGAGGTCTTGACCCGAATGTGTTGAGTGCGCCTTGAGATCGAAGTCGGTGCGATTGGCTATGCCCTCGAGCTCGGACCAGCCCATGCCGGGGAAGTCGTACTCGATGTCAAACGTGCGCTTTGCGTAGTGGGATAGCTCGTCTACCTCGTGCTCTCTGAGGCGAATTCTTTCGGTGCGCATGCCCAGGTCGGAATACCAGTTTATGCGCTCGTTCACCCAGTAATCGTGCCAAGCCTCGTCCGTCCCAGGCTTGACGAAGAACTCCATTTCCATCTGTTCGAACTCGCGCGTCCGGAAGACGAAGTTGTGGGGAGTGATCTCGTTGCGAAACGACTTCCCCTGCTGTGCGATCCCGAACGGGATCTTCTTGCGCGACGTCTGCTGAACGGTGGCGAAGTCGACGAACATGCCCTGGGCGGTCTCCGGGCGAAGGTAGGCGGCGTTTGCAGAGTCCTCGACCGGCCCCATGAAGGTCTTGAACATCAAATTGAAGTTCCTGGGCTCGGTCCACACCGGCCCCCGGCCGCAGTTGGGGCAGGGGCGTCCCAGGTCGATGTGGTCGGCCCGGAAACGATGATGACAGGAGGTGCACTCGACCAGCGGGTCGGTGAAGGTGGCAACGTGACCCGAAGCCTCCCAGACCGCAGGCGACATCAAGATCGAGCTCTCCAGGCCGACAACGTCACCCCTGAGATCGACCATCGATCGCCACCACTGCGCTTTTACGTTTCGCTTGAGCTCGACCCCCAAAGGCCCCCAGTCCCAGGCCGAGCGAAGGCCTCCGTAGATCTCGCTGGAGGGGAACACGAGGCCCCTGCGTTTGCACAGGTTGACGATCGTGTCCAGCGTTATCTGAGCCATAGGAGGCATGATAGACGCCATGGGTTCTGCCTCAGAGTGGACGCGGCCGCCTTGCCCCCAGGGTATGGGGAGGTGCGGACGGTAGACATCGCTCTCGGTTTCGGAGCCATCATCCTTCTCACCCTGGCGACGGCCTTCTTCGTCGCGGCCGAGTTCGCGCTCGTCGCCTCGGATCGCAACAAGGTCGAACGCCTGGCGGAGGAGGGCCATCGGGGAGCGCGCTCCCTGTTCAAAGCACTGAAGGACCTCTCGTTCGAGCTGTCCGGGTGCCAGCTTGGCATCACGGTCACGTCGCTTCTGGTGGGGTTCATCGTCGAGCCCACGATCGGCGAGGCGATGGCCCCCGTGCTGGTGTCGCTGGGGCTGCCGGAGAGCTCGGCCCTTGGAATCTCGATCGCGCTCGCCCTGGTGCTGGCCACGGCGATCCAGATGGTGCTGGGTGAGCTGATCCCCAAGAACCTGGCCGTGGCCAGACCGCTGCCCGTCGGCCTCGCAGTGGTCACGCCCCTGCGCCTGCTCAATCTGATGGCTAAGCCGCTGATCCTGCTCCTGAACTCCTCGGCCAACGGCCTGGTTCGGGCGCTGGGGATCGAACCGCGCGACGAGCTCAGCTCGGTGCGGTCGCTCGAAGAGCTCGAGCTTCTCATCCAGTCGTCCCGCCAGGAAGGTCAGCTCCCGGATGAGGAGGCCGACCTACTGGAGCGCTCGATCGCCTTTTGGGAGAAGACCTCGGGGGACGCTCTGGTGCCCCGGGTCTCGGTGACGGCTCTCGAACACGACTCGTCGGTGGCCGACCTCGTGTCGGTGGCCGTGGATACCGGGCACTCGCGGTTTCCCGTCTACAGAGGAAACCTGGACGACATCATCGGCCTTGCCCACATCAAGGACATCCACCGAATTCCATACAACAGGCGGCCCTCGACTTCGGTGACAGAGGTGATGCAAGATCCGCTGCTGGTGCCGGAGTCCAGGGCGCTCGGGTCGCTCTTGACCCAGATGCGCCGGGAGAGAAAGCACCTCGCCATCGTCCTGGACGAGTATGGGGGCACTGCCGGCATCCTGACGATCGAAGACCTGCTCGAGGAGATCGTCGGCGACATCGAAGACGAATATGACCCCTCTGCCGCTACCGAGCTAACTTCACCGCCCGAGGGTATGTATGTGGTGTCGGGCCTGCTGCACCGGGACGAACTGCAGGATGCGGCCAACTTTGCACTTCCGGAGGGCGACTTCGACACCTTGGCCGGATTTCTCCTCACGCGTTTCGAGCGCATCCCCGAGCCGGGCGACCGGACGAGCTACGGGGGCTGGGAATTCAAGGTGGTGACCATGGACAACCGCCGCATCGACACCGTGCTGGTGGCCGCGCCCGCGGTGAGCAGAGCCGGGGGGGTTAAGTGACGGCCATCGCCATAGTGGCTGCCATCGCATTGCTTCTGGCCAACGGCTTCTTCGTCGCAGGCGAGTTCGCGGTCATCGCCAGCAGGACCTCGAAACTCGAGCAACGGGCGCAGGAAGGCAACACCCTGGCGGTAACCGCACTCAAATCCGCGCACGAGCTCTCCTTCATGCTCTCGGCGGCTCAGCTCGGGATCACCATGGCTTCGCTCGGCCTCGGCTGGATCGCAGAACCTGCGGTCGCTCATCTGCTGGAGTCGGCGCTCGGGTCCCTGACCTCCATCCCCAGCGGAATCGCTCATTCGATTTCGTTCGTGGTGGCACTCATCATCATCACCTTCCTCCACATGGTCATCAGTGAGATGGCCCCCAAGAACATAGCCATCGCCGATCCCGAGCGAGCGGCGCTGTGGATTGCAATTCCTTTCCGCCTCTATGCCAACGCCTTCAGGCCGTTCATCGCCGTCTTCAACGCAATGGGTAATGCAGGGACAAGACTCTTGGGGGTCGAGCCGGCCGACGAGCGAGCCGACGTGCATAGTGCCGGCGAGATCGGAGCGATGATCCGCGAGTCGGCAAAAGAAGGTCTCATCAAAGACTTCGAGCACCGGCTTCTTTCGAGTGCGATCGACTTCGGGGCCAAAGACGCCGGTGCAGTCATGATCCCTCGCACCGAAGTAGTCGCCATCCCGGTCATGGCCACCCCTGCCGACGTGGAGAAGGTTGTCCTCGCCACCGGGCACTCGAGGCTTCCGGTCTATGGAGGCGATCTCGACCAAGTTTTCGGGTTTCTGCACATCAAAGACCTGCTGCGGGTGAACCCAAAGGATCGGGAGCTACCCTTATCCCGAAAGTTCCTGAGGAAGATGATCGTGGTGCCGGAATCCCGCAAGCTGCAACCGGTCCTGTTCGACATGCGGCGCGAGCGAGCCCACTTTGCGCTGGTGGTCGACGAACATGGTGGGACGGCCGGAGTTGTGACGCTCGAGGATCTTCTCGAGGAGCTGGTGGGCGAAATTCGAGACGAGTACGACGCCAGCGAAGCCGGAATCGAAACCCTCGGCGAGAACCGTCACCTCATCCCCGGGAGCATCCGCATCGACGAGATGGCCGCCTACCTGGGCATCGACCTCCCCGAGGGCGAGTACGAGACGGTGGCGGGGTGGTTGATGGATCGCCTCGGTCGTATCCCCAAGGACCTCGACACGACGGAGCACGACGGCTGGAAGTTCACGGTGCGCCGGATGCAGCTCCGGCGCGTCGAGGAGGTTCTGGTCGAGAAGGCGACCCGCCCGTCCGCCGAACCCGATACTGCGGCCGCCGTCAAGAAAACCTAGCCGAATGCGGCAGGGCCCACTCTCTAGCTCGGCTTCAAGGAAACCCGGCGCGCCGCGTTAGCCTCGGATCATGAAAGAGCAAGCCTTGGACGTCGCCCAGGCGGCGCGGCCCCACGTCAAGAGAGCGATTGCGGGGGTCGTGGTGGCCCTTGCGGGGCTGATCGCCGCGAGCACCCTGGAGATCCCCAATCGCTCCCTCACCTCCTTCGGAATTGCCGCGGTTATCGTAATCGCGGGGGTCGTCGCAGTTCGCGCGATCGCCAACGCCGTGCGGTCGGCAGAGGACAGCCTCGGTGAGAAGCGAGGAACCCCGCTGACCTTCTTCGTCCAGCTGATCGGCTACTCGGTGGTCGCGCTCATGGCCTTCAGCGTCATAGGACTGCGCATACGCGGACTGTTATTGGGAGGTGCGGTCACCGGCGTAGTCATCGGCATCGCCGCGCAGCAGACGGTGGGCAACTTCTTCGCCGGCATCGTGCTCCTGGTCGTACGTCCGTTCAGACTCGGCGACTACCTGGTGATGCGCTCGGGACCGCTCGGTGGGGAATACGAGGGCGTGGTGACCGACATGGGGCTCTTCTACGTGAACCTGGCCACCAAGGCCGGCCCCGTGGCGCTCCCCAACTCCGGCGTCCTCGCCTCTGCGATTGGACCGGGTGCGCGTACCCCCGAAGACGAGGACGACAAGGAGAAACCGGAGGAGACCCAGCAGGACCCCGGGCCCGAGCAGGGCGGTCCCCGGCGCCAGGCTTAAGTTCCGGTTTCCATCAGCGGAACTCGGTCAGCGCCTGGATCACCAACTGCTTCGTGACCATCTGCTCCGCATCCGAGCATGCGTGCTGAACCGACCGGTCCGCAACCTGCAGCACATCACGGAGGCTGCCGCCGGCGCCGGTGAAGTAATGCCACTCGAGCCCGGTGACCGCCTCAGCATCGAAGACTTCCTCCACCGAGGCCTGAACCTCGTGGACATCGATCCGGTGCTGCAGGATCCTGCCGATGGGGCCCGCGGCGTTTCCGGTCTCGAACCACGGAACGTGAATAACCGTCGAAAACAAGTTCTCGGTCTCGATGTAACCGGGATAGTCGAGATAATCGTCGTGGACCGCAAGCACGAAGCCGCACGCCAGCTCGGTCGCCATGGTTCTGACGTTCTGGGTGAAGAACTCATTTGCAAGTGGCGAGCGGTCCAACTCGGGAATGCGCAGCCAGTGGTCCGAGTCGTCGATGACGAACAGCGGCACTCTTCCGTGCGCCCGGAAAAGGTCGATCATGCGCCTGCTCTCGGCGACGACATCGACCGTGGAGGCGGCTCTGGCGATGTCTTCTCCGGTTGTCCTGACCTCGAGCGCAAAGCCGGCGTCCGCAAACCACGCCGGCGCTCCGATGTGGAACTTACGGGTGGTCTCGGCGCCGCGGCGCAGGGTGCCCTGAGATGCGCCCCGCTCGAGCTCCTCCCGTTCGGCCTGGCTGAACATCTCCGGGCTTGCCCACCGGGTGATCGTCGCGATGAGGTGGCGGACGAACGCCTTGGGCTGAGTGACGGTTTCGTCCGGCTCGCCCGCGACCGGAATGCGTAGAGGAACTACCTCCTCCGGCAGCTCGTCCGCGAACGGCCCGAGCACCGATGCGATGATGCTCGATTTCCCGCTGCCGCTGCCTCCCACGATTGCGACGCGCCCCTCCCGCCCCGCCATACGCGTGAGAACCGCCTCGGTCGCCGGCGCGCCTGTGAGCTCGTCGAACGGCACATGGA